>CAYUVA010000005.1:0-116464 GCA_964448115.1 uncultured bacterium
CGAAGATCGATTGTATGGCAAAAAGCGTTTTTTAACCACCAAGGCACAAAGGCACGAAGAGGAAGTGATACCGTGATAGCGTTGCAGGAGTGTTGTTTAAGGGGGCGACTTCCTTATCCGAGCATTGATTGTAAGCAAGCGGTCAAGTAATGGTGTTGCAGGGATTATACACCCTGTCTCCCCCAGGGGCGAGCCACCCCTCTTCTATCATTCCCGCCCCGCACTTGATGCGGCGCGGGCATGACAGGGAGGGGGGAGGCTGGATGCCCGCCGGAGTTTACCTGGCACTTGGTGCGGGGCGGGAATGACAAAAACGCAAAGAAGAAAGGAGGATCAAGCAAAGACCCAGAAAAGAAAGAATTGATCACGCAAAGACGCAAAGACGCAAAGAAAAAAAGGAGGAGAAGCCCCATCCCCCGACTCCTTTCCTAAACTTGGGTGAGGGAAGACCGGGCAACCGGTCTTTCCTACCCCTATTAGAAAAAAATGGGAATATACATCGCTATAAGAGCCTAAGATTATTCTTGCACCCAAAGATATGGCCAGGGAATCCCTTTGGATCCTCCTATCTTTATTGGCATCAACTCCAATGTAAATCGAGCCGGTTCTACCCCTTTTGGCAGGACAACCGCTGGAAATATATAAACACCAGGGGTCGAGGGATCAGGAGTAAGCAAGATGCCGCTTGGGCTGCCCAGTATGTAGATATCTACGGAGTCTATGCCATTGCGGCTGTAGTCCTTGAGGTATGCGAACATGGTGAAGATTCCCCCTTCAGCGCTTGAGATGTTTGTGTTCATGTAGCCAGCGATATGGATAGGCAAATACTCGCTGTAGTACTCATAAGCTCCCATATCAAACCCTCCATGCTGAGGATTTGGTCGCTGATTGCCATCAAGGTCATCCTGTGGCGAAGCCTCGCTAGTGGCAGTATCAATACATGGAGAATAGGCTCGCAGCCGAAAATCACCATTTGAATCCACAAAGCAGGGATCAGCATCGATGTTTCCCTCTCCCTCCCAACCGAGCCTGATGTCGCTGTAGCTTACCTGTGCGTTGCCCGAGTAGAATGCCATCTCCACAGGCTTATTAGGATACATTATCGTATTGGTTATCGTTGGCATAGCATTCAGCATCCCGCACAGGGCGCCGCCGGTCTCGCTCGCCTCATTCATCGCAAAGGTGCAGTTTATTATGCGTGGATTTGCAGCATAAGCGAAGATCCCTGCTCCTTTATCCGCACGATTATCGAAGAATAGAGTATTGAAAAGCTCCGCTGGCGAACTTATGAGCTGCATCCCCCCTCCATTTGCCGGGGCAATGTTACCCCTGATGATGCATTTATAAAGGCGTGGGTTTGAGTGAAAGTCGCAGCTTATGCCACCTCCATCGCGCTGGGAAGAGTTATCCTTGAACAGGCAATCGATAAAGGTCGTCGAACATCCTTCCATGGCGATGGCGCCGCCTGATTGTTCGGATTGATTGCTTACGAACTGGCAATCAGAAATACTGCCACCGGTTCTTCTCCCCAGGAATGCGCCTCCGCCAAGAACACCCCTATTTCCAGAAAATACGCAGTTATCGAGGCTCAGATTAGAGTCATAGGCGTAGAGCCCACCTCCTTGGTAGCCATAATTATCGAAGAATCCACAGCCACTAATGGTCGGTGAGCCGTGAAGGACTCTCACACCGCTCATCCCCCCGCCGGTAATGTTTAGATTTATAAGACTATAATTGCCATCATAGGCGCTATATATTGTCGAATAAGACACATTCCCCACTATGGTTACATTCTGATCTGAGCTTATTCCTGGCATACCATTCAAGCTAACTCCATACAGGATGATGGGGAATTCCTCATCGGAGTCGATGCCATACCTGCCGGGCAGTATATCAAGGCGGCTTCCCGGCAGGTTACACTCCCTCAATGCAAGGGTGATGCTTGGAAAGTCCCCGCCATCGCCGATGGTGAATCTCACAGGTTCAGGCAACTCCACGGGACCGAAGTAAATGCTCTCATAAGCGCCTATGTCAGGTGCGTTTCCCTGGTAGTGAGTCCCCATAACCAAGCCGCGATCGATACAGGGTGAATAGAAACCGAGGCTAAAATCCCCCGAAGCAGGATCGTTGAAACGAGGTGGTGCACCAAAGACAGAATTCAGATCTCCACTGGCTCCATTGCCGATATTACAATGGCTGATCACCATCTCACTCCGCTCGAATGATGCATCATCGGTGTTTCCCCAGATTACAGAATTGATGATCTCGATCTTGCTATCCTCAATATATATGCCCCCGCCTCGCTCATCGCTGATATTACCAGTTATTGTGCAATGCTCGATGCGGATCCGGCTTCTCTGGGCACCGACCGCTCCTCCTTTGGCTGCATGGTTGCCGGTGATGATGCAGCGACTGATGGTCAAGTTGGAATCGGTCAAATATATCCCGGCGCCAATATCATCGTACTGATATTTAGCTTCCCCTCCTGTAATATAAAATCCCTCGATCCGAGTGCCTCCAGCTAAGGAGAGGAGATCTCCGACTACTACCCTTTCGCTCTTTCCAGCATCGATTCTTGGTCTATAGCCTGCGTCCATGCTCTTGAGAACAACGCCGGATACAAGCTCCAATGGAAAGATCTCCCCATTCAATGAAGTATAGTTGCCATCTGCCACTAGTATCACATCGCCGAAAAAGCTATTCTCAAGGGCTTGAGTTATCGTATTATAGTCATAGGAGCCGTTCTTGCCAACGGTTATCTGCTCTCCGCAAACATCGGAGCCGAATAGAAAAATAAGACCTGTTATAAGACCCAATACTGATTTCAAGATCGCTTTCATGCCGAACTCCTTTTCGATTGATCCAAAGCTGTAGTATAGTTCAGCCTGAAAATTTAGACAAATCTATGTATAATCCTAAATTGTAAAATAAAATTAAAGGTTTAAGCGCTGGATTGTGTTATGAAAAAAGGGTTTGTATTGTTTTTCATCCTGACAACGGTTGTACTTTTGAAGGCAAGGGATTCCTTTTCCTTCAAGGGATGGGGCATGGGATTCAGTTTCACCTACTGGGACTCGCAGTTTAATGGTAAGAGGAACAATGCCAACGCTTTTGCATTATATGGTATTAAGAAACCCTCGGAGAGCTTATCGCTGCGCTTCGGCATAGATTTCGCTTCTTCAAGCAGCCCTTCGGATCCTGCCATAGAAGGTGGAAGCAGCCTTCTTATCGCCAATTTTTTTGGCGGCGCTTACTATTGCTTCTACGACCTGACCATCCGCAGATGGTCGCCATACACGGGAGCATCCATAGGCTACGGCTACTTGACCTATGGAGCACAGCGTGACAAGACCACGACCTTTCGACTCACGCCGGAACTGGGTGCGATATTCAACCTGAAACACGGCTCCTATTTTTATGTATCTGTCCAGGATCGCATCGAGTTTTCTTCCGATTCATTAAAGGGCTTTGCTTACCAGATCGGCGTTGAATGGGAAGTGAATGTTGAGCAATAGATATATATCTTGCCTGGTTTATCGCCTCAATAGATGCCAAAGCTTACCAAGAATCTCTGCATCCAGGTATCCTTTTTTTGATGCCATGCGCGCATAAGCGATGCTTAGCTGCTTGTACAGCTCGGCAAGCACCTTGTTTTCATCATTGACTGGGAGGTTCTCAAGTTCCTCCAGATGCATCTTGATCGCCTCGAAGTCCCCGCGGGGAATCGGTCCGGTCAATGAGCTATCTATTTCCAGTTCCGCTATATTTTCTACTGTTTCTCTCATCAGGCTGGCGATCATACCAATGATGTTTCCAGGAGGCTCAAGCTCACATATCTCAAGTAGGCTTTTTGCCTGGTGAGCAAGCAAATAAGGGAAATTGGAAGCAAAGATGCAGGCAGCGTGGTACAAGGGTTTGCGCCTGCTGTCAACTCTAATCGGCTTAGCATCGATGCTAAGCACCAGCTCGCTTAAGGGCTTGATCGCCTCCTCGTCTCCCTCGATGGCAAAGTAGATGCCTGCCAGCCTCTCAGCGGATCGCAAAGGCTCCGCAAAGCTCATCATGGGATGGATAGAACCTACCAGAAATGCTGGTTCATCATTATCGATCCTGAGTTGGCTGGAGGGAATTATGCCGGAAGTGTTTGCGATTATCATCTTGCGATCCAGTCCTTCTAGCTCGGAAAAGCAGCTAGCCCATTCCTTATAAGCATGATCTGGAACCGAGATGATCAGTATTTCTGTGCCCTGAATAGCCTGATCTAGGCCATTAACTACCTTGATCTGGTCCAGGAAACGAGCTGCGCGATGAGCTGATTCGAGCGGCTTAGAGTAAAGGTTGACTATGATATGTCCTGCCTTCTGAAATGCAATAGCCAGCGCGCATCCTACCCTGCCGGTACCGATAAAGGAGATCCTCCGAGGATTGCTGATTCCCTTATTAACCATTTACCCATTAAAACCTGGACGACTGTCAACCGTCTGTTCGATGCCAGGAAGGTATAGAACAATTGCCTCGGTCTTCTTGAGATAATTGCAGGCTTTACATGCTATCTCGAAAGTGGCTTGTCGATCCAGGCAGCAAACGAAGTAATAATCATTAGGTTGCGATGGTAATCTTACGATATTAACCTCTTTTATGGTTACGGCATCGAACCTGTAACCTTCAACGGTAACCGATTCTACTCTTTGGGGGATCTTATTACTGTGTGGAGTGATGAACAATGAAATATTTTTGCCCTTGGTGTTGTACTGAACCAACCCGACGGTTTGATGGTTGTTTCGACAACATCTTGCCCCAATAAGTTCAACTCCCATGGCCTTGGGACATGGAATGGCTATTGGTCTTTGTATTGCCTGGCTGAGCCATTTCTCTACCTCGCTTTTCCTATTAGAGTGCATCTGGAGCACCTTGGTGTCGTTGTATTGCAATACCATGGCTTCTAGATCGGGCACGAACTGGCGATGAACTAAAATAAAATAAGCAGGCAATAATAAGATCAAGACAACTGTTGCTGCTATTGATATTAGGGCATTTTTATTGTTGATGAAGAATTGGATGCCCTTGCTTTGGGTTTGTTTTTGCTTGCAGCACTCCTGGTCGATCATTGAACGGATCGATTCTCTGCATGCTTCGGGGGCTTGGTCTTTTTTGACCTTGCAAATAAGCTCTTTGAACGCCCTTTGCCCGCCGTAGAATACCTGGCAGTGATAGCAGATCTTTAGGTGTTCGACCAGGTCGAACCGTTTGTCATCTTCCAGCTCGCCGTCAAGGTACCTGAAGAGTACCCGTTTCGCTTCCCTACAGTCCATAACCAATTCAGTTTATAGCTTCGACTTGATGTACCCGTTTTCTACTGCATAATCATATAACGCTTTCTGGAGCAATTTTCTTCCCCGATACAGCCGAGACATGACAGTACCAATTGGGATATGGAGCATGGAGGCGATCTCCTTGTAGCTGAAGCCCTCAATATCCGATAAAATCAGCACTATCTTGAAGTCGAAAGGTAGTTCATCGATCGCCTGTTTTATCTGGTCATCAAAGATCTCGGTTGTAAGATTTGTGATCTCTTCTTCGGTAAAGGCGACCAGTTCCACATCTTCCACCTGTTGTTCCTGAGGTTCGATTTGTACATCGTCCTGCTGAAAGGGAGCTACATCCTCATAGGAGACCTGTTGAGGCACCTTGGATTGCTTGCGGTAGCGATTGATATAGCTATTGGTCAGGATCTTGAATATCCAAGCTTTGAAGTTGGTGCCCCGCTCAAATTTTTCAAAGAAACGAAAGGCTTTGAGGAAGGTTTCCTGGAGCAGATCCTCTGCGTCGGAGGCATTTTTGGTCATTCGCAAGGCAGTGCTATAGAGGCTATCTATATGCTCAAAGGCGAGTTTCTCGAACAATATCCTCTTGTTATCTATATCGTTTTGAGGGCTATTGTCTTCGCTTCGTTTTCTGAAGATTTTTCTCCAGGAATCTGCCATGATTATTAGATTATAAAGGTTCAACCTAGATCTTTACAGGTATTTGATGATACCATACAATCAAGGTCATATCCAGAATTAAATATATCCGGTATCACGCGATTAGCTCTTCCTTTGTGCCTTTGTGGCTTAGTGGTTAAATGACTATTAAGTCTTTGGATACACCTTTTTTAGTAATATCAAAATCGGTTTGACTTTGACTTAACATGTTATTATACTTATTTAGGAAGAATGATAAAAAGTCATTATTTTACAGGCAGTTGTCCCAGATAAGCTCTTTTAGAGATTCGTCCCATAGAAACAAGTTACCTATCATCCAAAGGAACGCAAAAAAGTGATCGAGATAAGATTTCACGGCAGAGGGGGTCAAGGAAGCGTGGTCGCCTCCAACATCCTCGCCCAGGCGCTGTTCACGGAAGACAAGTACTCGCAGTCCTTCCCCGTATTCGGCGTGGAAAGGAGGGGGGCGCCGGTTACAGCCTACATCCGCTTCGATGATAAGCCAATAAACCTGCGCTGCGAGATATACCAGCCGGACCACATCGTGATCCTCGATGCATCCCTGGTGCAAACCCAGGATGTAACCCAGGGCTTGAAACCCGGTGGAGTCATACTGATAAACAGCGATAAATCCCCCGGTTCATTCGACTTGGATAAAAAGTACAAGGTGGCAACGGTGGATGCGAGCGCAATCGCACTCGACTTGCACCTAGGCTCGGTGGGGATGCCGATCGTGAATACAGCTATCCTTGGCGCACTGGCAAAGGCAACCGCCATCGTCTCCTTGGACTCCATCGCCATGGCGATCTCAAGCTATATGCCCAAACGAGCAGAGCCGAATGTGGAGGCTGCCAGAAGGGCTTACCAACAAGTAAAAATGTGAAAACGAGGTTTATTGTATGGCTTTGAGGGTGAAGATAACCGAACTGAACGATTTCCCAGTGGTATCGTGCACAACAGGCACCACGCTCGATATAAAGACCGGCTCATGGAAGTACAGCGAGCCGGTTTATCGTAACAAGACCGCACCATGTAACCAGGCTTGCCCGACCTGCGAGAACATCGAGGGATACATGCTCCTAGCCAAACAGGGCGAGTTCAAGGAAGCCTGGAAACTGATAAAGCAGGAGAACCCCTTCCCCGCCGTGTGCGGAAGGGTTTGTTTCCACCCTTGCGAGTCAGCCTGCAACCGCAAGGATTTTGATGATCCCCTGCGCATCCACCTGGTCGAGCGCTTCATCGGCGACTTTGGCTTAAAGCAGGTGCTCGAACGACCATCCCCTAACATCCGCTTTAAGGAGAAGATCGCTGTCATCGGCTCTGGACCCGCCGGGTTGAGCTGCGCTTATCAACTTGCTCGCCTCGGCTACAAGGCTACGGTTTACGAGGCTGCCAGCCTCCCTGGCGGACTGCTTCGCCTGGGCATTCCAGAGTATAGACTCCCCCGGGATATCCTCGATGCGGAGATCGATTATATCCTCAAGTGCGGCGTGGAGATCGTAACCAACACTAAAATCGGCAAAGATATCAGCTTTGATGAGCTAAAGGCGACAAATGATGCAGTATTTATCGGCATCGGAGTGCACAAAAGCTCCCGGATGAAGGTCGAAAACGAGGACGCTGAAGGAGTGATGTCCGGCTTGGAGTACTTAAGGCGCGTAAACATGGGCGAAAAGGTAGAGCTAGAAGGGAAGGTTGCGGTCATAGGCGGCGGAAACACCGCTATGGATGCTGCCCGGGTCGCCCTGCGCAAGGGAGCTAAGCCTTTCATACTCTACCGTCGCACCCAGGCGGAAATGCCCGCACACGAGGAAGAGATACAGGCTGCGATGCAGGAGGGGATACCGATGACCTTCCTGGCTGCACCGACCAGGATCATCACCCAAAATGGCAAGGTGGCTGCCATGCAGTGCATCAAGATGAGACTCGGCGAGCCGGATGCCTCGGGTAGAAGAAGACCAGTACCTATAGCGGGGAGCGAATATACCATCGGGGTCGATCATGTCCTTACCGCCATCGGCGAATACGGAGATGTCAATTTCATCAAGGATATGCTCGATATAGACTGGGCGACTATCAAGACCGATGAGCTGGGCAGAACCTCGCTTAGCGGAGTTTATGCTGGCGGCGATATAATAGACATTGACCATACGGTTACGCATGCCATCGGCTCCGGCAAGCGCGCCGCCCTTGCCATACACCACGACCTGCGCAAGATGGACACAAAACACCTGCTAGAAAAATATAGGGTGGGCACAAAAGGCAATATCTCCATGGAGCGCTTCTTGCATGATAAGCCCTTCGAGGAGTGGGAACACGAGGTGGTTGGCATCGATAAGATCAACCTCAATTACTTCGAGACCGAAACCGCACAAGCCGAGCGAAAGCTGCCGGCTGAGGACAGGGTAGGCGACTTCGCAGAGGTGAACAAGGGATTATCCTTCTCGCAACTGATGCAGGAGGTCAAGCGATGCTTCAACTGCGCGGTTTGCAACCAGTGCGATAACTGCCTTGTATTCTGCCCGGATGTGGCTATCCATCGCAACCCCAACGGCGGGTATATAATTGACTATGACTACTGCAAGGGGTGCGGAGTCTGCGTTCGCGAGTGCCCCAGAAATGCGATCTCGATAATAAAAGTTTAAGGTGAGAAAATAAGATGAGCAAAATAGCTACCAGGACAGATAAGGGTGAACGGATAGTTACCGTCGGCGCCCATGCCATAAGCTACGGAGCCAAGCTTGCCAGAGCCAAGGTTATCGCCGCCTACCCGATCACGCCCCAGACCAAGATCGTTGAGATCCTCTCCGAGTGGTGCGGAAGCGGCGAGATGGAGGCAAACTTTATCAAAGTCGAATCCGAACACTCGGCGATGGCTTGCATAATAGGCGCATCCGCCGCTGGCGCTCGTGCCTTCACCGCCACCAGCTCCCAGGGGCTGGCTCTGATGCACGAGATGCTGCATTGGGCTACTGCGGGGAGGCACCCAGTGGTCATGGCTAATGTGAACCGCAGCATGGGACCGCCCTGGAATATATGGGCTGACCATACAGATAGCATCTCGCAGCGCGACACCGGCTGGATGCAGTACTATGTGGAGAGCTGCCAGGAGGCAATGGATACGATAATTCAGGCTTTCCGCGTCTCCGAGGAGGTGCTTTTGCCCTCCATGATAAACCTGGATGCCTTTTATCTTTCGCATACCTCGGAGTCGGTGGAGATACCATACCAGGAGCTGGTCGATGAGTACCTACCACCACTGGAGATCCCGATAAAGATGGATATAAAGGATCCACGAGCCTTCGGTGCCCTGGCTCGCCCGGACAAGTACTCGCAACTGCGCTATAATATACAATTGGCAATGGATGTCGCCTTGAACGAGTCGATGCCAGGCGCATTCGATGATTTCGAGCGCATCATCGGGCGCAGGTACGATCTGATCGAAGATTACAAGACCGATGATGCCGAGCTGATCCTGGTCGCTGCCGGCACTATGGTCAGCACTGCCAGGGTCGCCATTGACCAGCTTCAAAGCGAGGGGTACAAGGTCGGCTTAGTAAAGCTGAGGGTCTTTCGACCCTTCCCGGCAGAACGGTTACGACAGTCACTCGGCAAGGCGCCTAAGGTGGTTGTCATGGACCGAAACTTCAGCTTCGGTTCCGGCGGCGCCATGCACCAGGAGATAAAGGGTGCCTTGTATGAGCTGCCCAAGAAGAAACAACCCATCATCTTTGGCTATATAGTAGGTATCGGTGGTTTGGATGTAAAGCCGGAGATTATCAAGCACTGCGCATACAAGGCGCTGGAGGATGATAAGCCGGACAAGGAAAGCACCTGGATAGGAGTGAAGGAATGAGCAGCCTGGAGACTATAAAATACCAAGAGGAGATGCTTCGCAGCGGGCACCTGGCTTGCCCCGGCTGCGGTGGAAGCCTGGCTATGAGATATGTCCTTAAAACCTTGGGTAAAAAGACGATGCTAGTGGTTCCTGCCTGTTGCTGGTCGATCATAGCCGGTCCCTACCCGCTTTCATCGGTCAAGGTTCCCCTTTACCATACAGCCTTCGAGACCGCTGCTGTGGTAGCCTCGGGCATCAAGGCTGGTCTGGTCGCCCAGGGGGATACTGAGACCACTGTGGTCGCCTGGGCGGGGGATGGAGGCACCTTTGACATCGGCATCCAGGCTTTAAGCGGGGCGGCGGAGCGAAACGATGACATCATCTATATTTGCTACGACAACGAGGCTTATATGAACACCGGCATCCAGCGCAGCTCAGCAACGCCCAAGGGCGCCTGGACGACCACGACCCCAGAGACGGCTCCGGAGCCTAACGAAAAAAAGGATCTCGACCGCATAATCGCCGCCCATCTGGTGCCATACCAGGCGACCCTGAACATGGCGTTTCTGGATGACTTCGTAGCCAAGGTGGAAAAGGCGAAACAGACTAGCGGTTTTAGATTCCTGCACATCTTTTCCCCATGCCCGCCGGGATGGAAGATGGCTGATGACATGACCATCGAGATCTCTCGCCTGGCGGTGCACAGCAAGCTATTTCCACTTTACGAGATGAGAAATGGAGCTAACCTGAGCATAACTGTTGAGCCTAAAGGGATCCCAGTCAAGGAATATCTGAGACATCAGGGGAGATTCAGCCATCTCAAGGATGAGGATATCGAGACCATCCAAACTACGGTAGATCGCCGCTGGGATGAACTCAGGAAGACGGCCGAGGATTGCGCCTGATTCGGCTACCAAGCAAAGATTAACCAAGGAAGGAATAATATGATGGAAAAGCTGGAGATACTTCTTATCGATGCTGGCGAATACGAGGATTCAAAGAAGATAGCAGAGCTATTCAAGCTCCCCATCGAACCACCGGGGATCGGCGTGCACCGGAGAATAGAACTCAATGATGAATCTACCATCTATTGGTTATCCCCTTCATCCACGGAAACCTGTGCTGACAGCCTGGATAAGGAGCTAATAGGCGATCTGAAGGGGAAATGTCAGCTTGCCATATTCATTCTCAAAGACTGCCAAGCCTTTGAAACCTTCCATGATGAAGCCAAGGAATACCTTTCCCCCAAAGCAGTTATCCTGGCTGGATGTCCACCAGCAGAATCGGAGGTGTTCTCCGAGCTACCGGACAAGGTGCGCTTCTTCACCAGCAGCAACCTAAACGAGGAGTTGCTCGAGGAACTATCTGACTATATCCATGGCAACCTGCCAAACGAGGAGCTGCAACTCAGGTGGTTCAGGGTGGCAGCCTACCCGGATCAGACGCTATACAGGTTGCGGGAGATCGATATCCAGGATATTATTAGGGAGTACTCCGGCACGGCAGCCTTTATCGGCTTGACTCCCATCCCCATGGCAGATATGCCTCTATTGACCACCCTGCAGGGGATAATGATAACCCGCATAGGTAGATTGTATGGGTATGCTTTAACCCCTGAGAGGGCAAGGGAGCTTTTGCCCATTATTGGGCTTGGTTTTGTTGCCAGGGAGGCGGCTCGACAGGGGATCAAGCTGTTGCCGGTGGTTGGCTGGATAATAAGCGGCTCAGTGGCTTATGCGGTTACAATGGGTTTAGGATATGCGATGAAGGCATATTTCGACTCTAACCTTGCAAAAACCACGGTAAACCTGAAAGCCATCTATGAAAAATACTTCCAGCAGGGCAAAAAGGAATACAAGCAGCGAAAAAAGGAGCTTAAGGGGAAATAGACTCCTTTCTAACCCAGCCTTAGTCCTGACAGCCATTTTCATCATCCTTGTCGCCGTTGTATTCGTCTTTTATCTCACTAAGCCTTACTTTAGGCGATCCGCTGTCTTCTCCAGTGATGAGATCAAGGTGATGATCATAGGCTTGGATGCTGCTGACTGGACGCTGATCGACCCATTGATCCAGCAGGGTGAACTGAGTAGCTTTGATCGGCTGAAGAAACAGGGCGCCTGGGGGAAGTTACACTCCATACAGCCCTATCTCTCGCCGATGATTTGGACATCGATCGCAACCGGCAAGGAGGCGAGCGAGCATGGCATAGTCGATTTTCTAACCACCGATCCTATAAGTGGTCAGAGGACGCCGACAACCTCCAACCTCCGCCAGGTAAAGGCGCTTTGGAATATAGCTACCGACTACGGCATCTCGGTCGGCTTTGTGGGATGGCTCGCTACCTGGCCAGCCGAGCCGATCAACGGCTTCATGGTCTCGGATCGGATGGTGATCCATACCTACGATCCCAGAAGGACAGTCAACCAAGGCGAGGATGATTCGAGCAGCTTCCGCAAGACCTTCCCGGAGCAGCTCTACCACGAGTTGGAGCCTCTACTAACCGCCCCGGATGATATTGGATATAAGGAGCTTCGGCGCTTTATGGACATCGACAAAGATTATCTTCAGAGCCGCCATGTGCAGCCCTACTCGTTCGGGGATCGCCTGGGCAACTTCAAGATCACCCTCGCATCGGATCTATCATATAAGGATATAAGCCTTTATCTATACAAGAAGCATAAGCCGCGGCTATTCGGGGTATATCTAGCCGGGATCGACAATGCCGGGCACCTGTTTATGAACTACGCCTCACCGAAGATGGAGGGAGTCTCCGATGCAGATTACGCTCGCTTCAAGGATGTGATCAGCGAGTACTACAAGGTCAGCGACCGCTTCCTGGGCGAGCTGCTCGATCTCATGGACAAGCGCACCGTCTGCATCGTCCTTTCGGATCACGGTTTCAAGAGCGGCTCTGCCCGCCCCTCTGCCGATGCGCGCATCCACACCGGCGCTGCGGTCGATTGGCACGACAAGTACGGCATAATCAGCATCCTCGGCTATGGAGTTAAGCAAGGCGCTACGCTCAAGGGGATCGATCCCTACGATATAACGCCGACTGTTTTAGCTTTACTGGGGCTTCCCATCGCTGGAGATATGAAGGGGAGGTTCATCGAGGAGGCATTCAAGACGAGTCTGCTAAATAGCTTGAAGATACAAAAGATAGCAAGTTATGAGAGCGGGGGTATCGCACAGGGCAGCGCGCCGCTTAGGTCCAAGGATGATGATGTCATAATGGAGCGCCTGGCTAGTCTCGGCTATGTGGAGACCAAGCCAAAGAAATCCCCCTCATCGCATAACAACCTGGGTGGGGTCTATGCACAAAAGGGTGAGTATTCCAAGGCGCTCGCCGAGTTTGGAAAGGCGCTGCAGATCGATCCCGACTTCATCCCCGCCAAGGTCAACATGGCAAATGTCTATCTGATGATGGGCAAGGCGAACGAAGCGCTAGCCATCCTGGATGAGGTGCTGCCTCAGGTACCACCCAATAAAAGGACTACCGGACTTATGATGGCTGCCCGGGCTTATGCTCAACTGAAAGAAGCTGATAAAGCCAAGGATTACCTCGAACAGGCGCTTGAGCTTTCTCCGAATAGCGCGGAGGTGCTCAACAACGCAGCTAACCTGGCAGCCATGGTCGGCGATTACAACTACGCGGTTACCATGTATCAAAGAGCCAGGGAGTTAGATCCCAGCCTCGCCTTCGAGTCATACACCAACCTGGCTGTGTTATATGCAAGCCGGGGCAATACCGCAAAAGCTATCCAATACAGGGAGAAGGCGCTGGCAATTGAGCCGAATCATCTAGAGACTTTGCTTGATCTGGCATCATTGTACAGGGAACAAGGTGACCTCAAGCGGGCGGTTTCAGCCCTACAGCGCGCCGTAAAGGTCGATGCTAGCTCGTTCGATGCCTGGATGAAGCTCGGCGTCATATACGGCTTGCAGCATCGTTACCAGGATTCCATCAACGCCTTGCTTGAGGCAAGGCGGCTTGATCCCCAATCGGCTGATGTGGAGGCGTTCATCGGGGTGGCATACCATCAACTAGGAGAAGAAGATAAGGCGCGCCAACATTTCAGCGCAGCTCTTCAACTCGATGCCCAAAACCAGATTGCCTTGAGCTATTTCAAGGGGGAATCCGAGGCTGATAAAAGGAAGAAACCACCGGGAAAGATCAGGCTCAGCCAGATAATAGTCAGCAGTATGGAACAGGCTGAGTCGATACTCGCTCAACTTGGGCAGGGCAAATCTTTCGAGCAACTAGCCAGGGAGCACTCCATAGACACCAGCGCTCGCTTCGGCGGGGATCTAGGCTATGTTGCGCCATCGGAGCTTCTAGCACCGCTGGCAGAGGCTGCCAGTGAGCTAAAGATCAAAGAACACAGCGGTATTATCAAATCCCCCATCGGGTACCATATACTGATGCGCACAGATTAGAGATTAGATGGCGCTAGATCGCTTTTTGGTGCTCTTGGAATTGGACTATGTGCTTGAGAATATATCTTTCAGCGATTCGATCTCACGCTTCGAGAAGGCACCCAAGATGGTCAGGACAGCAAGATATATGATGAAACTAAGGCAAAGCGGAATGAGAAAATAGGTTTGATCCATCGCCTGGTAGAAAATAATCATGGCAGCGGAGGCTATTATCGGCTTTACATACATCGAGCTTCTCAAGTGAAAGCCTAGCTCGGTGCTTATCAGGAAATATCCTATGATTATAAGCACCCCCTGGGATATGATATTGCCTAGGCAGGCTCCGATGTAGCCAAAGGCGGGGATGAGCATGAGGTCGAGGATGAGTTTGGCGATAAAGCTGAAGCCGATAGCATAGCTGTCATAAACCTGTCGGTTGATGGATGCGAGCAGGAAGCGGATATATACCTCTGGAAACATGAGCAAGATGGTAACTCCGAGAATTCGCAGTGCCAGTATTGAGCCTTCATATCCGCTGCCGAGAACCAGGTTGATGATCTGGGGAGCATAGTAGATGATGGACACGGCAAAGGGGACTCCCAGATAAACCATATAACGCAGTCCGCGGGAGAAATACTCGGTAAACAGCTCTTTTGAGTTTTGGTAGATTCTACTGAAAGAGGGGAAGCTGGAAGTCATTATCTGCATCGGGATCAGGAGTATGCCCTGGGTGATCTCGAATGCGCCATGAAACAATCCTACCTGTGATTTGCCCTTGATAAGCCCGATTAAAAGCTCATCGATGCGATAGTAAAAGATGCGGAACAGCTCGGATATCTCCAGCGGAAAACCCTCGATGACCAGGAACTTAATCTGCCCAGGATCAAAAGAAAAGGACATCTTGACGAACTTGGTAGATACGAACATCAAGGACAAGATGAACTGGATCGTCTTAGCTAATGCTTTTGCCAAAAAGACCCCAGCCAGTCCGAAGTCTGCCTGAAAGAAAACGAGGATGAAGACGATGATCAGCACCTTGTAGATGCTGTTGAAGATTGCCTCGTACTGCATCTTCTCAAAGGCGACGAAGGTCTCAGTAAAGGTGGCGGTCAAAGGGCAAAACAATAGCCAGATATCGGCGAATAAAATGGCTGAACGATAAGGCTCTAAAGCATGAAAGGCACGGGAGATAAGGATCACCAGGATAAATATCAAGATCCCTAATATCATTCGTATCCCCAGCACTGACCATATAATCGTATTAGCGCGCTTTTGATCCCTTGCTATCTCGCGCTCCGATACCCTGGTCAGACCTGCGTAGGGAATAACGGTCAAAATGGTAATAAAGGCGGTGATGATCCCATACATGCCGAAGTCGGAAAGCTCCAGGTTGCGGGCTATTATCGAGATCATCAGGATGCTCGTTAGCACCGAGAATCCCTGTGAGGTCATCAGAAAGAAGAAGTTGATCGATATTCTCCGTAAGCCCTTCATCTTATATGCTAAAGGAATCTATTTAATCTGTATCTTCAAAGATAATATTAAAAATTATTGCAAACTGAAGATTAACTCGATCGTTTTTTCAGCGGTCTTATCCCAGCTTAGCTCCGAGGCGCGCCCCTTACCACGCTTTCTAAGCTCATTACGCAGCGAGGAATCATTATAGGCTTTTTCCATCTTTTCGGCGATATCCTGCACGAGAAAAGGATTGGCGAATATGGCAGCATCACCATATATTTCCCTATGTGTCGGAATGTCTGACACGAGGGTCGGAGCACCAGCAGCCATCGCCTCCAGCGGCGGGAAGCCGAAGCCCTCGTAAATAGACAAAAAAAGCACCATGACTGCCTGGTTATAAAGATAAATTACCTGTTCATCTGTAAGATAGTCAGTAAAGACAATATCTTGCTGATAGCGCTTGCCGTATTCGATGATTCCCTGGTAGAGCCAGCCTTTCTGTCCCACGATCACAAGCTTTCCGTTAAACCCGCTTTTTTGCTTGAACTCTCTGAAGGCGCGCATGGTATTGACCAGGTTCTTACGAGGCTCTATGTTGCCTACATAAAGCATGAACTCATCATCCACCGACAGGTTTCGCAGAACATCGCCCGCATCGGGCGAGGGTGGTTGGAAGAATTTCTCGTCGATGCCATTTAATATAGGGTGGATCTTATCCGCATCCGCCCAAGGCAGGTAGCGGAGTATATCCTCCTTTACGGCTTCGGACACGGTTATTATCGCATCGGCTCGCTTGACAGCCATGCGAATCATGGCTCGCATAAAAAGAACGAACTTGGCTGGATAGGAATCAGGCACTGCCCAAACGCCCATGTCATGTATTGTCGCCAGCCTCTTTATGCCCAGGCTGAAACGAGGGATGTAAAAACCGGGGGAGAAAAACAAATCACCGCGCTTCAAGGCAGCTACCGCCGGCACATACAGATGCTCCCACAGATCAGCCAAAGGATGGCTGCTATAATGGATCGAGCTTGAAAGCAGATGATACTCGTTTTGCCTGTCGAGCCGCATCAGGCGCTCGTAGATCTGGAAGGCGTACCTCCCCACTCCCGATCTCTTAGGCTCTAGAAATCTGCCATCGAAAAGAACTATCATCGAAGCAGCTCCCTGTAGAGATCCAGTGTTTCTTTTGCAGCCTTTTCCCAGGTGAACTTTCCGGCTCTCTGCAATCCTGCCTGGCGATGAACCCCTCTAAGCTGTTCATCATCGAGCATCTTGTCGATTATATGTATCATGCTATCGATATCAAAAGGGTCGAAGTAGGCAGCAGCCTCACCGGCTATCTCCGGGAGGGAGCTTGTGTTGCTACAGGCGACCGGCGTGCCCGAAGCCATAGCCTCTAGCACTGGCAGCCCAAAACCCTCATAAAGCGATGGAAGCACGAATAATACTGCATTCTTTAGCAAAACGCGATAATATTCATCACAGATATAACCGGTGATGTGTATGCGAGCAGCCAATTCGGGCGAGATCTCCTCCAGGATCCCATCAAATCCCCAGCCTGGCTTGCCGACAATGACCAATCGGTGATCACTATAGCGGACCGGTAGCTGCCTGAAAGCCTTGATCAGTGAAGTCAGGTTCTTGCGTGGCTCCAAGGTTGCCGTGCAGAGAATATATGGATAATCACCGATTCCAAGCTCGCCTAGAACCTGCTTGATAAAAGCTTCGTCAGGTCTTTTATAAAAAAATTCCCCTACTCCCTCATAGATTACTCGAATTTGCTCTTCAGGTACCTCGAAGAACTCGACCAGGTCAGAGGCAGTATGCCTTGACACGGCGATTAAGGCATCGACCTGTTCTATTTTTCTGGCAAGCACCTTCCTGAAGTAAGCGCCACCGTATTTCTCGCCATAAGTTGCATCGCGCATGAAAGCCAGGTCATGGATGGTGGCAACCGTCTTTGCATGCTTGAGCGCCTGGTAGAAGAAATTCGGCGAGTGAAAGAGATCGATCCTACCGACGAGATGCTCAATTGCTGGGAAATCCCATCGTTGCCATAGCTTCAAGAGCAGTCTTCCCGGGATGCGCCAATGTCGAGCAGAGATGTTGTCAGCCGACAATAGGTTACCCTGGTAACGCTTTTTCAACGAGTAAAATAGCAGCTTGTAGTGATTATCAAGGTCGATTTTGGATAGGGATTCTATCAGGGCATTGGTATATCTACCCACGCCGGTCGGTCGGTCTAGCAGAGACGAGGCATCCAGGCAGATATCAAAGCTCAATCTCCCCTCTCCAGGTAGGCGATGAACAGGGTTATGAAGTTGGTGGTCTTCTGGCTGATATACCGCAGCTTGCTCATAAAGTAGTTGTAGGCAACCACGGCAGGTATGGCAGCGAACAGCCCCATGGCGGTCGCGACCAGGGCTGTAGATATGCCCGGCGCCACGGTTGCCAGGCTGGCTGACTTGCGAATGCCGATCTCGGCAAAGGCGTCTATGATGCCGAGCACGGTGCCTAATAATCCGATGAACGGGGTAACGCTGCCCGTGGTAGCGAGGAATATTAGCTTACGGCGCAGCTTGAGCAGCGACTCCTCCTTCTCGGCTGATATCACTCCCTGTATGAATGCTGGACTAACCTTGTCGATTGCCATCAATGGCTCATCCTTCGGATTGCCGGGGGTAAAAAGCTCCAGAAATGCAGCTCTGAAGGCTTGAGCAGCAGGAGCAGCCTTGAAGCGCCCCAGGCTCGCTGCTGTCTGCTCGCTGATACCACTTCGCCTGAAGACATCCAAGAATCGGGAATTTTGTCTCATAGCCCGTTTGATAACGATGAATTTCTCCAGGATTATAGCCCAGGAGAAGACGGAAAATAGGGTTAATGTTGCGATGACAGCCTTTGCCACCCAGTCCGACTTGATGATGTAGTCATAGACGATATTCTGCAGCGATACGGCAGGCACCATGGTATGTAAGATAAGCGTTTCCATCTATAAAAATTTGGTTATCCGAAAAATACAGAGCGTCGTTTCTTGAGTATCTCCACTATGCGATTCTGGATGATCTGGCGGATCTCCTCGGCGATGGTCTGGATTAGGTAATCATCATCGACCGCCGAAGGGTCGAAGTTATCGAAGCGTACCGGATTCTCGAAGTGGATAAACCACTTGGATGGCATAGGTATCAATCCGAGAGGTCCCAGCCAGGGGAATGTAGTCGTAATCGGCAGATAAGGCAGTCCGAACCACTTTGCAGGATACTTGAGGTTATATATTATCGAGTAGGCTTCCTCGGCGCCGACCACAGCGACCGGTATGATAGGCACCTTGGCTTGTATTGCCATGCGCACGAAGCCCCCCCTGCCGAAGCGCTGGAGCACATATCGCTTGGATCTCTCCTTGCCTATACCTTTGACGCCCTCGGGGAAGACGAGCACCGGCTCACCTTTTTTAAGCAGCCATACGGTGTTCTCAGGACAAGCGAGAACCTGACCGGTGCGCGAAAAGAAGACATTCAAGAAAGGAATCTTATAGACGAACTTCTCCACCAGCACGCGAAGGTTGCGCTTGTTGGGGGTCTGCTTATACACCGCCAGCTTTATCATAACCGCATCGATCGGTATTACACCGGAGTGATTGGCGACCAACAGCACTCCGCCATTGGAGGGGACATTCTCGATGCCGCTGGTCTCGACACGCCAGTAATACTTGTAAATCAAATCGAAGATCGGCGCGTACTTATCCAGCGCCTGTCGATCGCAGCCGAACTCATCATATTCAGGCTCTTTAATCGTTTTATCGAGTTCTTTCTTTCTGGTGGGAGTTGTCATGGTGAATCAATTTAGCTCACTTTGTCTCCGAGTTTCGCTTCCTTGTCCAGGGTAACCAGCACGGTATCCTTAGCGCCTCCGGCAGCCAGGAGCATTCCATTCGATGTTATGCCACCTATTTTCGCCGGCTTCAGATTGGCTACCAGCACTATCTGTTTGCCAACAAGCTCCTCTGGAGTGTAGGATTCGCCGATGCCGGCAACGATGACGCGCTGCTCATCACCCAGGCTAACCTTTATCTTAAGCAGCCGATCCTTCTTCGGCACCCTCTCAGCCTCGATGATGCGTGCGGTTCTCAAATCCAGCCTGGCGAAATCATCTATGTCTATGAGGTCTTGCCCTTGCTTTTCCTTCATCTTCTCATCCTTTTTTTCATCTTTAATGGTAATTGTTTCCTTGCTTTTTTTATCTATGCGTGGAAATAGCTGCTCAAGTTGGTTGATCCTGCCCCCTCTAGGCGTAAGCCCCCATTTCCCGTCATAGAGCTGCTCTTCAGCCTTATCTTCAATGCCGAGCGCATGGTAGATCCTCTGGGCTGCCACCGGCATATAGGGGGATATAAACAATGCCACATGGCGCAGTGCTTCCAGGAGATTATAAAGAATGGTATCTACCCGATCCTGCTGCTTGTTCTTCATCTTCTCCCAGGGCTTTTGCGTCTGTATGTACTTGTTTACCCTGGAAATGTAATCCCAGATCTCCTTAAGGGCGGTGTCGAACCTAAGCTCCTCTATATGCTCAAAAAGGCGCGGAATCATCTCGGTCGGCGGCTGGATCAGCTCCTCATCAGCACCATCATACCCCCTAGGCTCTTTGATTACCCCGTCGTTGTACTTGGAGACCATAGCCAGTGTGCGATTGAGCGCATTTCCGAGATCATTTGCCAGGTCGGCATTTATCCGCTCTATCATCTTGCCCTCGGTATAATCCCCATCGAATCCGAAGGGAACCTCCCTGAGCAGGAAATATCGCACCTGATCGATCCCGAAGCGCTCTATAAGCGGAATGGGTCGCAAAAAGTTCCCTGCCGACTTGGACATCTTCTGTCCATCGACCGTCCACCATCCGTGGGCGAAGACCAGCTTGGGGGGTGCAATGCCGAGCGATATCAAAAGAGCCGGCCAGTAAACCGCGTGGAATCTAAGTATATCCTTGCCAATTACATGCACTGCATGTTGCCAGAACTTCTCGAATCTATCCTTATTATCGATATATCCAATGCCGGAAAGGTAGTTTATCAGCGCATCGATCCAGACATATATGACATGGTGTTCATTGCCCGGCACTGGCACACCCCAGGTTATGGATGTGCGGGTTACGCTAAGATCGCGCAGACCACTATTTATGAAGCTGATCACCTCGTTTTTTCTAATCTCCGGCAGCACAGCCCTTGGATTGCGCTGGTAGTGTTCAAGCAGCTTATCCTCGAAATTGGAGAGCCTGAAGAAGAAGCTCTCCTCTTTTAGTGGTATCAATTTATGTCCCGATGGACACAGATTTGCTCTGATCTGCGACTGGGGCACGAAGTCCTCGCATGTGGTGCAGTACATCCCCTCGTATTGGTCCAGGTAAATGTTTCCGTTCTCGATGCCCCGGGCGAATAGCTCCCTAACCACATCCTCATGTCGCTTCTGGGTGGTGCGGATGAAGTCATCGTTTGTGATAAGACAAGCTTTCCAAAGCTCCTTGAAGTGCTCGACCATGATATCACAGTGCTCCAATGGAGTTCGTCCGTGAAGCTCGGCTGCCTGTTGCACCTTCTGTCCATGTTCATCGGTGCCGGTTAGAAAGAAGACCTCCCTGCCGCAAAGGCGCATGAACCTGGCAGCCACATCGCAGGCTATGGTCGTATAGGCATTGCCGATATGAGGGATATCGTTTACATAGTATATTGGCGTGGTTATGTAATAAGGCGTGTCATCCGCTATCAGTCTCATTGTTTACCTTCTCCTCTATTTTCTCTGTCCTTGCGTACTCGATGGTGATCTCCCTGGGATCTAACTCGATCGTATTGCCATCAGAAAGCTCGACCACGATAGTTTCCTTGAGCAGGTTCAAGCCGGTTACCTTTCCATATCCCCTGCTCGTCTTTACCTGCTTGCCTATTCGGGGCAGTTGTTTACGGGTCTGCATATAATAGTCATACTCATAGGTCAAGCAACACATGAGCCTCCCGCAGATGCCTGATATCTTTGATGGAATAAGACTGAGTTCCTGGTCTTTAGCCATGCGGATCGAAACCGGCTCGAAGTCATGCAAAAAATTGCAGCAGCAAAGCTCCCTCCCGCAGGGTGCGAAGCCACCGAGCAGCTTGGCTCTATCTCGCACCCCGATCTGACGCATCTCGATACGGGTCTTGAACTTAAACGCCAGGTCTTTTACCAGCTCTCTAAAGTCGATCCTTCCGTCAGCCGTAAAATAAAAGATCAGTTTGCTACGACTGAATGTATAGTTTGTCAGCACCAGGTTCATAGGCAGATTGCGTGCTTTTATTCGCTCCTTGCAATGCTGGTGCGCTATCTTTTCGTCCTCGAGCAGTTGTTTTAATGCTTCCACATCCTCCGGGCTTCGTTTCTCGATAATCTTGTTCAACTGTTTTATCGTTTTTTGGTTATTACCCTTGTATTCAAGGGGATCGTGCAATGCAATGCAAAGCTCGTCCCCCCGCTGCCATTCCACCAGGCAGTAATCCCCTTTTGAAAGCTCTATGTTGTTGGTATTGGCTGTTATTATGCGATGATTACGAATAAATTTCAGTTGTATATACCTCATGGCTGTTAAAGCTTCAGGTAAGGTTTGACTATATCCAAAATGCTCTTGAAGGTCTTGTCAACCGAATCAGAGGTGTTTACTACATATATTTTATAATCGAGCCTCTTTGCCAGCTCCCAATAACCACGCTGTACTCGCTCATGGAATGTATGATCCTCCATCTCGAAGCGATCCTTTATAAAACCTTTAAACTCCCTGTCTTTTTCATTTCGGGTCGCTCGTCTAAGCCCCTCCTCGATATCGACATCGAGCAGTATCGTGATATCCGGCAGCAGATCGATATTCATTAGCTCGCATAGGCGCCTTATCGTATCGATGGGTATGCCTCTGCCATACCCCTGGTAGGCATAAGTGGAGTAGATAAATCGATCCGAGATGACCACCTTACCGGCGTTTAGCGCTGGCTTTATTACTTGTTCGATGATCTGGAGTCGGGCAGCAGTATAAAGCAAAAGCTCGGTTTCAGGGAGCATTTCAGTAAAACTGGGTGAAAGCAGCACCTGGCGCAGCATTTCACCTATCGGTGTTCCCCC
This sequence comes from uncultured bacterium, assembly GCA_964448115.1. Lineage (GTDB taxonomy): Bacteria > CAYUVA01 > CAYUVA01 > CAYUVA01 > CAYUVA01 > CAYUVA01. Next base: position 22,833 of record CAYUVA010000005.1, read on the forward strand.
CGGCTCCCTGGTAACTAGCACATCGAAATCCTTTGAGACCAGGTATTTTTCGAGCTTTTTAATATGGGTGCTCTTGCCACTCCCCTCTACACCCTCGAGGGTGATGAACATAACGAATATCCCTTCAGAAGGTTTGCATATTTATACTTCTACGACCACAATAATTAACAGCAACGCAAGATCATGTCAATTAGAACCTTTACCCGCTAAAAGTAATTTAACCCCAAAAACATTCCGACAAGATAATGAAATCCTAACTTTTGTCTTGATATGTCATAGGAAAAGGATGCACCGATGCAACCTAAGTGGTCTTTTCAACCATTCATACCAGAATAAGAACCACTCAATAAAGTCTTTTAATTCAACAGGATAAGCCATTAGTGGTTGATATCCACCACCACAGCCATTGGCACCGGTTCACTTCAACCAGAGGCAATGATGAGTAATAATTTTGCATTTAGACAAATGGTCTTTATTTTCAGTAGGTTATGGCGTTTCATGCATTAAGTCGTTATTTGGAACGGTACTTGCTCCCTTAAGTAGCGTAAACAATGAACGATGAACTATATAACCATAGGGAGGATAACATGACAACGAGAAAGTTCACTAGTTACTTAACGATGACTGTGCTTCTAGTCGCTGCTTTCATGGTGATGGAGCCGCTGGCTGCTAACGCAACAGTACCTGGAGATGATGGCTGGCGTGCGCTAAATTCAATCACCAGGAGTTTCTGGGCATATCCGGAGGGAGCGAGCTATCAGTTTGCCAATCTAGCTTATATAAATTTCCCACAGGGCGCTGTATCTGAGCCTATCGAGTTCACCGTAGTTGCAACCCGTTACCTTATTGATGTTAAAGAGTACGCCTTGGTTTTCGACTTCTCACCTGACTATGAGTTTGGCGTACCGATAACCCTGGGCTTGAGCAACAGGATACTTGGATATAAGCCGGGTGATGAGGTCATCTTTCTGTACTACGATGATGAAACCGACGAGTGGATCGAGCTATATCAAGGCATCTACGATGGCAAGACCCACTGGGTGATCTTCGAGATCGACCATTTCTCCACCTACGCCTTCATCAAGCCGAAGCTGACTCCCTAAAAGCGCGACAGACCATCATACCTCGAGGGGCGATGAGATTTAGATAGCGTCGTCCAAACAACCTAACCTACAACCATCCAGCCGAAGGGGCGGGGATACAAATCCCCGCCCTTTCTTTGCCTCTCTCTCCTCTACCACTCTATCACTTATTTTATCCCCAAGTGCCATAGAGATTCCTTGACATTTGAAGATGTTGTGATAATTTAACTTCGGTAAAAATTGACTTATTAACAGCATAACAACGAATGCGAGGTAAAAATGACACGGTTGGCTAGGATATTTTTTGCGCTTTCGATCGTTGTATTCCTGGCAGGTATTGGCGCTGCCATAATGGCGACTGCACCACGGGCTACAGCGACTGTTGGAACCGGAGAGATGACTGAAACCGAGAGCCCCAGGGCTTCTTTACCCAAGGATGAACCATGCGTAGCCAAAGAAGACAAGGATGAGATCTTCAAGCTGCTCGAAGAGCTGAAAAAGAACATCGAGGAAAATGGAGTTCAACCTTATATAGAAGAAAAATTTGGCAAGGAGAAGATAAGGGAAGGATACTATATGCTAGTAGAGGTAGAGAAGGAGCCGGAAAAGGAAATCAAGGACTTCGTCAAGCTGCCTCAAACATTGCGCAAGGTAGGTGATGATGTTATAGCTGATGTTTATATCGTAACCAATTCGCCGATCGGTTTGCTGCGCGGCTGGGAGGTTACCCTGCAAAAGAAGTACAACAAGTGGCATATCAGCGATGTAACAGAAACCTTCACCTACAATAAGTTCTACAAGATAAGCGACCTGACATGGAATAACTACACCTTCAAGAATCTAAAGATCGAGAAGGATTCCATAGTCATAGAGATCCCGGAAGGGAACTGGATAGTGGGTAGTGCGTCAGATCTGAAGCCCCATGTTGTCATTTTGGGAAAAGGAACCGTGGAGTTCTTCCCCGCCAACGAGATTGAACGCAATCAGCTCAAACGATATACCGAGGAGACCAGCTTCAAACAGGATATAGAGGAGCTTGTCCTCTCCTTCCATCCGGATGAATATAAGAATATCACCGCCACCTTGGAGCTTACCGAGAAAGCGGATGAGATTCGCGAGAAGAAGGCAAAGGATATCTTCGATAAGAGATTTGCTGCTTATAATGATCTTCTGGGATTTTCGTTTAAGGCTCCACCTGATGAAAAGGATAAATGGCGCTTTATTCCCCACGAAGAGGAATTCATCGCCGATTTCAAGACCGAGAAATTCGACTGGGTTACTTATGTATTCATCCCGGATGATAATGTCCTGGTCGAGGAGGTTCTCCTGGGACGCTTCAAGAACATACCCTTGACTGAGTTCCGCAGATTCGAGGTCTGGTGCTTATTCAACAAGAAGGAGCAACGAGAAAACCTGACCATGCGCGAGCTGGAAAGGGAAAACAAAGATATGCTCGACTTCGAGCATATAAATGCGGATGTTACCGTTACCAAAGCACCAGAATTCAAGCTGATCGCAAGGTCGGAGATCACCTGGAAGAGCTTGAGGGATAATCTGCAGAAGCCTGAATTCAGCATGAATAGAAAGCTCAAGGTCAATTATGTTAAGGATCGCAACGACAAGGAGCTTTATTACGTTGACCAGGGCTACACCAAGATAATTATCCTTCCCCAACCAATGGGTAAATATCAAAAGGCTGTCTTCAAGTGGTCCCTGGAGGGGGATGTTATCATGCAGCTCAGAGCCGGTCTTTTTATGATGACCTACGGCTGGCTTCCTGATTACGGATATTTACAGGATCAAAGCATCGACCTGACGGTCAGGGTTCCAGAGCCTAAAATTGCCTGTGCCATCGGGAAACCGGTCGCCGAATGGCAAGAGGAGGGGTTCAACTGTACCCGATGGGTCGAGGAGCAAAAGGTGATGCTTCCTGGCTTCATGTTCGCTGAATATGTCAAGGAAACCTTTACCTCAGAAAGGGTCCCCGGCAAGACCATGATGGGTTACTTCACCAAGAAGCCCTTGGTCTTCTACTGGGATGTTACCGACCTGTTCGATGTCGAGTGGGGCGGTTGGACAGAGGAGGACTACATCCAGGATTACATTCGCCGCATGGAAGGCAATATCATAGAAATAGACACCGCTATCGGCTGGAGCAGGTTCAAAGCAGAGGTAGAGAATGTGCTAGCGCTTTATTCAAAGCTATTCGGCGAGTATCCCTTTGATAAGCTAGCGGTAGTGCAGATGCCGATAGAAGCCGGCTACGGTCAAGGGCTTCCCTCTATGCTTATCCTTGCTGGTTTTGCATTCCTTAGCCCCGGCACCATGCAGAAGTTCGGTTGGGATACCATGATGACCTTCGTGCCAGGATTCATTGCCCACGAGACCTCACACCAGTGGTGGGGGCACAAGGTGCCCTGGTACAGCTATCACGATCAATGGCTCAGCGAGGCATTTGCCCAGATATCCTCAGCCTTGTATGTACAATCTCGTTTCTGCAAGAAAGGCAACGAGGAATATGCCAGCCTGATCGATAGGTGGGCTTATCAGGCAAAGAAATACGACGAGAAGGGTCCTATCTGGCTGGGCGGCTTCAGGCTTGGTTATGAGAACTACTACTATCTCACCTACGAGAAGGGTCCTTGGCTTCTGCACATGATCCGGATGATGGCTGGCGATGATGCCCTGATCGCCATATTACGCAACTTTGTCAGGGTCTGCGATCCCGGTCCGGGAAAGAATTTCTGGATACCCGCGACTTCTTTAGATTTCGTGGATATTGTCGAAAGAACACTCGGTGAACAGAACATGAAGAACCTGTTCAATGGAAAGACCGACATGGATTGGTATTTCGATCAGTGGCTCTTCGACACTGGCATCCCAAGCTATGAGCTTGCTTACCAGATAGGCGATGATAAGAAGTCGGTAAAGGTGCGCATCAGGCAGACCGGCGATAAGCTCTTCCAGATGCCAGTACCGATATTCTTCCACTTTAAAAAGCCAGTCAAAGTTACCGAAATGGTCATGGGAGATGACTGCGTTCCCAAAGAGAAGGTGGTTAAAAGGTATTACGAGGTCAGAAGGGTTTGGGTCGATGACAAGGAGGAGATCTTCGAGTTCAGCTTCGACAGGAAGCTAAAGAAGGCTACCCTGGATGACTTTGATAATGTGCTTTGCGATAAAAAGGACCTCGGCGAGGTAAAAGAACTGTAATAAGCGGTTAGCAAATCCCCGGCTGATCATAGCCGGGGGTTTTTATGAAATATGGATAATAGAATAATTCTATGACTTGGGAGAAGCTAATGAAGACAAAAGATGTTGTTGCTATCTTGAGCATTATTCTGCTTATGGCTGGTATCTGCTGGTCATTGGAGGAGAAGCTGGATAATCCTTTGGACTGGATCAACTTCGCCAGTCCGCCGAAGTTCGCTTTGGACTATGATCAGGTAATCTATTACCTCAAGGCTACCGAGAGCAAGACCTTCGTCCAATTCGCCATGTTCATAGAGCCTGACACCCTCGCCTTTAGAGATGTCGATGGCAATAAAGTTTATGACCTGGTGGTGGCATACAAGGTATTCGATGATCAGGGAATGGTTGTCCAGGAGAATCTTGAAAAAAGAGAGCTGAGTTATACTAAAAAACAATTCAAGAAACTAAAGGGAGAGAAGATAAAGCTGTGCTTCGGATTCCCCATCGAACCAGGCGAATACATCCTCAGAACCGCGATTAAAAGCTACCTGAGCAAGGATCAGGCAGCAAAAGAATCAAAGCTGAATGTCCCCGCCTTCGATGATAAGAGCCTTTGCATGAGCCCTGTTATTCTTGCCGAGGAGCTTGAGAAGGTCTCCTCCAAGTCAGAGGATGACCCGTTCATCAAGGGAAACTACCATATCGTTCCTCGAATCGGCAATAAGTATAAACTTGGCGATACACTCAAGCTCTTCTATGAGATCTATAACCTGACCCCGAACCCAGAGACCAAAAAGTATGATTTCTATGTCGAGTACAGCTATTGGGTTGGGAGAGTGAATAAATGGACAAAGAATAAGCTCAAGATACAAGGCGATAAGCCTACCCAGATATACGAGGTCGAACTCGAAGAATCTCCCCTTTTTAAGCCTGACAAGTACAAGCTCAAGATCGAGGTTACCGACCAGATGGCAAATGATGCCAAGATAGAGCAGATAGTGGAGTTCGAGATCGTACAATAGTCGCATGGTATATTGACAAAAGAAGCTCTCGAACTATATTATATATGTGAATGGCGGGATAGCTCAGTCGGTAGAGCAGAGGACTGAAAATCCTTGTGTCCACAGTTCGATTCTGTGTCCCGCCATGGCAGCTCGCTTACCTTGAGCCACCTCTCCTCCTTGGTGGCGTTACCAGCTCTATCTCGCCACCGGCCATATCCTTTAATATATTGGAAGCCCTGGTGATGGCAGAGAGGAAGCTTTGCTGGTCTCCGATATTCCTATAGTATGCAGCCTGCTGGGATAGAACCTGCACTATCAGGATGCGGTCATCAAGCTGCTGGGCGATTTGCATCGCCTCGTTCAGGTAGTGGTTGACCATGGTCGGATTGCCGATACCCATATAGATGCGCGCCAGGTTTATGTAATCGACCGCTGTGTCCCATTTTTTCCCTATTTTCTTGTGTATCTCCAGTGCATTTTCCTGAAGTCGTTGCGCTTTTCTGAACTGCCCAAGACCAATGTAACACTGGGCAAGGTTGCCGCTTGCATTGGCAATAGCAATGGGATCATTGAGCGCTTCAGCTTTCTCTAATACCTTGCTTCCATAAAGGATAGCTCGATGAAAATCCCGCGCCATTGCATAGGAATCGGCTATCTTCTGCCGAGCGCTAAGAAAACCTGGATTGAGACGCAGAGTCTCGTTGAACTGGTCGATGGCGCTGGAGTAAACCTTGACATGGTAATGAACCAGTCCGAGCGCATAATGTGCCAGGTAGTTATCCGGCTGCTCTATGACCAGGCTCTTGAAGAATTCGTTTGCATCTTCGAGCCTTTTGGCAAGGCGATAGCTTTCCACCAGCTCCTCGTAAACACCTGGATTCATAACACCGTCTAGCACCTGCCGCTTCAGCACCCTTATCTTCTCGGTCTTATCTTCAGGTGGACGAAACTTCTCCAGGTCATAGACCGGTATATTTTGCAGGGTATCCAAGGGAGGGGTCGGTCTTTTGACGCTTCTTATGACCTGGTTCCCATAGAAGATGAGTATCCCTAGAAAAATGCATAGAAAGCCTATGGCTAGTGCTCGCCGGTAGCGATCCTGCACTTCTAGTTTCTTGGACTTGGGTCTTATGGATTCCTGGTGAATATCGTTATCAGCGGTCATTGTTATGATCGATATTATCAGAAGGAGTTTGGCTAAACAAATGACATGCTAATGCTGGTATGGTAGAGTTTTTATTTAGTTATCCACTCTTGGTCAAAGGATTAGTAAACATGAATATTAAAAAGATCTTGCTGCTTGTGAGCATTCTATTCTCCTATGTTTGGGCTTTGTCATCGATGCAAGTTATTGAACTTAACGCTGAGCCGTGGCATCCGGAGATAGATCATTATCCGCGCCTTATATACACCTCGCAGATGTACGCCAAGATCGTCTCCCGGTTGAATAAATATCCATATTCAGAGCTTTATGCGCATATTCTAGCTCGTTCCGCCTCCACTCCCAGTTACGATCACTCGCAATACTTCCCCGCCCAGGAATATAACAACGCCCAGATAGCTAAATGCTGCGCATTTGTGGCGGCAGTGGAACAGGAGCAAGCGATGGCTGACAAGGCAATAGAGATCCTGGAGAACCTCAATGACGATGTTCATGATCTCCCCTTGCAGGAGTTGGCTTCTGATGTCCATATTGCCGAGGCTGTTCAAGGTTACTGCCAGGCGTATGATATCCTGCGCGGGCACGGGTTCATCGATGAAAACAGCCTTTGCCATACCAGGTTGACTAGCCTGTCCAGCGATTTCTACCAGTTCTTCGCCATTGACTACCGCCTGATCTACCAGACCATGTACAACAATCATAGAACCAAGTCAGCCTCTGCCATCGGCACCAGTGGGATCACCTTGAACCAGCACCCGGAGGCGAGCCACTGGGTCGATTTTGCCATGATCAACCTCAACGACATCCTTATGAACGACCTGTCATCCCCTGATGGATGCTATGCAGAGGGGGGTTACTACTACCAGTACAGCGCAGTCAACCATATCCCTTTTATCATCGCCTTGAGAAACGCCATCGGCGATGCCTCTGGCTGGTATAATCGTATGATCTTCGATCTTTTCGGCAACATCGAGTATGTACCCGAATATATCGGGGATTTCATTACTAATCCCAGGTTATGGCATCTTGAGGCGTTCAATATCAAGGTGCGAATGCCAGATGGAAACGGTCCGCCCATCGATGATGCCAACCTGCATTGGTACCCTGGAGCTTCGAGCGATTTCATCTTTAACCATGGCATCTTCAATTGGCACTGGTTAAACCATCAAGCAGGATTGCAGTATGTCCATTGCACGGATCTGGCAGTCGATTTCATTTGCCATTACGATTGTAACCTGACCGCGCTTGAGCCTACTTGGCAACCATCACTAGCCCTGAAAGATGGCGGCAAGGCGGTATTTCGTGATAGCTGGGCACCTGGTGGATTATACTTTCTGCTCAATGCAGAACATGGCAACCTGCGCGAGGCTGGCGCCATGCACGAACACCCGGATAATCTCTCCTTTATAGCCTGCCGTGGAGATGAGATGATGGCAATAGACAGCGGATACATAAGGTGGGAGGAGCACGACCTGGTGCGCCATGCGAAAAACCATAACACAATATTGATCAACGGGACAGGTCCCCCTTCTGCTACCTACCTTTCGCCCGCTGATTATGATGCATATATCGAGGAGTTCTTCACCATGGATAACCTCGACTATGCACGAGCCAGCCAGGAGCGCCCTCGGGCGACCATCAACCGACTGGTACTATTCCCCATGCACAGCTACTTTTCGGTGGTCGATTTCATTGAAAGTACGGATGTTCAAACCTATACATGGCTGCTGCACGGCAATGGCGGAGGAGACAGCGGCGGCAGCTTTGAGATGCTAGAACAGGGGGGAAGATGGACACTGAATGACTCGAAAATGGAGAGCTTCATTGATACCACAGCCGGAAAGCCATCAATGAGCCATCACGAGGACTGGCACGGGTTTGTCTGGGGACAGGCAAAGAAGCACCAGGTCACCCAGGCTGATATAGATGATGATGACATCGCTGCCTTGCAGTTTCTGTTCTTGGGGGACTTAAACCATAGTTCTCCAACTCTCACACAACTCCCAGTTCAACCTGGGAATATATTATATCGCTTGGACAATACAACCTTTACTCATTATTATCATCTACAGACAAAATATGGGAGCGCATCCATCGACCTTAATGGCACGCAAGTACGCCATGATGGCAGGATGCTATTTATCGGGAAAAAAGATCCGCTTTGGTATTTTCAGCACCAGGCAAGCGAAATTCTCATCAATGATCAGAGGTATTACGCCAGCGACAGCGTAGTAAGCCTGTATTGTAATTATGATATGAATCGGGTGCACCTTTTCGCCAGTCTGCCGTGTGCGGGCAGCCTTGTGATTTATACCGCATTCGAGCCAGAGAGCATAAGTGGCGAAAATGTAACCTCCTGGGAATATCTGCCTGGTGATTTCACAAGCATAACCCTGAGCGGCGAATCAGAGGTGGAGATACTTCTCTCCGAGCGCACCCATCCGCCCACACCTACGCCAACCGCAACCAACCCGCCGACAATAACCCCCACTCCGACCTGCACGGGATATCAAACCTCAACACCCACGCTTACAGCAACAGCCACCCCCTATCCTCGATTGTTCATACTGGTAGCCGGATACATGGACACCGAGATCTCAAGTATGCATGGCGGAAGATTATCAATGCTTGCTGTTGTCGGTGGGGATGAAGAGGTTAACCATCTGCAAGTGGAACTGACCTATAATGGAGTGGGCAGCGGTGTTTACTTGATGCTCGCCGATGAACAAGCGGGCGTTTTTATATTGCCATCAATCTCAATCCAGCCTGGTTTGCCAGCGGAGATATTCCTCCTCGGCTTGGAGGCGACATTGATCACCCAGCCTGCGGTGCCAGCTACCTGGCCTTTTCTTTATTGTGCGGAGGCTTTGTAGTCCGGGCGACAACCTGGGGAGCAATATTTTTGCCGCGGGCTTCTTTTTACAAACTCCTTGCCACAGGTAACACAGGTAGCGATTTTTACCTGCTTCACTGATGAGGGGGCTGGTTTAGCCGTCATAGCTGCTGAGGCTGGCTTGGCGACTTGCGGGGATGTTTCGCTTTTAGACTCGGCTTGGGATGGGGTGGTGGTCTTTTCTGCCATCATATCTTCAAGGTTTTTGTTCAGACGGTTCACCTTGCGTCTAATGCCATCCACTTCTTCCATGATCTGTTTTACCTCGGAGCGGGTGGCAATGTTGGCTGCCCCGAGTATGCCCTCGATGCTCTTATCGAACAGGTCCCTTGCCCCCAACAGCCTATCTACAAGGTTGGATAGCAGTTTATGTTCCGAAAGGTCAGTGAGCAGATTATCTATGCTCTCCTCGCTAGCCTGGTAGAGATCCCTTAAGAAAGCCCTAATATTTTGGTTCATTTTTTTTTCCATGTTAAAAAACACCTGCTATTGAGTAATTCCTTAATTCTATTAGCATATTGATCAGCAATACTCAATGTCTATGATGTGATGATCGTTTTTTTTAAGAAATTTCGTTGCTCTTGTTATGAGCAAATATATAGGATGCACCTAAGATCATACATACTTGTCCTTGTTAGCCTAGTAATTTTCAGTGTAAAATGATCCATTGATTTACGCATATTCCGACAAAAATATGTCGAAAAGATCAGCATACTTGATAGTTGCGAGTTCATTGCTTCTCCTTTACCTGCTGAACTCTCCTGGGTACATAGTCCTGGTTCCGGGCATATCATTTCTCTTTGTTGTCAAGCGTGGTTATCGACTATTGGATGCTATTGCGATAGTCTTAAATAGCTCGGTTGCCTTCTGGACAGTATCATTTTATCTGCTTGGTGTTATTGGAATTGGCTTAAGCTGGGGGCATTCGGTTGCAGTCCTGTTTACAATAGCTGTACTCATCTATTATGCATTGAGGTCAAGTGCTGCAAGCTCATGGCTTGATAAACCAAATCGCTGGCAGATTATTCAATTGATAATACTTGTTTTTATAATTTATATTTTATTTCTTCCCCTTTCCACAGCTCTTACCCTTCCTGGGGACCTAAGCATGAACGCATACCTGGCAAGGCTGATAGTTGAGCATGATGGCGCCTTTGATAGCTTTGAGCCGATCTGGAATCTGGATAAACCCTGTGGATATCCCATGGGGCTGCACAGCCTGGCTGCTCTTTTGACTATGGCTAGCGACGGTGTTGTGCCTATATACCGCTCTGCCGCTTATGCGACGGTACTGGGTTATATATTTTTAATTGTGAATCTTTCGCTGCTATTGTGCCTGATGGTGCCAGGAATCTGGGCGATGGTGATCTCTGTAACTGTTTTGTTCGCTGCTGGTCATCCGCTTGCATTCGTAAGGTACGGAGCACATGGCAATATATTCGCTTATGCTCTTGCTTTGTATGCAATCCATTGGCTTTATTCTTTTAGGCTATCCGGTCGAGGATTATGTAACCATGTAATGATCGGCAGCCTGATGATTTCATCGGTTCCCCTCATGCACACACAGCCGGCGGTGCTAATGCTGTACCTGTCTTTTTTGCTAGTTCCAGTTTATCTTGTTGTTCATCGATACTTTGGAGTGATGCGAGCCGCACTGGTTGGCGGACTGTTATTATTAATTTCTGCTATATTGCTAAGTCCGTACCTGGCAATTGCCGATTTGAAGGTGAGCGATATTGAAATGCTGGAGGTGGTCAAGTGGCACCAGGATCATGGTTTGCTCCTGCATGAAGGCTTTTTGGAGAACCTGAAGGGACTGGTCGAATATTTGAGGTCTTTTTTATCGCCATCTATCTTGATTTTGGGCTTGATCGGCTTGATAGCAGGTATATTCTTTCATCGCAAATGCGCTGTAGTCGGCTTAGTATTGTCTTTTTTGGTATTGCTTTTGTTGATCAATTCGAGCTATTGGTTGCTTCCCTTATCGTTCTCATTGCTGCCGGACAGGCTGCTTGTAGCTCTCGTCATCGCTATTGCCATACTTTGTTGCGGTTTTTATGCACTTTTTTCAGGGCTTTGCCAAGGTTTGCCTAAAGCGATAAAAATTCCATTGATAGCGCTATTATGCCTTTTGTTGTTTGCATATTCTTTTATCGGCTACAAGCGGGATTATTATGAGCTTATACAACGATATACTGTATTAACTCCGCCTGATCTGAAGGCGATGGAGTGGATCGCTGAAAATACACATCCAGGAGATCTCTTTATCAATAATATCTACGATGCTGGGCTATGGATACCTGCGATGGCGATGCGACCTATAACCGAGCCAGCAACCAACATAATATTTTATCAGGATCTGCTCGACTCTATGATCGGGCAAGAACCGCGTTACTTGTACATCGGCGCCAAGATCATCAATCAGCATCGGGTTTACACGGACAAGGTAGTTAGTAGATACCCGGTGGATCCTTTCACTAATCCGCCAATATGCCACAGGTTGGTTTATCGCAATAATGGCGTTTCTATATACCGGCTTGGTCCCTGCGCAGAGGTGCTTGAGGACAAAGAAACGCTCGATATCAACGATATACAGCTTACAGTATTAGCTCCCTTGGATAATGCTTTCCTGGCTCCCGGCTTGGAGTTCACCTGGGAAGCCACCAATCTCAATTTCTTCAACCTTCAGTTCTCCTATCATCCAAGCTTCTCGGCTTCAACTATTATATTTGAGACCTATCCCTTCGACGAGGTGAGGCTGGGGAGATATAAGCTACCGCCGTTGGGTCTGGGATCTTTCAAAGGGCGGGATATTGGCGGTGAGCTAGCCATCTATTGGCGAGTGCTCGGTGTAGGGCTAGCCGATGGAGCGCCGATTAGTCCTGCGATCTCCAGCCAGCCGGGAATATTGCGCATCAGGTGAGGATTGGTGCCAGGCGCGAGGAAAGGAGCCTCCCCCAAAGAAATGTGGACAAAAGAATTTCTATTCTGCTGGTGTCTGATTTACATAAAATTAAATGCTAATTTACCTTTCTTGATAAAAAAAATCATATTTTGTCGCAATAAGACTTGACCTTCTCAATAAATATGGTATATATATGTCTCTGTGATACAAGATGTTGACAGCATTTGGTATTTAACATATAGTAACTTTGAAGGATATCAAGAAAAATGCCTTTGAACTGGACCCATAAAACTTTAATATATTGGGAGGGCAAAGATGAGAGAGATACTGACCCTTGACGAGGCTGCACATACGTTGGGACTAGCCGTCGAGGAAGTGATCAGCCTGGCAAACGAAGGGATGCTGCCCGCCAGCAACATCGGCGACAACTGGTACTTTACCAGGGAGGTTATCACGCAGTGGATCATCGATAGCCAGACTCAACAGATGCTCAAGAAGCTGGCTTCAGATGAGGACAGAAAGAAGGTGCGCATGGATAAACTGAGCAGAGAGGAGATAAACCAACACTTTGGGAGACACCATCTGGGGAGTATCAGAGGTAAGCTGACCAGGGGGTATATCTATAATGAGCGAGAAACTAATACTTTTTGACACCCCGATCCTGGTACATGCGGACAATATCGACTCCATGCATCACAAGGTTGCTGAGGAGCTTCGCTATAAGGCTATAAAAGGGGAGATCGATGCCTGCGTTACTCCCCAGATATTGCTTGAGCTTTTCGCCATATTAACTAGTCTGCGGGTGGAACACCCCTTGCCACCGCAAGAGGCGCTGAGGATTGTACAGGTTTATTACTTCGCAGAACCTATAAGGAAAATATTCCCTAGGGTTAGCACCCTGAACCGAACCATACAACTATGCGAGAAGTATTCCATAAAGGGTCAGGAGATCTATAATGCCTTCCTGGCAGCGATCATGCTCGATAACGGAGTCGAAGATATATATACCGATAACCCGGATGTCTACAGTAAATTCACTGAAATCAAGGCATCGAATCCATTTGTATAAGCATGGACAATTCTTGAATTGCCTATAAGAACGATCGATCCATCCGTAGGGGCAATTCATGAAATACCCCAACTTTCCCCTTGAGAAAAAAGTAGCCTTCTAGTATTTACTATTACTGTTGATCCGATCCTCCTTATCATGGATCGTCTGGAGAATAGGGATGTCAGCGCGCTTAAGCCTGTAAAGGGGGCGTGGATTCACTTGGCATCCTTATAAGTAGGTGGGTGGATTCTTGAAGAAACAAATATTAACCGAACCGAGACAAAGCTCGAAGGCTTCCCAGCCGGCAGCGGGTAGCATACCTCGGTATAGCAAAATCAATACAAGTACTATGAATGAGGCGAACCGTAAGTTTTCCTTGACAGAAGAGTTGTATAGGTATTGCTGGGGAGATCTTAATCAATTCAAGGTTATGGGTAAAAAGGTCAAGCCTGAAGAGGTGGTAGATGTCTCTGCCTTGATCCGTGCTTGCCCTCCCCAGCGAGTATATGAGCTGGCAAAGATTGCCAATCAGATGCGCAGGGACATAATCAAGATGCTATCTCTTGCCAAATCAGGGCATCCTGGTGGATCGCTTTCGATCGTGGAGATCATCACCATACTTTATTGGGTTGCGATGAACTACGAATTAAGCAACCTATGCCGGTCGGATCGGGATCACTTCATACTATCCAAGGGTCATGGAGTCCCGGCGCTTTATGCAGCCCTGCATCGACTGGGAGTCTATGAAAATAAGGATATTGAGACCCTTCGTAAGATCAATTCACCGCTTCAGGGTCATCCGGATCGCTGCCGTACCCCTGGCATAGAGGTCTCCACTGGCTCGCTGGGGCAGGGGCTTTCGGTGGCAAGCGGCATCGCAATTGCCTGCAAGATGAAGATGGAGCTTGAAGATGTCCGCGTTTATTGCATTATCGGCGATGGTGAGGGGCAGGAAGGACAGATATGGGAGGCGGCGGCTTACGCAGCCCATCGGAAGTTGGATAATCTGTATGTATTCCTCGATACCAACAACCTGCAGATAGACGGTCCTCTACCAAAGATAAAAAACATGGAGCCTTGGGAAGATAAGTGGATGGCATTCGGTTGGAATGTAATAGCCATCGATGGACACTCGTTCTACCAGATTCTCGCCGCCATCGATTGGGCAAAAAGTTCGCTCAATAAACCTGTGATGATCATCTCAAGAACCGTAAAAGGTAAGGGGATCGGTTTCATGGAAAACAAGGTAGATTGGCACGGAAACGCACCATCAGAAGAAGAAGCCCAGTTAGCTTATCAGGATCTTGATAAAATAGAAGATAAAATAAAAAGGATTTTTAAGGACTATGAAACCGATATTCATTGACGAAAGTAATATAGTTTCGGTTCGTAAATACTATGGCAAAAGGCTCGTTGAACTTGCTGATGTGCATGATGATATAGTCGGGGTGAGCGCCGATCTGGCTGAATCGACTGGAATCGGTCAGCTTGGGGACAAACACCCGCATAGGATGTTTAATGTCGGTATCTCTGAGCAGGACATGGTGGGAGTAGCCGCTGGACTTGCCTTGATGGGTAAATCGGTCTGGGTGAGCACCTTTGCCATCTTCGCCACCGGCAGATGTTGGGATCAGATAAGACAATCTATCTGCTATTCCAACCTGCCAGTAAAGATAGTTGCCAGCCACGGAGGGATCTCCGTGGGACAGGATGGACCAACCCACCAAGCGAGCGAGGATATAGCACTGATGCGGGTGATGCCCCGCATGAATATCATCATACCCTGCGACTGGATCGAGATGCGCCATATCATGGACTTCATTTACCATGAGCTAAAAGAGCCGGTCTATGTGCGAACAGCCAGGATACTCTATCCGACTATACACCAGGATAAGGGCTATCAATTTAACTTCGGACAAGCTGAGGTTCTTGGTCGGGGCAAGGATATAACCATCATAGCTTGTGGGTATATGGTTACCAAGGCGATCCTGGCAGCAAACCGACTCATAGCCGAGGGTTATGAGCCGACGGTGCTCAATATGCACACCATAAAGCCTATCGACTACAATGCCATAAAGGAATTCGCCGACCAGGAGAATAATCGCAGCCGAACCATCATCGTTGCCGAGGAGCACTCCGTAATAGGCGGATTGGGCAGCGCTGTCGCAGAGGTGCTTGCCGAGGAATGCTGCAATAATATAAAATTGATACGAATCGGGCTGAAGGAGCCATTTGCGGAATCCGGCGAGCCGGAGAAACTGCTTGATAAATATAAGATGTCGTCTGATCATATTTATGAGAAAGCAAAGGAGGTTCTTATAAAACTTAGATGAGAGAAAGTAGAACATTTTTTAAGCTATCATTGGCTCTATTGATCGTATTGGTGCTCTTTGGAACAAGCATGGTCTTGGTGCTAGCTTCCGGGAATTCGAGCTACGAGCACCTGCAACTACTCATGGAGATCCGTTCTTATGTGGAGGATAAATATGTCCAAAAGGTGGATCTTGAGCGCATGGATGCCGGGACGCTTACCGGGTTGGTCGTTTATACCGATAGATATAATTGTATCTATGATTACAATCAACCTCTCTATCCTGTCGGACTAGATGGGCGCTTGGGGTTCATCTTTGGCGCCAAGGAAGGCGCTATAACCGTAGTTTCGACCATTGAAGGCTCTCCTGCCCGAAAGGCTGGATTGAGTAGCGGCGATATAGTGCTTTCCATCGGGAAGACCGAAACCTATCGGCTCAGCGTAATGGAGGCGCAGAGGCTCGACTATGGGAGCATCGATGACCTGGTCAAGGTTTCGGTAAGGAAACAAGGGGATGATGCCTTCAAGGACCTGAACCTGGTCTTTCAGAGGCTGACAGGGCTACCACCAATCGAGGGCGAGATGCTTCCATCGAGTATAGCCCTGGTGAAGGTTCGCAGCCTGAGCCACCCAAATATCATACAAGAAACTGCACAGATGCTGAAATCATTAGAGGATAAGGCTTCTGGATTGATCCTGGATCTGCGCTATACAGCCGATGGGAGTATCGACAAGGGTGTGGCGCTGGCTGATATCCTCATCGCCGATGGCATCGAACTTGGCTATCTCAAGGGAAAAGAGGACGCCAATCTACGCAGTTACTTATCCAGAGACCACCTTTGTTGTTTCAAGGAAAAGCCGGTTAAGGTGCTGATAAACAACTCCACTGCTATGGGAGCCGAGGTGGCAGCAGCCATTCTCCAAGAGATAGGCAACTTCGAGACCGTGGGAATTCATACTTTTGGCATGGCTTATGAGTCAAAGACATTCGATATCGACCACATCAAGAAATTGAGGTTACTGGTCGCCACTTTCAATACCCCTTCAGGAACCGATATCCACCTCAATGGGGTCAAGGCGGATCAGGGGGTGGAAGCCGGCACCATTATTGCGGTTGATAGTGAACCTAAGCCCGAACAGCCTGCATCCAAGATAATAGAGATCCTCACCGGAAAGGCAAAAGCAGCTGATAAGCAGCTTAAGAAGGCAGAAGAGCTGATACTGAATGATCTCGAAGCCAGGTAGATGGCTGCGAAAAGGAAATCCACATCCCGCAGAAGCTCTGCGAAAAAGAGCCAGTCAAGAAATATTACTTCGATCGTCCTTCGTGGATTCGCCATAATACTTGTCCTATTATTGGCTGCTGTTTATGTCGTGCATCGAACTACCACTCCATCTGAGCTGAGAAGAAAGCTGGAGAAGGCAAAACGAGTAGCAAAGCAATACCTGCCACCCCAAGAACAAGAGCCGATCACTAAGCCCGAACATTCTCCCAGGTTTATGCAACCACAAGCGCCTAAAATAGCGATCGTAATCGATGATTTCGGCAACTCGATCTCCATAGCCCAAAGCTTCTTTACCCTGGAGTACCCGATAGGCATCTCGATTCTTCCCTTCACACCTTATGCAAGCCAGATAGCCCGCCAGGCAAAAAGCGAGGGATTCGCGGTCTTACTCCACCTTCCCATGGAGCCGAAGGGCTATCCAAAGGTCGATCCCGGCAGGGGTGCGCTGCTATTGGAAGATTCATCATCGACCATTTTGAAAAAAATAAACGACGCTATCGATTCTCTTGGAGTGATGCCAGATGGGGTCAATCATCACATGGGTTCGGCTTTTACAGCCAACGCCACTCAGATGTCGATGGCACTAAATTATATCGGCAACAAGGGTCTTTTTTATCTTGACAGCCTAACCTCATCCGACTCGGTGGCTTATAGCCTGGCATTGGGAGCGGGTATCAGGACCGCGAAGCGTGATGTGTTTTTAGATAATAGCAGCGATCCCGAATATATCGAACAACAGGTATGGGCTTTATGTGAAAAGGCAGAAGAACACGGATCAGCAATCGGTATCGGTCATGCACGAAAGAATACCTTCCAGGTGCTGGATACAATGCTGCCCGAGGTCGAGCGCCGCGGCTACCTGGTGGTCGATGTAAGAGAGCTGCTCAATTAGCCTCGCCTTGAATTCATCTGGGATCTGGTTCCTGCGGAACATCCAGGTAGGGCCATAGGAAGCTCTCCAGTCCCTCGTCATCTATTGCATATAGATCGATCTGCCAGTGGTTTGGCTCGACGCCAGCTCCGACAAAGATATCGTGCATCCACCAGAATCCGACCGTCTCATCGTATGGTAGGTCACCCACATACATCCCCTGGTAGTACATCTCGACTCTATCCACCACGCCGTCTGGGTCATCGCCATAAGCCATGAGGAAGAACCAACCGCCATCCGTGGAAGTAATATAAGTGGTCATGTATCCACCAACCAGGAGCCTTGGTCTCATGCCAGGAGTTGCTGTGGGGGTATCGGTTGCTGTAGGTGTGGCAGTCGGTGTCTCACTCGGTGTATGAGTCGGCTCTTGGGTAGGCGTATCTGTCGGCGATCCTGTAGGTATCTGCGTAGGAGTCGCGGTATCGGTTGCTGTAGGTACAAGAGTCGGTGTCCTGGTTGCGGTCTCGGTGGGAAGAGATGTCGGGGTAGCTGTCGGCGTCAAGGTCGGTGTTACTGTTGGCAGTAGTGTTTCAGTTGCTGTAGGGGTGGTGGTGTTAGTTACTGTCGGGGTATTACTCGGCGTGGCAGTCGGCTCTATTATCTTGAATGAGTAAATCTCTGTATCCATTACATTGCCATAGTTATCAGCAGCATCGAGGCTTACTTTGATCCAATCTCCATAAGCAAAGTCGCCCGGCGGATTATAAAATACCCTGATATCATCCTGCATGCCGCTAAGTGTCGGTGTTACGGCAAATCCCTCGACAGCCATCAGCAAGGTGGCTACATCAACACCGCTTCCGTCATCGTATATGTGCAGGCTGATATTGGTATCCGGCAGATTACCCACCGAGTTAGGCGCTGGTGAATGCAAGCCTGTATAGGGCGGATCGGTCTCCGGTTCTATGGGCATGATGCGGAATGAATACTCATCATATACGAAATTGCCAGCCATATCCTCGGCATAAAGCTGAACATTAACCATAAGGTTCAGATCAAAGGGAGTCGATGGCTGGTGAGTGATCATATAATCATACATATTTCCTAGCCGGGTGAAGCTCACAGCCGCCCCTTCGACCATCATGACGATAGAGGTCGAATCGACACCGCTGTCATCATCGGCAACATGGAGGCTTATCGAGGTGTTGGGATGTACATCCCTGGCGTTCTTGGCTGGATTGTGTCCATAGGTATAAGGTGGAATCGGATCCGGCGGTATGTAGATGGTGAACTGATACTCATCGCTAGCGATATTCCCCATCATGTCCGCCGCTGTTACCTGTACATCGACCACCTCTCCATAATTGAACCTGACCGGCGGGTTATAGAATAGCATGTAATCATGTATATCGCCGCTGATCATAGCCGTGGTAACCAGGGATGATCTCACCCATAACTGGATGGAGCTTTGATCTACCCCAGATTCATCATCCAGGATATGCAGGCTTATATTCGTATCGGCAGGCACATCGGTCTCGTTTTTGGCTGGATCGAAGTTGTCGAAGTATGGCGGGATCATATCCGCAGTGGAGGTACAGGTAGCGGTCGGAGTGCTGCTTGGCTGTTGGGTAGGCGTTTCAGTGGGAGTATTGGTGGGAGTGAAACTCGCCATGCCGGTCGCGGTGCCGGTTGGAGGCAGGGTCGGCGTTGAGGTTGGTTGATCTGTCGGTGTTTGGGTTGGGGTCCGGGTAGAGGTTGAGGTCGGAATACCGGTAGGCGTGTTTGAAGGTGTGCTGGTAGGTATGTCTGTGGGCGAGTTTGTCGGTGTTAATGTAGGCATCAGCGTTGCGGTAGCTGTATCGGTTGGAGTACCGGTCGGCTCCTGGGTAGGAGTAATTGTAGGCGTGTTGGAGGGAGTGAAGGTCAACATGCCGGTCGCGGTTCCGGTTGGTGTTTGAGTTGGTGTACCAGTAGGCAGGCTGGTGGCAGTACTCGTCGCCGTGCTGGTTGGAAGATCGGTGGCTGTGCTGGTCGGGGTCAGGGTAGCTGTGCTAGTCGGCTGTAGCGTAGCTGTGCTGGTCGCCGTGCTGGTCGGTGCATCGGTTGATGTACTGGTCGGGGTCAGGGTCGGCGTGTTGCTGGGAAGCTGCGTTGCCGTATTGGTCGGCGTATTGGTCGAGGTAGATGTCGGCAGATCGGTATGGGTCGCCGTGGGGGTTGAGGTTGATGTACTAGTAGGCGCTGCGGTTGCGGTTTGGGTTGGACTGGCGGTTGGCGCTAAGGTCGGTGTGCTGGTGGAAGTCATGGTGGGGGTGGCACTGGCGGTTGCAGTAGGCGTGGCGGTACATTGCTCGGTGAAATAGACATAATCATCCGTAACCGAGTAGCCATTCAGGTTCTTTGCATAGACCGAGACCTCTATTCGATTATCGCAGGGCAGAGGGGGGCTTGGTAAATACGCTAGATTATAATCCCAAGGATCGCCACCGATCGCTGGAGTTACATCCTTGTCCTCTACCTGCATGGCGATCGAATTCAGATCGACTCCGGCTCCATCATCCCTAATGTGTAGCTTTATGGTGTAATCGACCGGCACATCGGTTTGATTCTTCGCCGGGTCATGATCGGTGGTATATGGTATTGCTGGCGTGTTGGTTGGCGTAGGAGACGGAGTAAATGTAGGGGCGCCGGTGGGAGTCGATGTCGGCGTGGGGGTCGCAGTTGCCATCAGGGTGGTAAATGTCCAGAGCTCCGGCGCCATCTCATTCCCCTCGTAGTCCTCTGCCCAGACCTCTATCCACACCACCTCGTTATAATCGAAGTTTTCCGTAGGGTTATAGAACGCAACTACATCATTCACCGTGGAGCCAGATAGCTGCGGGGATACATAATCGCCCTTGATCCACATATTTACCCGGCTGGGATCAACGCCACTGTCATCATCCCTAATATGGAAGCTGATATTAGTATCGATCTCCACCCCACTTTGATTGGGGGCTGGTGTATGATCGGTTATATAAGGGGGATCAAAGTCAAAAGAGGTCGGGGTCGGTGTTGGGGTGGGAGCACTTACTATAGTAAAGCTATATATGTCCGAAGGCATCGAGTTGCCTAGCAGATCAGAGGCATCGACCTGGACAGCAACCCTGTCGCCATAAGGATAGTCTTGAATGTGAAAATAGACCAGTTGATAATCCGCTGGCGATCCATTTATGCGCAGTGTACCTGAGGCTGGCTGGTACTCGATCATCATCGCTATGCTGTTAAGATCGACTCCAGAACCATCATCCTTTACATGCAGGGTGATATTGACATCCGGAGCAACATTCGCCTGGTTATAGGCTGGATTATGCCCTTCAGTATAGGGAATTGCCCAAGCATTTCCCATATTGGCAACTATTAATAGCATAATGAATGCGAACAGAGATAAACAAGGCTTGTATTTCATAGCAGGGAATCCTTCCTTCGATAATATTAAGGACATATTTAAGTTGTTGTTAAGAGATTGCTACTAATTCGGCAATTAGTATAACCAAGAGTAATAAATTGTCAAAAATGGGGAAAGATCCGGTCAATAGCGAGTCAGAAAAAGCGCTATCCCTCCAACGCTTTTGTTTTAACCAAAATCTAGGTAAATTATTTTCCATAATATAAATAATAAATGTCAATATAGAAAATTTATTTTACAAACTATGATTTAATCCTCGTCTTGCTCGGATCGCTCCTGATCAAGGTCTTCGATAGCTTTAAGCGCTTTCTTGGCTGCTATGCGCAGGGTTTTATTCACGCTTCTTGAGATCTTCTTTAGCACCGGTATCGCCTTTGGATCTCCGATCCTGCCCAGGGTTCTTATCGCCTGTAATTGAACCTGGTTCTTGGATATACTGAGGATGAAGATCTCCTTTAGGAACTCCAAGAGTCCATCGACTGCCTTAGTGCTACCGATTATCCCCAGGGTTTTTACGATCTCTATCTTAAGCTCGTCGGAGACCTCGCCGAAGCCGAAGAATTTTCGTTTTATATGTCCCGCGAGTTGTTCAGCCGAGTGATCAGCGCCGACCTTTGCCAGCGCTTTCACTACTTCCAGCTTCATCTTTGGGATCTCAGCCTCGAACATCTCCAGCAATCTTTGCTCTGAATCCTTGTGGCTGCGTGGTGCGACCTTGGAGAGGGCATTGACCGCCTCGGCTCGAACATTTAAGTGCGAGTCCCTGGTCAGGTCGAGAAGCGGCTCGATAGCTCTCTGATCTCCCAGCTCGCCAAGTATGATAGCCATGTTACGGCGCACAAACCAACGCTCATCGTTAACCGCCAGGAGGATATGATCCAAAGTAGCCTTTCCAGCGTGCTTGAGTACCTCGATTATGCGCAGGCGAACCTCCTTGTTGTCCTCCACCTTGAGCTGCTCGACCAGCTCCTTGGAGATGTTCGCTCCCCTTTTAGTCAAGATATCAAGCGCTTCCTTGGTCAAGACAGTATCCCGAAGTGCATTAGCGACTGCGACCAGTGCCAGGTTGGAGTTGAATTTACCCAGGTTCTCAGTCAAGAGTTTACGCTCATGGATCTTGCGCTGGCTGCTCTCTTTTTGCAGGTTGGCGAAGTGATCGATTATCTTATTGGCGATATCCTCCATATCTGCCTCCTCAAGACGGGTGCCTACCTGGGTAAGCATATCGATTAGTATGGAAAATATCTTGAATGACCACTCGGTTTCCGAGGATTTTATCAGGCTATTTACCACATAGAGAATTACATCTTGCTTGTTAAGCTCAATAAGCCTTTCAGCTAAGAACCAGGTTAATACCCTTGCTTTCTCCCGTTTTACAAAAGAGACGCTCTTGAGAGAGGATAATTGCTCATTTATTACCTCCATGAGCTTGAAGTCATCCTGCTGATTGAGAACCTCCTCAAGTTCTTTCTTTTCATTCTCCAGCTTGAGTGGCATTTTTGAGGCATCTTCGCTCGGTTTTTTTCCTCTTTTTAGCTCCTCAGGTATAATGATCTTGCGCACAGCCGAGCCGGACATGGTTATAGTATCATCAGCACTTGTTATA
Organism: uncultured bacterium; assembly: GCA_964448115.1. GTDB lineage: Bacteria > CAYUVA01 > CAYUVA01 > CAYUVA01 > CAYUVA01 > CAYUVA01. The sequence continues at coordinate 45,644 of CAYUVA010000005.1, forward strand.
TCTTCGGTCATAGAGGCTTCCTCTGCCACCTTTTCCTTTGGCTTAAGGTCATCTTGATCATCTTGCTGATAGTTATCAAGATCACTTTCAGCCTTTTGGGTAACAGGTTTTCTTATTCCTTTGGTTTGTTGTGGATCTGATCTTGGTGCAGCATCTTCTTCCGATAGCTCATCCTCCTCATCAAGAAGTGCTGCCAGCTCGCTATCGATCTCTATGCTTAGCGAATCGCTATCGCTTGAGGGCTTTTCTTTCCCTTTTTCTCTTAACTTCTTTCTATCTGGCAGTTGCTGTAAAAATAACTCCAGATCTTCGTCTGTATAGCCCTTCTTGGTGAACTCTTCGAGCAGTCTAGGAATGATAGTTGCTTTTTTATCCGAGTCTATGACCACATCCTTCAACAGCTCTTGCAGGCGGGTTATCTCTTTGTCCTTCCCTTGTTCGATAGCATCCTTATCAACTTTTTTATCTTGCAGCAACGAAAACATTCGATCGGTTAGCTTTTCAATTAGCTGCTCATCATCCATAAGCTTAGCCACGGTTTTGTCGAGCAGATCCCAATCGTAAACCTCCAGTCCCTTTTCCATGACCGCATCTCTGAGTTCTGGGTCTAGGGTGAGTATTATCTCAGCCATGTGTCGGACTCGGTCCGAGACATCTATATCCGGGTCTGCCTTTTCCATGGATTCCTCCAATTGGTGGATCGCCTCCGAGACTCTGGCAGCGGTCTTATCCAGTCCGAGTTCGCCTTTCTCGTCATACACCCTTGAGAATGCGACCAGCATGTCAGCGATCTTCTGCGGATCTTCGCGCACCCGCTTCATGAAATCGGTGGGTACCGAGACCATGCTGAATAGCGAGTCCCACTCACCGCTTCCGGCTCTGCTTTCAGAGACCAACTCGTACTCCAGAAGGTCCACTGCTACCTTATCAAGCTCCTTGCCTTCAAGCAGCTTCCTGACTCCCCCCTCTTTTTTTATTTTGAATGGTGATTCGGCGATCAAGGTGGCGAACTGCTGAAGCTGATGCGAGGTCATACCCTTTTTGAAGGTGATGCTGTGGATATCTCTCTCATCGATGAAGTTTCGGATTATTGCAGTAAGCCCTCTGCCTGATTCTAAGGGGATTCCATTTATCACCAGTCGGTTCTTGGTAGCATTTATTGTCAAATGCCCCACATCCTCGATGATCTTGGTGAAGAACTCATAATCCTCTGAGATAGCCTTCTCGACTGCCGGGTGATTAGGGGGATACAGCCTTATCTTACCGAAGATGGAGTTAAGGTGGGTTACCACATCCAGAGCGATCGCCCCTGGCTCGCCGGGCATCCTTCCAAAGCCCTTGGTTTCGGTAACTTTGAAGGTATCGGAGAGCTCACTAACCACATCATCATGTTTTTCCTTTAGAGATGGAGTATCCTTTTTATCAGCCTCGGGTGATATGGCAGTTGTTTTAGGGCTTTTTGGGATCAGCTCTGTAACCACTAGCCGTTTTTCCATGAGGCTCCAGATCGTCTGCATGGCAGTGAAGCGATCAAGGCCACAGGCTTCAATAACTTCAGCGTGGCTGCGATTGCCATCTATGCATTTTAAAAGGGCGATCTGTTCATCGTTCAGATCTGCGGACTCGAAAGCCTGTGGAGTTCGATGAAGCACGGCATTGTCAGGCGGCATCCTGGTCTTTAATTTGGCTAGCTCATCGAGCTTGCGAGAGCTTTCCATAAGTAAAAATTCGGTGCTCAGGTTGGGACGCACAAAATCTCTGGGATCCTTGGTGCCGGTGAAGATCTTGTATTTCCCTTGTTCCCAAGTAAGAAGCTCCAGGACAATGGCTTGAATCATTCTGGACTTCAGGTAGGCGATCTCCTCTTTAGTAACGATCTTCTCCCTGATAAGCCATTGATCAAAAGTCGTCTCCAGAGGATTATAGCTCTTAATCCTATCTGCCATATCTTGGGGAGTGATCTTGCCTATAGCTTCTAGGTGTCTTCTCAGCCACTGCACCTCGTCATGGGAACCAAGGGAGGCTCGTACCACCCTGCCATTCTCGAAACGCAGCACTGCCTTCTGAGCGCCATGCCTCAAGTTTACCGAGCCATCCTTGCTCTGAGAGCTCATTAGCTGGATGATCTCAGCAACCCCAAAATCTTTTATGTCCCCTTCTAGTGCCATTTCTCCCAGTATTCTAGTTACATTGCCAAATCCTCTGTAACTTTTTTAAGTATATTTTATATTATCATAATCTAATGGCAATTATCAAAGAGAACAAACACCAGGTCAAAGGTGTGATTTTTTGATATTACCATCACTTCTGTGTAAAATTCATAATTAAGAGCCATGAGAAAGCCCTCTTTGGATATATATCGCCTGATCCTGGCAATATTCAGCCTTATCTTAATCATCGTGGCTATAACCGTGCACAAGCGCAATGTATCAACATACTTTTATGGTGATGAGTCCACCTACTACTGCATGGGCTTGAGTCTATTTTATGATCACGACCTGAGATACACGAAAGAAGACCTGGTGCGAGTGCAGAAGCTCGGTTGGGTAAATGGCCCTACTGGTATCTTACTTTCTTATGATCGTGCCAACGACGAGTACTACTACGCCAAGCCGTTAGCTTATCCATTGCTTGCCGTGCCATTTATAGCATTATCACCTTCCAATGGGCTAATAATCTTCAATGCCCTGCTTTTTGGGCTTTCGTTGCTGCTGTTATACAGGTTTCTAGGTGAGCGAAATGACTCCGAGCGCTCCTTCTGGTTACTTGTATTATTCTTTTCAGGTAGCGTTTATGTCATCTATGTCTTCTGGATGTCGCCGGAGATCTTCAATGCATCATTTCTTGTTATCGGGCTATATTATGCTCTGAGAAAAGGTGCAAAGCAGAAAGATTATGCAATAGCGTCCGCGCTCATGGGTATGCTTATCTACAATAGGCTTCCTTTGTTTCTGTTTTATGCAATGATTGCAGCTATCTTGCTGTTTAGAAGACGATTCAGATCTTTGATGATATTTTTAATAGTAGGTATTGCTTCGGCAGCCTTTTTTCATGGCTTGAATGCTAGCTTTACTGGAAAGGCTAACCCGTATGCTGGCGAGCGGAAGCGCTTCAACGATATCTATCCCTTACAGACGCCTGATGTAACCTTCGATAAGCTAGGACGCGTCTGGTCAACCGATACAGCCCAGTTCGTATTCGATCCCTCCATAACTTACAATGTGATGCTGCATAATTTATCTTATTTTTTCTTCGGGCGCTTTACCGGCATGATCCTGTATTTTTTCCCATTTGCGGTTGTCTTATTATTATTTATTCTAGGGAAAAAAGACCTGGAAAATATACTTCTGTTTTTAACTATCATTGCCTCGATTTTAGCCCTAATAGTTATGATACCCTCAAATTATCAGGGCGGAGGTGGAGCTGTAGGCAATCGTTATCTTATCAGTTTCTTTCCCGCCTTTTTATTTCTGGTTCGCAAGGTCCGCTGGCGTGGAATGATCATCGCTGCCTTATTTATATCGGGTATAGCGGTCTTCAGGCTAAATATCACTCCATTTCATACCTCCTTTTATCCGGGGCAACATGCCCAGGATCTTCCTTTCCGCCTCTTCCCTGTTGAGCTGACTCTCACCGAGTCCTTGCCCATCTTCGGAGATAAAAAGCAGCGCGTCGAGTACTGTGGAGGGCATCTACACCTTTACTTCTTGGATGATTACGCTACTGGCAGGGAGGGAGCCAGGGACGAGTTCTGGGTGCTAGGCGGAAGAAGAGCAGAGGTCATTTTCAACATGGCTTATGTCCCTAATCAATCACCGCCTGATATCTTGGTCCTTAAAACATTCAATGGCAGGAATCCATATAATGTCCTGGAGATCGACTCGGCGGGGAATCACCATATAATCGAGTTTACCGAGCCTAATCAGCAAAGAGATGTCATCCTGGATCTCTCACAGCCGTTCGTGTTCATAAACGCCTACGAGCACATCAAGTATGTTTTTAAATTCAGTTTTCATGCTAAAAACGGCTATGTGCCCAAGTTCACTGGCGGACCTGCCGACGGCAGGTATCTTGGAATACGCATCGAGCCAACCATGGATCCCTTCATCACCGCCCAGGCTTACCTGTGGAAAAAACAGCCCCACAAGGCTATAAAACTGCTTGAAAGGGTGATCCAAGAGGAAGATTGGCGGGTGCACGCCTTCTATCTGCTCGGCAAGACTTACCTTGAAATCGGTGAGCAGGATAAAGCGACCAAGTATCTTATGGAAACAAAGCGAATACAACCTGGATTCATGGATACAGAAAAACTGCTCGAACAGGCTGGCAATGAACGAATAAATTGATAAAAGAGGATACCTGTGAGGCTGGCGCTGCTCAACATGCCGATCATAACCCAGAAGGCGGATCGATTCCAGATTGAGAGCCTTCACCCACGCATCGGCGTATGTTCAATAGGTACCCAGGCTAAACATGCCGGGCATGAGGTCATCATCTTAGATCCCGAACTCGATAAGCCAGAAACCATCCTTGGAAAGCTTACTGATTTCAAGCCCCGATTCGTTGGCATAGCCGCATATACCGAGGAGATCATAGCTGCTGACAAGACAGCCGAGCTGATAAAAAGCCATATTCCTGGAACCCAGGTTATTGTCGGCGGACATCACGCATCCGCTCTGCCGCTACGGACACTTAGCGAGTTTCCTAATATCGATATGATCATCGCCGGCGAGGGTGAGCAGACTATGCTGGAGCTGTTGGCTGGCAATAAAATTGGAGATATACCCGGAGTCGGTTGGCGTAATTCAGGGCAGATTTGCTTCAACCGGGTGGCTCCAAAGATAGATGATATCAATAGGCTGGCACCGCCGGATTGGAATCTTTTTAATATCGAGCGATACAGAGGGAGCAGCCTGGCAACCGGCTTCAAGCATCGTGGAAATTCGCTGGATATCTCGGTGGAGGGGGCACGGGGATGTCCGTTCAACTGCCATTTCTGCTTTCGTATGTCCGGGAAGGAGATTCGATACAAAAAGCCGCAACGAATAGTCGATGAGATAATTCGGGATATAGAACTGTATGGAGCGACCTCCATATACTTCACTGAGGGAAGCTACGGGGTGAACCGGCAGCATGCCATCGAGACCTGCAAGCTCATGATTGAGCAGCGGCTTGGTGAACGCATCCGCTGGACAGTCGGCGGCAGGATAAACCTGTTGGACGAGGAGTTGCTGGAGCTTATGTATAAGTCAGGATGCCGTTTCCTGGGAATCGGGGTTGAATCTGGTTCCCAGGAGATCCTGGATCGCATCGGCAAAAATATATCTATCAAGCGCATCGAGGAGGTGTTCAATTACTGTAGGCAACTAGGCATAGAGACCGAGGCCAACTTCATCATCGGACACCCATTCGAGACTGAAGAGACGGTGAACCAGACCATCGAGTTTGCGCGAAGGCTGAGGGCTGATAATGCCAATTTTGCTATATTGGTTCCGTTCCCTGGCACCCTAACGGCTCAATATGCGAAAGAAGGTTACGGGGGACTGCGCATCAAGTCGGAGAACTGGGCATTATATGGCAAGCAGATAGGCGCAGCGATGGAGCTAGATCAGCTCCCCACCGACAAGCTAATCAAGCTTCAAAACAAGGCTTATCGTAGATTCTACCTGCGCCCCAGAAATCTGCCTAAATTCATAAGGAAATTGAATACTGGTAGAATGATTAGTATATTAAAAAGACTGTTGAACCAGTAACAACATAGAAATACTAGCCAGATTGTTTGCTTATATAAGTAAAAAGTTAAAAAAAACTTTGCGATTCAAGGATTTCCCCGGCTTTTTAATGGTGGAGAATTGCAGTTTATGCAACCTTAGATGCCCTAAGTGTTGGGAGGATAAAAATTATATTCGCTTCCGAAGATCTGTGCTCGAAGGTGATTCGAAGCCTTTGCAGTGCCGCGATTGTTATTATCGCCAAGGGATACTTGACCCATTACCCAAGCCTTGAGCAAGATCAATCATAAATAACATTTCATGTTATCGTATAACTGTTGAGGTAAAAATCCTAGACGCGACAGGATTATCCTTGTATCTGCATCATAGTTTGATCCTGTAAGGGCGCGGGCAATTTCATAAGGCTTCATGGTTAGTTTTTCTCCACGAAGAAGCGTGAACTCATAGCCGCTCAGTCCATGTTCTTCAGTGAATAATCGCAAATCACTTAATGCCTTCAAGGTATGCTCGGCTTTGCTATCTGTATCAGCGAAGTCAATTAGCTTCTCCCGCAGTGCGCTCTTGTCTAGGTTGGGATTAAATAAGCCATCAGCATCAGCTTTAAAAGTTACTCTATATTGAAATCCTTGCACTAATTTAGACAGTCGAGGAGCATTTTTAGGGATCTCCTGGAGAGATAACAAGAGCAATCCATCCGGAAGCTCTTTATTCACCTTTTTAAGTTCAGTATCGGATAGTGTCTGCCCTGTGAAAAGCTCGAATATCTCATTCTTTGCCTCCATGCCGACCGGCAGTGCATCGATAAAAGAGAAGCGTGGGTGAGGATTGAAGCCCTTACTGTAGGCGATTCTGATACCGGCTCTTCTGAAGGCGCGTTGAAAGGCGGTTACCATGTCGATATGACCCATGTATCGAGCTAGCCCAACTTTGCAATAAAATAACCGATACCGGTATGTTCCCTGGGGCGCTAAATCACCTTGAAAAGCCTGTCTTTGGTCACATTTAGCATCATTTTCTTGGGTGATTTTTATGACAATGCCTTCTTCCAGGTCGCAGGCGCCACACTTCTCGCAGGGAGTTACCGGGCATTGCTCAGAGGTTATTCCACGCATTGCTCGAAGATAATCTCGATAAAGATAATCCTTGTCTAGCCTTGGATCGATGATATCCCAAGGAAACAGGCAATCTCGATCTCGCATCACATATAAAAAAGGCTCCAGTTGAAGTTCAGCCTCTGCCAGCGAGTCGTTCCATGGCTGCATGTCAAAGTTTTCACTCCATGCTTCCAAGCAAGCGCCACGATTATAGGCATTCACGATCGCCTCCGATATCAGCCTGCTGCCTCTGCTAAGGAATCCCTCCACCGTGCTCACCGGCGGTTGATGCCATTTCAAGGATATGCCGGGGTCTTTCAAGTGATTTATGAGATAATCAAGTTTATATTGCAGCACCTGTTGGGCATCCATCGGGTGCCATTGAAAAGGTGTGTGCGGCTTGGGCACGAATGGTGAGAGGGTGATGTTCAACCAGGCTTTTCTACTATGGTATGATCTGCCTATTCTGAAGATCTCCCTGCTCAGGCGCATCATCTCATCGAGATCCTCCATCCTCTCCAATGGCAAGCCAAACATGAAATAGAGCTTCAGCCCCTGCCAGCCGGCTGCAAAGACCTTATCTGCATCATCCAGGATCTGCTGCTCTGATATCTTCTTGTTTATTATATCGCGCAGCCTTTGACTCCCCGCCTCCGGTGCCAGGGTGAATCCAGCCTTGCGTACCTGCTGCATCCTTTTTAGCATATCCAAACTTAGAGCCCCCGGTCGTAGCGATGGGAAGGATAGCGAGGTATGCTGCTTCCCTGCTACTGCACCGCCAACCTTTACGAGACTTTCCAGGGTGTGGTAATCGCCAATGCTTAGCGATAATAAGGAGATCTCATCACAGCCCTCGTGGCTTAATCTATCTTCGATTTCTCTTTGGATATCAGCGCCAGGTTTCTCTCTGTAAGGTCGATAGATATATCCAGCCTGGCAGAACCTGCATCCCTGAGGACAGCCGCGGGCTACCTCGACGGTGCTGCGATCGTGAATGACCTGTGCGGTGGGAGTAATCAATCCGCCACCGAGAAAGAAATTGCTTGGATTCCTAGCCACCATTCGACCAGGTCTTTGGCTTATATCAGCCCTTCTTAACCTGAATTCACGCACCTGGAAGGGATCAGCATGTATAGGCTCATAATAACGGGGAACATATATGCCAGGAAGTTGAGCAAGTTTCGATAAGGCACTTTCTTTGTCAGGATAATCCCCCAGTTTTACCTCGATAAGCTTCTTGCACAAATCATCGACTATCTCCTCGATCTCACCGATTACGAAAAAATCGAAGAATTCAGCCAACGGCTCTGCATTGCATGTAACCGGTCCGCCAGCCATCACAACAGGGAATAGCCTATCCTCTCTATCTTGAGCTTTTATGGGAACATGTCCCAAGCTCAACATCTTGAGCACCGATGTAAAGGCAAGCTCGTAGTGCAATGAAAAAGCGATGAAATCGAACCGCGCCATCGGGGTCATGGTCTCCAGGCTACAAAGCGGGATGTTCTTTGCCTCCATTAGATGGCGCATATCCTGGCCGGGCATGAAGAACCTCTCGGCGTATATGTCAGGATGCTTGTTCAGGTAAGTATAAACCAGCTTGAAGCCGTAGTTCGACATACCGATCGGATAAGTATCCGGAAAAGCTAGTGCAATGCGCAGCCTTATGTTGTTTAGCTCTTTGCGGGGAAGGTTATGTTCTAAAGGGATATAATGGAGTGGTTGTCGAATCCGCTCCCAACCAAATCCTGATATCTTCTTATCATCAATTCTCATTCCTCGGTTTTCTCATTTTAACATTAAATACAAGTGAAAGCGATGCCATATTGGTAACCATCGAAGAGCCCCCGTAGCTGATCAACGGCAGGGGTATCCCTGTGGTAGGTAACAGACTCAACAACATCCCAATATTCAGCAATGCCTGGAAGGCTATCATCGTAAAAATGCCCCCCAATAGAAGCTGGCTTTCAATATGATCTGTCTTGCGAAATATCCGATAGATGGAAAACAATAGAAGCATATATAATAATATTATAGGAAGAACTCCTTTCAGAAATCCTAGATCCTCGGCGATTACTGCAAAGATGAAGTCGGTATGACATTCGGGCAGGAATTTATTATTATGCTGGCTCCCCTGCTTATATCCCATCCCGGTCAAGCCACCGTTTCCAATAGCTATGATGCAGTTCTTGAGGTTGTAGCTTTTCGCATTTAATGGATCAAAAAGGGTGTCAAGGAAATCTGATATGATCTTTAATTGATGAGAGGTAAGAATCCAATTGAGAAAAGGAGCTGAGACTATCCCGAAAACGACAATAGCAATAAAAAGGGTGAAAAGATACTTAGATCTTATGCCGCGAAGAAATAACATCGATCCCACAATGACAAACAGGCACATTGAGGTTCCCAGATCCGGCTGAGATAATACTAAAAATATCGGGACTGCGCTGATCAATAGGGCGAGCATTAGATTTTTTAGGCTTAGAAATTGTTTCTGCTCTTTAGATAGCACCCTTGCCAGAAGGATAATAAGAATGATCTTCAGAAACTCGGAAGGTTGAAACTTGTACGGTCCGGCTCTAATCCAGCTTCTTGCGCCATTTATCAGCTCTCCATATTTAAGAAGATATAATAGAAGTAGAAATATCAGCACATAGAGAATCCATCTTGTTTTAAGCAGGGACTGATAATGAAATCCGAGAAGGAAAAAAAAGACAATCATACCGGCGGCTATGTTGACCAACTGCCTCATGGCCAAAGGGCTTAATCCGTTGGCAGAATCGGTTGGCTTAGCACTATTTATCCCTGCAATGGAGTAAACAAGAAGCAAGATGATAACGATAAACATCGATATATCGAATCTACTCCATGGCCCGGATCCTTTTATGGTATCGTATCTGACTACCATTATATTCCCATTCTCTGTCTTTGAATAAATTCCCATTGCTTAGCCATCCTGTGATTTTATCTCATTAAAGTATCTTCTCATGATCTCTCGTGCTATTATGATTCGTTTTCCCATCGCCTTCTTTCCCCCATGTTCGATATAAATCACCAGAACTATTTCCGGGGCATCATAATCAGCAAAGCAGGCAAACCAGCCGTGATCTTGCTTCTGCCAGCGGTCAAAAGAGTCCTTGACCTTTGACCAATCGAAGTCATTCCCTACAACCTGCGCTGTTCCGGTCTTCCCGCAGATATTAAGACCTTTGACCCTGACCCAATAGGCAGTGCCCCCCTCCTCGTTTGCGACTGCATACATCCCCTCGCGTACCAGTTCAATGTTTCTTTGATCAAAGCTCAGCTCATGTATCCCATTATCGTCCTTCGAGCTGTGCGGTTTCAAGAGCAGGCGAGGAGAAAAACGATAGCGTCCATTGGCAATGGCTGAAATGGCTACCGCCACTTGAATAGGGGTTGCCAAGAAGCCCCCCTGCCCTATGGATAGAAAAAGCTGCTCGGCAGGACGCCATATCTTGCCCATCTTGGCGAAGTCCTCTGGATTAGATACCAATCCAGCTTTCTCGCCGTGTATCTCGATACCGGTCGGCTGCCCAAATCCTAGCTCCCTGGCTGTATAGAGCAGATCTTCAAGCTCAAGTTTATCCCCGATCTGCACGAAGGAGACATTACAGGAGTGCTTTAGTGCATCCCTGACGGTTAATTCACCATGAGCTTCATTTCTGAAACAACTGAACCAGGTTCGGCGCAGGTAGATCTTCCCTTCACATTTAAAGGTGCTCTTTCTATGGATGACTCCACTCTCTAGGGCAGCCAAAGCGGTTACAGTCTTGAAGATCGAGCCGATCGGCTGGGCACTTTGCACACATCGGTTATATAATGGATTTTTCTTATCAGCCAACAATGATTTGAAGTAATTCTTTCTTTGTTTACCGATGAGCATGTTTGGATTAAAGGTGGGACGCGAGTATATGGCAAGCACCTCGCCATTATTGGGATCCATAGCTACTACTCCCCCAGCGTTGCAATCGAAGACATCCTCTATGATTCGTTGCAGGCGATAGTCGATGGTGAGATATAAATCCTCCCCTGGTATTGGATTTTTATAATGCGGATATCCCATCTCTTCGATAACATGTCCTAGGGCATCAACCTCAAGGGTCTTGAAGCCATCTGTACCGATCAGATAATGCTCAAAATAACGCTCCAATCCACTCTTACCGACATAATCTCCAGGTAATACACCCTTTTGTGCGTAAATCGGCAGTTTAAGCTCGGCATCCGATACTGGTCCCATGTAGCCTAGCAAGTGACAAGCAAGGTCATCATAGAGATAATCCCTGACCTGGATCGCCTTTATCTTCACCTGGGGATATAGAGCCTTATATTTGGCGAAGATAGCGAGATGCTCCTGGCTGAGATCTTGATAGACCAAAATATCGGGTCCAACTTGCTGTTCATAGGCGACCTTCATATCTGTAAGGAACTCTTTTTTATCGATATGAAGCAGTTCTGCAAGGCTTTCAGCCAGCTCTTTCCTTAATTTCTTATCCATATTTTTTGGAAAACTAAGACAATAGCTTGGTCGGTTGTCAACTAACAGGATACGGTTGCGATCGTAGATCCTTCCACGAGGCGCTTGTAGCCTGATGACCTGGGTTCGGTTATTGAAAGCCCTTGCTCTGCACTCATCGCTTAGGTTAGCTTGAAAATCGAGGTAATATCCTGCAATGAATATGTAGGCAAGCATAGAGCCTAGAAAAACGAGAAAAAACCTTTGCTTTTGGATTTTAACAATTATTGGATCATCATGCATAGATCCTCCTAGGTATGAATATTATAGTCAAGGCTGCACAGGCGGGTAATGCTGCAACAAAGGTGATTACAACCTCCATTAGAGTCAAACTGCCTGCATATTGAATGCTAGGCAATTTAATATCCAACACAATATTTATAAAAAGAACTAGGATACCCTTGAGCACAGAGGCAGCCAGAACGATGATTGATAACCATAAAACCAAAGACCAGCGAGGCTTTCCCTGTAACCTTCGTCTTAACCCTAACCTGATAGAAACTGCAATAAGTATAAGAAGATAGAGACAATGATATCCTGGCGAGCTTGCCAACCAAAGATCAAAAACCAGCCCGACAATGAATGTAACTACTAAAGCGATTGAAGGATTAAGAACAACTGAAATAAAGATGACGAAAGCTAAAAGCAAGTCTGGGGTTATCCAAAATAGGTTAGCCAGAATATTTTGCACACCTAAGGCTGCTATCAAGTAGAAAAATGCTCCCGGTATCGTGATGTAATTACTGCGTAATTCCATAAACTTGTGAAAAAAGCTTCTCTATTTCATATAACGGTTGGATTATCAAGACCTCCTCGCACTTAGTAAGATCGACCATTGGCTTGACCTCGACCTCGTAGAATATGCCGGCTTGATCTTTTTTTGCCGCTACCACGGTGCCAACCGGTACTCCAGGGGGAAAGATGCCACTCATTCCTGATGTATAAACCCTCTCATCGATGTAGATTTTATATTCCTTCCTCAAGAAACGGAGTCGGCAGTGATCCTCTCCCCCCCCTTCTAAGAATCCCTTGACTCGAGATCGTCCCAGGTAAACCGGGATCATGGAATTGATATCGGTTATAAGCCTGACCCGGCATAGATTCGGATAGCAAAAAACGATAACACCGACCAGGGCATAAGGATTATTATTGATAACCCCAAAGCCCGGAAATACCATATCATCGGTCCCCTTGTCGATTATAAACCCTCGACTCCAATTCTCTGGATCCATCCCGGTTATCCTTGCAACCTGCCCCTTGACGAGCAATTCAGGAATGTTGAAGAACTCTATGAGTCTCTGGTTTTGTCGATAAGCATCCAAATATTGGGCAACCAATATCTTGAGGCTTGCATTTTCTTCTCTAAGACTCATGATCTCCCGATTAAGATCTCTGGTATCTTTTAATAGTTGAAAAAAGGAGTAGATGTTATCAGAAGCCAATTGCGATATTCTCAAAATAGGTTTGCCAGCATTGATAATCCAGGCTACCATCCGGGACTTGACCTGTCTCTTCTCCAGCGTAAAGGCGATCAGCAAGAAAGAACATAGTAATAACAAAGCTAATAAAGCATAAAATCTGTACTGTCGAAATCTGCTTCCCATCTTTCAAAGACCGCTTAAGCGGCTCATATTTACTCATCAGTAAACTCTATGCGCACAAGGCAACAAAAAGCCTAAAAGCTCGATAATCTTAGATTGTAACCCTACTTAGGAGATCCGGCTTGGCTAGCACCCTCTCTGCTCCCCGAACCACGCAAAGCAAGGGATCCTCGGCGATAGTAACCGGCAGCCCGGTCTCCTCGCGGATCCGAAGATCCAACTTCTGGATATTAGCGCCGCCGCCGGTGAGAAAGATCCCCCGGTCTATGATATCAGCAGCCAGCATGGGAGGGGTATTCTCCAGGGTTATATGAATAAGTTCGATTATAGTTGTTATGCTCTCCTCCAGCGCCTCATAGACCTCGTTGCTGCTTACATACAGTGTCTTGGGGATGCCATCGACCAGATCTCTACCCTTTGCCTCATAGGTCAGCTCCTCGTCGAGCGGCAACGCGCTTCCCAGCTCCATCTTTATCTTCTCCGCCTCGCGCTCGCCGATGTCCAGGTTGTAGTTCTTCCGTATATAGTGCTTGATGGCGCTATCCATCACATTTCCACCCATTCGAGAGCTTTTTGAAAAAACGATGCCGGCAAGGGATATCACCGCTACCTCGGTGGTGCCACCACCGATATCGACCAGCATATTTCCGCTCGGCTCCTCCACCGGCAAGCCTGCACCGATAGCAGCAGCCATCGGTTCCTCGATCAGAAAGACCTCGCTTACCCCAGCTCTCTGGGCAGATTCTTTGACCGCCCTTTTCTCCACCTGGGTAATGCCGGAGGGGACAGCTATCACAGCTCTAGGCTTTATGAAGAACCGGCGATTATGCACCATCTCAATATAGGCGCGCAACATCTTCTCGCAGACCTCGAAGTCGGCGATGACACCTTCTCGCAAGGGGGGTATAGCGATTATGTTTTCGGGCGTCTTTCCTTCCATGTCCCTCGCTTTTTCTCCCACAGCGGCTACCTTGCCGGTCTTACGGTCAATAGCGATGATGGACGGTTGATTGAGTACGATACCCTTGCCTTTGATGCTGATCAGGGTATTGGCGGTTCCAAGGTCGATTGCCAGGTCGCTGGTGAATGCTTTAAAAGGCACTTTGAGTGTTCTCCGTTCTTAAAGCTACTGTTGATGTATTTAATATAATGTAAAGTTTGATGTTTGTCAAGAGCAAATCCACATCTTTTTCACTAAATATCATCATATATGACAAACTCGATAAATATTCAAGGGATCAGAGAAACCAAGAAAGGTCGAGAACGATATTATTATAAAGACTAAGCATATTTTCACCATAGAATTTTTCATGAGAGGTTTGCAATGCATGTTTGATCAGGCTAAAATATTTTTTAGTTACGATGGAAATGTATGCTCATAGCATAGATCACTATAAGATGCCTCTAACCTTTCCTATGCTTCGAGCTGATGGGGCGCAAGCGATGCCAACCAGAGGTATTACCATTTTTATGCCCTATAATAAGAAGAGTCATCATCCTTAACCAACGAGGGAATAATATGAAAATTGACGATATCAGGATGATCGTTGATAAACATCGTGTTCGTCAAGGCTCGACAATCGCCATCTTGGAGGATATCCAAGCCAAGTATGGATATCTCCCCGCTGAAGGGCTGGAGCTACTAGCTAAAAATACCGATATTCCACTGGTTGATCTCTATGGCATTGCCACCTTCTATCGGGCTTTCAGTTTAGAGCCGCGAGGTAAGCACTTGGTCTCGGTCTGCATGGGCACCGCTTGCCATGTACGCGGCGCTCCAAGAATACTCGATGAGGTATGCAAGCAGCTAAAAATTAGACCCTCGCAGACCACGAAGGACAGGGAGTTCACCCTGGAAACAGTAAACTGTCTGGGCGCATGCGCATTGGGACCGGTCATGGTAGTCGATGGTACATACTATTCCAATATGCGCGTGCGACAGGTCAAGGGGGTCCTGCAACAGGCGATCAAAGGGGATGAGGGTATAAAATTCGACAAGGATGCCAGGTTCTTCCCGGTGCAGGTTAGTTGCCCGCGCTGCAATCATAGCCTGATGGATCATGAATACACTATTGATGGACACCCATCTATATATGTAAATATCTCCTTCAATCAGAAACATGGTTGGGTACGGCTTTCCAGCGTCTATGGCAGCTACAATGTGGAATCGAAGCACGAGATTCCCTTTGAGACGGTGGTGAACTTCTTCTGTCCCCACTGCAACTCGGAGCTTCTTGGCGGTATTGACTGCACCGACTGCGGCGCACCCATGGTTCCGTTTTTAGTGCGCGGTGGAGGAGTAGTACAGATATGCTCCAGGCGAGGATGTCGCAATCACAGGCTCGATGTCAATGGAGCCAACCTTTAGAGCAGCTTACAATCTGGATATCGATAATCATGTTACATCAAAGGCGATGTTGATATGAGGAAGATCGCAAACATACAAGATTTCATCGGACTGCAAGCCCGGCTGCAAGAGAACATGCAAACCAAGACCCCAACTATTATAATCCCTGCCGGCACTTGCGCGCAGGCTAGCGGAGCCAATGGATTGATCCGGGTAACCAAAAAGGAGATCCTGAACCTTGAGCCTTTTGAGAGGCTGAACTTGCGCATTACCGGCTGCCATGGATACTGCCAGATGGAGCCAAGTGTCCTTATCGAGCCTTGGGGGATCTTTTATCCTCAGGTGAGCCTGAAGGATATGGTGCGCATCATACACGCAACGCTGCGCGGGGATCTCCTTGAAGACTTGCTCTATCACGACCCCATTTCGCAAGCTGTAATACCCAAGCAAAAGGATATCCCATTCTTCGCCAGGCAAACCAGAAACCTAATATCCCGCAATGAAGGCGTAGATCCGATTAGGATATACAACTACATCGAGCGGGGAGGCTATCTGCCATTTGTAACCATGTTAAAAGATCGAGAGCCATCCTGGGTTATTGACCAGGTTAAGGCTTCCGGCTTGCGGGGGAGAGGAGGGGCTGGCTTCCCCACCGGCTTGAAGTGGGAGATGCTAGCCGAGCAACCTGATCATCGCGGTAAAGTGCTGGTCTGTAACGCTGACGAGGGAGATCCCGGAGCCTATATGGACAGGAGTCTCTTGGAGGGCAATCCACATAGCATAATCGAGGGGATGCTTATCGGTGGTTATGCTACCGGCGCGGATCAAGGGTTTATATATGTTCGATCCGAATATCCATTGGCTATTAAACATCTTGTTATAGCATTAAGACAGGCAAGGGACCTGGGACTCCTTGGCCGGGATATATTGGGTTCAGGATTCAGCTTCGATATCCAACTGGTTCGCGGTGCTGGTGCATTTGTCTGCGGTGAGGAGACCGCGCTTATGCGATCCATCGAGGGGAAGATGGGAGAACCTAGACAAAGACCGCCATATCCGGTGGAAAAGGGAATCTTCGGCAAGCCAACCGCCATCAATAATGTGGAGACCTGGGCAAATATACCGATAATCCTCGAAAAGGGAGCAGGGAACTTCGCCAAGATAGGCACAAAGAATAACTCCGGCACCAAGATATTCAGCCTGGTCGGCAAGGTTAGAAACACCGGGCTGGTCGAGGTGCCCATGGGAACAAGCATAGCTGAGATCATCTACGGCATCGGCGGCGGTCCTTCTGGCAAGGCAAAGATCAAGGCGGTGCAGACCGGGGGACCCTCCGGCGGCTGCATCCCGACTGAACTATTCGATTTGCCCATAGACTATGACAGCCTCAGCAGGGCAGGCTCCATCATGGGATCCGGCGGCATGATAGTAATGGACGAAAACACTTGCATGGTCGATGTTGCCAAGTACTTTATGAACTTCTTGCAGGATGAGTCCTGTGGAAAGTGCTTCACCTGTCGCAAGGGGACGCAGCGGATGCATGAGATCCTGGAAGACATCTCCAAGGGAAACGGCACGATGGCCAAGCTAGAACTGCTTGAGCAGCTTGCAATGGTGGTCAAGGATACCTCCATGTGCGGGTTGGGGCAGTCGGCACCCAATCCGGTGCTCAGCACATTGCGTTATTTCAGGCACGAATACGAGGAACATATAACCAAGAAATATTGCACAGCCTTTGTATGCCGAGATCTGGTCGGCGCTCCCTGCCAGACCGCCTGCCCGCTTGGTACCGAGGCGTGGAGATATGTTGCTCACATCGCAAAGGGTGAATATAAGGAGGCGTACCTGGCGATACGCGAGACCAATCCATTCCCTTCAGTCTGCGCCCGGGTCTGCAATCATCCATGTCAACAGCATTGCCGCCTCGGAGCCACCGGAGACGAGCCGGTAGCTATAAGAGCCTTGAAACGATTTATTACCGATCATATAGATCCAGCGATCTATAGATCGATTCCCAAGGATGGCAGCTCAAGGGATGGCAAGGTGGCGGTCATTGGGGCCGGTCCAGCCGGATTAACCGCAGCACATTATTTGTCCCTGCAGGGCTACAAGGTTACTGTCATCGAGGCTTTTGACAAGCCGGGCGGGATGTTGGTCTGCGGTATCCCTCGCTATCGATTGCCGGTCGAGATAATGGAGAAAGAGATCCAGTCGCTGCTAAACGATAATATCGAGCTTAGATTGAATACAGTTTTGGGAAGAGATCTTGGTTTGCAGGATCTATTCAGCCAAGGTTTCAAGGCAGTATTCCTAGCACTCGGTGCTCACCGCAGCAGGAAACTGAATATCGATGGTGAGGGCGCCGAAGGTGTCATACCTTCCATGGAGTACCTCAGGAACCTTAACCTCAAGGGCGAAAATCTCGCCTGGGGAAAGGTCGGAGTCATCGGCGGAGGCAATTCGGCGATCGATTCTGCGCGAGCTGCGCTTCGGCAAGGCGAGGTGGATAGTGTAACTATTTTCTACCGACGCACAAGAAATGAGATGCCCGCCTACGAGGAGGAGATCGAGGATGCCCTCGCCGAGGGGATCGAGCTGGTTACCCTGGTCAGTCCGATGAGAATAGTTACACAGCAGGGAAAACTCGCCGGCATCGAGTTTATCAAAAATACGCTCGGAGACTTCGATAGCAGTGGACGCAGAAGACCAGTACCCGCTGAGGGCACAGAATATACGGTTAATCTTGATACGCTAATCGTCGCCATCGGCGAGCAGCCAGGAGTCATCGATATCTCTAATCTTGGAGTCAAGACCTCCCGCGGGGGCACCATCCTGGTCGATAAGGAGACTCTTCAAACCGACATTCAAGGGATTTTTGCCGGGGGTGATGCGGTTACCGGTCCCAACACGGTGGTCGATGCGATCGCTGCTGGCAAGAAGGCTGCTTTGATGATCGACCGCTACCTAAGCGGAGAGGAGCTTGTCCAACCTGCTGAATTGAGCCGTCCCAGCCGCCTGGTTGAGCCGCTCGATCTTAGCGAGGACGAAAGGGCTGCCATCAGGGAACGAAGACCTGCCCGACTGGAGGCTAGCAAGCGGATAAACAGCTTCGATGAGGTGGAGCTTTGCTTTGGCGAGGAGGATGCGGTCGCCGAGGCTCGTCGCTGCCTGAGATGCGACCTGGAATTCACCTTAAAATCAGGGCATGAGACCCTTGAATTAAAGGGAGAAAAAATATGATAAATCTGACCATAAATGGGATTCCGCTTAGCGTTGAGAAGGGAACCACACTGTTAGAGGCGGCGAGGTTTTTGGGCTTCCCGATACCGACCCTGTGCCATCTCGATGGACTGACACCCTATGGTGCCTGCCGGCTCTGCGTGGTCGAGATCGGGCAAGAGCCGAATAGTAAGCTTGTTTCATCCTGCACCTATCCGGTCCAGGAGGGTTTGATTGTGCGCACCACATCCAAGCGTGTCATGCGCGCAAGAAAGATGATCCTGGAGCTACTTTTAGCTTCATGCCCCCAGTCCAAGACCATCCAAGACCTAGCGGCAAAGTTCGAGGTGCGCCAGCAACGCTTCAGGCAGGAATACGAGGACTGCATACTCTGTGGACTATGCATAAGGATGTGCAAGGAACAGATGGTATCCGGAGCAATCGGCTTTCGTGGACGGGGTATAACCCGCAGCATCGGCACTCCATTCGATAAGGTCTCAGATATATGCCGTCAGTGCGGTGGGTGTATCTATGTCTGCCCGGCATGTTCCTTGCGCTGCACCTACACTGTGCCAGAAAAGGCTATCTGCGGAGGTTGCGCTAATATCTCACCACCTTGCCTGGATAAGGAGGAGTTCGATGACATGATGTGCTACATGGATCCCTGTGTAGCCTGCGAAATAAAGAAGGAATAAAACTACTACATTTTGATAAGGAGGAATAGATGTACACATATTCGAGGGTAAACAGCTCAGCAGCGACCCTGACCAAGAACCGAACCGAGGACTCGATAACACCCATCTCTGGAATGTGCGTTACCTGCGTTGATGGGTGCATCGGCATGTGCGAGATCGGCAAATCCGCTTACCGGGGGC
The DNA here is from genome assembly GCA_964448115.1 of uncultured bacterium. Classification (GTDB taxonomy): domain Bacteria; phylum CAYUVA01; class CAYUVA01; order CAYUVA01; family CAYUVA01; genus CAYUVA01. The sequence continues at coordinate 65,046 of CAYUVA010000005.1, forward strand.
ACGAGGTCATCTATCCACAGCCCTTCGGGGTAATAACAACCGCTGCCGAGAAGGTTTATCCGGTCGATTACTCGCACTTCAATATCATGGGTGGAGTGGTTGGAGCCAAAGGAATAGAACCGGACAGCGACAAAGCCATATTCCCAGCCGTTAACCTGGAGGTTCGATTCGGGCATGATAAGGGGATCAAGTTTAGGTATCCCTGGATAATTCCCGGCATCGGTTCCACTGATGTGGCAAAGAACAACTGGGATGGGCTGGCAATAGGCTCGGCACTTGCCGGCACTGGCTTGACCATCGGTGAGAATGTGGTCGGCATGGATGCCAAGACAGTGCTCAAGGATGGTAAAGCTATCGATACAGATGATCTGAAACGCAGGGTTAGGCTGTACCAAGAGTACCAGCGAGACGGGTACGGCGCTATTATCGTGCAGAGCAATGTCGAGGATACGCGACTGGGAGTGCATGAATATGCCATTGATAAGCTCGGTGTTGAGATCGTGGAGATGAAGTGGGGACAGGGTGCTAAGAATATCGGTGGCGAGGTGAAGATTCGCGACCTCAAGAAAGCTCAGCTTCTATATGAGCGAGGTTACATCGTGCTGCCCAATCCGACCGACCCTGCAGTTATCAAAGCCTTCAACAGAGGCGTCTTCAAGGAGTTCGAGCGCCATAGCCGCATCGGCATGGTCTCCGAGGAATCTTTTGCCAAGCGCATCGAGGAGCTTCGTGCAGCCGGAGCCAGGTATATCTTTCTCAAGACCGGGGCATACCGTCCTTTGGATCTAGCCCGCGCTCTAGCCTATTCCTCCAAGTACAAGATCGACCTGTTGACCGTTGATGGAGCCGGCGGAGGCACCGGCATGAGCCCCTGGCGGATGATGAACGAGTGGGGAGTGCCCACCGTGGAGCTGCATTCCTTGCTCTACAAGTACGCCAGGAGGCTATCCGATAAGGGCAAGTATGTTCCTGCCCTAGCGGTTGCCGGCGGCTTCACCTTTGAGGATCAGATCTTCAAGGGGCTGGCGCTGGGAGCTCCTTTCGTTAAGCTGGTTGGCATGGCTCGCTCGCCTATTGCTGCTGCTATGGTAGGAAAGACAATCGGCAATGCGATAAAGTCGGGGCAAATACCGGTCTATGTGGAGCGCTTTGGATCTACCATTGACGAGATCTTCGTTACCTCAGCCGAGCTGCGCCGGGAAGTGGGGGACGAACAGTTCGAGAAGCTACCCCCTGGCGCAATCGGTCTATATACCTACTATCATCGGCTAGCGCAGGGATTGCGTCAGTTGATGTGTGGGGCGCGCAAGTTCACCATCGATGATATTGAGCGCGATGACCTGGCTGCACTTACCAGGCAGGCAGCGGACATTAGCGGAATCAAATACATTATGGAGGTCGATAAGGACGAGGCGGAGAAAATGCTCGACTACTAGTAGAACCAGATTAAAAAAAATAACAAAAGTGAATTGACAAAGTCTATTTTTCTACTTATAGTCATTCTTTGCTCATTGAGCAGTTAATAAATGTATGAAAATTACTAAGATAAACGGAGACCGATAGATGCCCGAAGAAAAGAAGGAAAGAAAAAAGAAAAGAAAGCTCACCTCAGCTCAGAAAAGAGCTAAACAAAACGAGAAAAGAAGGCTGAGGAACAAGTCATACCGCACCAGGATAAAAAATGTCTGCAAGAGCGTGGAGATGGCTGTAGCGGAAAATAACGCGCCGAAAGCCAAGGATGCCGTGCTGGAAGCCATCAAGGTTCTCGATAGATGCGCAGGCAAGAAGATCATCCACAAGAATAAGGCTGCAAGGAAGAAATCGAGGCTCCTAAAGAAGGTAAAAGCGCTAGAAGCTTTTAATCAGACCGAAACGCGTGCTTAATCAGTCCTTGATCAGGCGGACTCGCCTTCCCTGGATATCAAGTTTACCTAAGCGAATAAGCCTTACCGCCTCAGGGTATATCCTGTGTTCCTGCTCCAAGATCCTCTGCGAAAGGGTCTCCTCGGTGTCATCATCCATGACCGGAACCACAGCTTGTAATATGATCGGTCCTGTATCTACCCCTTCATCCACGAAGTGAACCGTAGCGCCACTGTACTTGACGCCGTACTCTAAAGCCTGCTTTTGTCCGTGCAAACCAGGGAATGAGGGCAGCAGGGCGGGATGAATATTGATGCAGCGATCCTTGAAATGGCTGACGAACAGGGGGGACATGATGCGCATGAAGCCTGCCAGACAAACCAGATTAACCCCTGCATTGTCGAGTTCCTTGATCAACGCCCGGTCGTAGGATTCCTTGTCAGGATAATCCTTTGCCTTGATAACCCTTGTTTCAATGCCGTGCTCTTTAGCTTTTTTCAGCCCCAATGCATCTGGTTTATTGGAGATAACCAGGCTTACTTTGGCATTGGGGATATAGCCGTCCTCGACCGCCTCTATGATGGAGAGCATATTGCTGCCTCTGCCTGAGATCAGGATGCCGATCTTGAAAGTATCATCAGACATAGTAAACCTTCCTTTTACCTTCAATGATCTTACCGATAACCATCGGCTCGATGTCGCCTTTTGATTTAAGAATATTTATCGCCCCCTCCACGCTTGCCTCAGCTAGCACTATTATCATCCCGATCCCCATATTGAATACGGAATACATCTCGCTTTGGCTGATATTTCCCTCTGTTTGCAGTATCTGAAATATGGGAGGAACCGGCCATGAATTGGCTTCGATGCGGGCAGCGGTCTCCATGGGCAGGATTCTGGGTAGATTTCCAGTGATGCCACCGCCGGTTATATGAGCTATTCCTTTGAGCCGGATCTTACTTGACAGCAGTAGTTGGATATGTTTTTGGTATATCCTGGTCGGTTTGAGCAGCTCCTCCCCAAGGGTGCATCCAAGCTCCTGAATCTGGTGATCAAGGCTATAATTCTTATCCTTGAGCAACACCTTTCGCACCAGGCTGAAACCGTTTGAGTGAAGCCCATTGGAGGGGAGCCCAAGCGTAATGTCTCCGGCAGCGATATACCTTCCATCTATTATGTTATTTTTTTCAACCATGCCGACGATGAATCCAGCCAGGTCATATTCACCATCGGCATAGAAGTCGGGCATCTCTGCTGTCTCTCCGCCTATCAGGGCACACCCTGCTTGTCTGCATCCCTCGGCGATGCCGGTGATCACCTCCGAGGCAGTCTTTTCATTCAGCCTTCCGGTTGCGAGGTAATCAAGGAAGAACAGCGGCGTAGCTCCGCAGGTTAATATATCATTGGCGCACATTGCCACCAGGTCTATCCCTACCGTGTCATGCTTGTTCATTAGAAATGCGATCTTGAGCTTGGTGCCAACGCCGTCTGTTGAGGAGACCAGAACCGGGTCCGTAAGCTCAAGGTTCTTAAGCTGATATGCAGCAGAGAATCCGCCGATGCCTCCAATAACACCTGAATCATAAGTTGCAGCAGCGGCGCGCTTTATTACATGGACCAGGCGGTCTCCAGCCTGGATATCGACCCCTGCTTTCTTATATTCATCCATATCCATCACCGGTTATGAATAGCTTTTTTATGCCTTAATATAGTAAAGCCTATCACCTCTTTGAATAATCATCAATACATCAGCCAGGTCGCCGACCTTGACTATCGCCTTTCTGAAGTCTTCCATATTCTTTATCGGGGTTTCGTTTATCTGGTGTATTATATCACCGGGGGCAAGTCCGACTTGCGCTGCCTTGCTTCCGGGTTTCACATCCACAATTACCACCCCGATCTTGGAATAGAGGCGATAGATTGCTCTAGTCCGGCGAGTATTTTCTGCGACTTTGACTCCCAGCCAAGAGAATGCGACCTGTTCTGCTTTCTGCATGGGAAGTTCCTCGCCCTTGATGGTAAGTATCTTATACTCGCCACCACGAAAGACCTTGATTTTGACCTGCTCGCCAACGATAAAATCATGGGTGATGAGGTAGAAGTCCTCTGCTGAAAGTAATCTGTTGCCATCTATCTCCAAGATGATATCCCCATTTTGTATGCCCGCCTTTGCAGCAGGGCTATCCTTGACCACTAGCGAGACCATAACTCCCCATCGTTCCTTGAGGTTGAAGTAATCGATGAGTTGCGGGGTCAGGTCCTGCACATATATCCCGACCCAGGCGGTATGCACCTCGCCATAGTTCAGTAAGCTGTTGACCACTCGTTTGGCTTTATTTATTGGGATTGCAAAGCCGATACCCTCTGCTTTTCCCATGATCGCCGTGTTGATGCCGATAAGGCTGCCTTGAATATTCAATAGGGGTCCGCCACTGTTGCCTGGATTGATCGAGGCATCGGTCTGTATGAAATCGCGGTATATCTTATCCTCATCCATCCGAATGGAGCGATTTACAGCGCTAATAATCCCAGTAGTTACCGTGTGCGACAGCCCGAAGGGATTGCCGATCGCAATCACCGTCTCTCCGATCATTATATCAGAGCTGTCGCCCATCTTGACCCACTTCAGGTCCTTATCCGGGTCTCTGATCTTAAGCACCGCTATATCAAAGCGAGCCGAGGAGCCAAGGAGATCCGCATTAAAAAAACGGTTATCTGCTGTTGTGATAATTATTTCAGATGCTGCCTTCAATATATTATGCTCATTGGTCAGTACATATCCCTTGTCGTTGATGAGAACCCCGCTGCCCAAACTCTGTTGCTTGTAGTCCTGATAGGGGAACAGGTTGAAGAAATCGAAGAAGAACTCATCGCTGAAGTGATGAAATGGCGAGCGCCTTTGCACGATCTTCTCGGTACTGACATTGACAACTGCCGGGGCGGCCATCCGAACTACTTGCACAATAGGTGTATTGCGATCAGCCTTGACCAGAGGCTGGCTAAATGTTGGTGTTGTACATAGGCTTAGAACTACCGCAATCCCAAGAAAAGCGAACCATCTATTGCTTTTTAATAACATTTGTATCTCCCTTGTGGAAATTTATTCAACAGGTATTGTAACATAATTCCTCATCTGATGTTCCGTAGCCTGGTGGAAGGCTCGGCTTCTTGGGTATATAATAAGAGAACCATGGAACCTTACATAGTCTTTTGCGATCAGGAGGATCCAGGGATTGAAGTCCTTGGCGGCAAAGGAACAAACCTAAAAAAGCTGTACGATGCCGGCTTCGATGTGCCTTCATTTCTAACCATCACCAGCAGTGCATATCTCGATTTTCTTAGCCAAAATGACCTGCTGTCCAAGATAGAGCTTCTTAAGAGCGAGCTTAAAGATACATTGGAACCAGGCTCCCTTTACACATGGTTCTCCGAGGCATTTCTCAGCGCTCGCATGCCTGCAGGGCTTCAAAACGAGCTGGACAAAGGGGTAAGAAGATTACACTCGATGTCCGGCCAAGGTTCCGATTCCCTTGCTGTAAGGTCATCAGCCACCCTGGAGGATGCTGATGTACACTCCTTTGCCGGGGTACAGGAGACTTATCTTAATATCAGGGATCTTGAGCTTTTGGAGTACTATGTAAAGCGTTGTTATCTATCCGCCTGGCGTCCGGCCGCGGTTTCCTATCGGGATAAGATGGGTATAGGCGGCGATGATTTTGCGATGGCAGTGGTAATCCAACCGATGATCCATGCAGAATGTTCGGGGATTATCTTTACGATTGATCCAACCCCGCAGGGCAGTAAGAACAATATGGTCATCACGGCAGGCTTGGGGCTTGGCGAGGGGATCGTGGGACAAAAGACCAATGCTGATACTTTCATAATCGATAAAGAGACCTTGAGCATTGAGTCAAGGCAGATCTCAGAGAAAAAGACTTGCATAGTACCCAGAGAAGATATCGATGGGGTGATCGAGGTCAAGACCGATCCGTCTCTGCACACAAGGCCAGCACTTACCGATGAGGAAGTAACGGCACTTGGTAAGACAGCCCTAAAGATAGTTGAATTATTTGAAGGCAAACCTCAGGACATTGAGTGGGCTAAGCGAGGCGATCGCTTCTTTATCCTTCAATCGCGTCCTATTACTGGACTATAGGCGGTATTCGGCAGTTGGAGCCTGCAAGCCATCCTCGTTAAAAATGCTCCCTTCGCTGCTAATAATCACCTACTAGAATATCAATGTAATTGTGGTAATATTACAACGCCCTTATCAAATTTTATAGAGGTGATTAATGGATCTTTCAGGAGACGGGCAAGAATGGGGAAAAAACGAACCATAGCCAACAAGGACAAGAGGTACATTGCTGATAATTACCTGCTGGTCTCCGATAAAATGATGGCAAATAAGCTCGGAGTCGATACTGCCCAGGTAAAATCTACCAGGCGAGAGCTTGGATTATATAGACTTTTCCCCGGCAACCTGGAGATGACCAAGGTGGATGTTCATGCTTTGTTGGTTGCTCTCTTATGTGGCTTGGTCATCTTAATTGCGGTTACTCACCAGGTAGCGCCTATAATCTCCGCAGGGGACTCGGGGGACCTGACCGCGGCAGCTTATTCACTGGGCGTTCCGCATCCGACCGGCTATCCGACCTATATCATGCTGAGTAAACTATTTACTTTGCTAGTGCCGCTGGGGAACATCGGCTTTCGTTGCGGGGTTTTATCAACTGTGTTCGCCGCTATTGCAGTAATATTAATGATGCTGGCTTGTTATCGGCTAACCTCCTCGCTTATCATCCCAGTCTTTTTTTCGCTGTTGATCGGTCTTGGACCTGTATTCGTATCCCAGAGCGTGCTTGCCGAGGTATATACATTCCATCTTGTGCTTTTAATGCTTGTTTTCCATGCTTTCTTGAGTTACCTGGGCGATGCGAACCTTCGCCGATTGTTTATACTGTTCTTCCTGTGCGGGTTGTCGCTCACCAATCATCTGACATCGATATTTTTTGTCCTGGCTATACTGGTGGTGCTGGTGATTTACCATCGGCGCCAGATGCTCAAGGGGGATGCATGGCTCGTAGCCATAGGCTTTATTCTGTTGGCTATTTCGATTTATATTTATCTTCCCCTGCGGGGGAGCCGCGTCGAGTTGGCATCCTGGGGGCATATCAAAACGATCTCGCAGGCATTGGATCATGTACTTGGCAAGGTATATCAACATAAAATGGTTCCAGAACCAAAGACGATTATTCAAAACCTTTGGCTCTTTTTTCATCATTCATGCCGGGAGATCTTGTATTTCGGATGGCTATTAGCCCTTGTTGGTTTCTATGCTTTATACAGGCGAAAGAAGCAATTATTTGTTTTTTGCAGTGTATTTATAATTTCCAGCATAATCCATATCATCAATTATAACATCATCGACATACAGGCTTATTATCTACCTACTTTTATGTTACTGGGACTACTCATCTGTATTGGACTTGCAGGCATCAGCCGCTATCTTTCTGTACGATTTCCTATGTCCAAGGCGCCAGTAGCATACACGGTCTATGCAATTCTTGTCTTGGCAATACCGCTTGCTTCCTACTTGAGCAGCTTTTACGAGAACGATAAAAGCAATAACTTCATCGCTTATGACTATGGGCGTAACATACTGATTACCCCAGAGCAGGGGATTGTTCTCTTCTGCATGGGAGACAACCAGGTGTTCCCCCTTATATACCTACAAACCGCCGAGGCTTGGCGCCCTGATATCAGGGTATTCCATCGCGGCGGCTACCTGTTCGAGGATATCTATAATCTTGAGGATGCCAACATCAATAGGGATGCTTTGCAAAGGCGAGTAGAGAAGGATTACATAGGACGATTAGGCAACAGGGTTTATTTCACCGATGAAACAGACCTTTCCATGCTGGATAACTTTGAGCTTATCGCCGAGGGTCTTATTTTCCGCGCCTGGCAGATCAACAAGCTATATAAGCCTAGACTCGATTTCTGGAAGGCATACTCCATGCGCGGCTTGGAGGATGATGCGGTTTACAAGAAGGATTACCTGACCTCATATATTGCCACCAAGGTTCAGTGGCGCCATGCGCGTTACCTGGCTGATACCGGTAAAATCGACAGTGCCATGCTCCAGTACGAGATGGCTGCTCAGTCCGGTGAGAACATCGGCAAAGCGCAATATAACCTTGGCTTGATGTACGAGCAACAGGGGGATTTCAGCAAGGCAGTCAAGTATTACAAAAAAGCGATTGAATTGGAACCAGACCTGGAACAACCATACCTGAATCTCGGATTATTGTATGAAAAATTGGGCAACCTGAACGATGCTTACCGCTTATATGGGCAGGGGCTTGCTTCCAATCCTAACTCTTACGAGCTTAATATGCGCCTAGGATACGCGGCGGAAAGAAGGGGAGACTGGCGCAAGGCAGCCGATGCCTACGAGCAGGCAGTTAGATTGAGTCCACATAGTGCTGATGCACACAATAATCTCGGAGTTGCGTTGGCAGCCAATAACCGCAACCAGGAAGCGCTAAAACATCTTCAGGTAGCCCTTCAGATAGAGCCTGATAGCTCAAAGAGCTTAAATAACCTGGGGGTGATATATAATACGATCAATCAACCGAAAAAGGCGATTCCATATCTTCAGAAGGCGATAGATCTTGACCCCGACTACGCAGAAGCTTACAGCAACCTCGCCCTGGCGCATCTTCTTTTAAGGCAGTACAGCGATGCTACCTATTATTATGAGAAGTCATTGAACCTTAATCCGGACCTGACCAGGTCGATCTATAATCTTGGTTACATCTATATTTATCACACGAGTGAGATGGATAAAGGTCTGCGGCTGTGGCGGCGATACCTGGAGCTGGAGCCGAACAGTCCCCAGGCTCACTCGATAAGAAGCGAACTATCAAGGCTCGGTGGATAAGATATCATGGGTTTCCCCAAGGAAAAATTTAAGGCTTTGGTTATTTTGCTTGCCGCCGGCGGTGGCAGGCGATTTACCAGCCAAAACCATACCCCAAAACAATTCGCAAAGCTGTGTGAGCAACCTATGATAATACACCCGCTAAGGACGATGAGCCTGTGCGACTGCGTTGAGCAGATATTGATTGTTGCTCCATTGGGGTGGATTCATCCTGTTGAGGAGCTAGTCATTAAAAATGATCTAAGAAAAGTGCTGGCAGTGATCCCAGGCGACGTTACTCGACAGTTATCAAGCTATTCTGGAATAAAATGGCTTGTGGAGCATGATTATCCGGATGATAGTTTGATTTTGATCCATGATGCAGCACGTCCTTTTGTAACCAGAGATCTTATCTTCTCGGTTGCCCAAGCTGCCGCTGTAAATGGAGCCGCCATACCTATCATTCCCATGACCGACACGCTGATCCAAAAAAAGCACCATGGCAGCCTTACCTACCCGGAACGCAAAGACCTCTTCATGGTACAAACTCCACAGGGATTCAGGCTCGATATCATCTTTCAAGCTCACCTGGAGGCTAAAAAAAGGGGACAGACCGATGCGCTCGATGATAGCAGCCTGGTATTTTATATGGGAGTTAAGCCAGCATTTACCCAAGGTAATGCATTCAACCTTAAGATAACCTTTTCGGATGATATCGATTACCTTCAAAGGATAACTGGCTATGAGACCTAGAAATATTATTCTGGAGGGATATCTTTCCCAGGCGCCTATAGCGCTCGGACTTGTAAGAGCCGTGGAGTGCGCTGCCCTTGCACGACTTAGACTGGAAAACCCGCTTCTCGATATCGGCTGCGGAGATGGACTATTCATGCAGGTTCTAAAAACCGTCCACCCGAGCCTCCAACCTGTAGGAGTAGATACAGATGCCAGGGAACTTGAGATAGCGCGCCGACGAAAAGGGATCTACAAGTCGGTTACAAGATCCTCAGCCACCAGCCTCCCCTTTAAACCTAACAGCTTCAAGACAGTTGTATTGAACAGCGTCATAGAACATATTACCGACTACCACCAGGCAATAGGGGAATCCTATCGAGTTTTAACTTCAGGTGGCAGGTTATATATAATAACGCCGACGACATACTTATCGCAGTTTTTCTACTTCAGCGATCTTGCACAACGAAAAGGAAGCCAAAGCATTTCTGTTATGTACCAGCAAATAAAGAACAACCTCTGGCGACATGTCAGCGTCTTCACCCCCGGATTTTGGAGCAAGGAACTATCCGAGATCGGTTTTATCGATATAGGATATAGGATGATCCTCTCTGGAGACCTTACCAGGTTGTGCGATATACTGGGATTCTTCGCATTACCGAGCAAGCTAATAAAAAGGCTTACTGGAAGGTTACTAGTTTTTCCCGGCTCCTGGAGGGGGCATTTATTATCCAGGATGCTATATAAATACTACGGCTCAGATGCAGAGAAATTAGGTGCAGGTATCGTGCTTTGGGGAACTAAGTCATGAAAACTATCCTGTGTGTTCTTCTCATCTGTATGCTTATTAGCTCGGTAGCTTTCTGCGATCAAGCAAGGGACTTCGAGCAGATCAGTGAACTATTTCACAATGCTGATTACTTCAAGGTAACACCCCTATGTAAAAGATTCATCAAGATATATCCGGATAGCCCGTTGATCTACGATGTGTTATATATACTCGCTCGAAGTACAGGAAATTACTCCGAGGCAGTAAATTCCTTAGAGAGAATAATAAACGAATGCAGCGAAGAAAAGGCACGCATCAACGCACGCTTCGATTTGCTCCAGTTATTATATCTGAAAGGCGATTTTCAAGGTATTTTGCAGCGATTTAAGAACAGCTCCGCTGAACAGTTTGGTGAAGGTAATCAACCGGAGGCGCTTTTTTATATATCTGAAGCCTTTATCCAGAACGAGGAATACAACCGGGCAGTAAGCAAGTTGACCTCGTTGACCATTGCCTATCCGAGCGACCGCTTCGCCCACCTGGCACAGGCTGCCATAGCATACTGCTACCTGAAAATGAACAAGCCTGACATGGCAAGAGCACAGATATCGATGCTAATGGAAGCCACAGACTCGGCGATGGCTATCTCAAGGGCAAAAGAGATCCTGGCTATGCTTGGCGATGAAAATATGTCTGTTTCACATGCTGCTGAACATCCTAAAAGGGGTTCGCCAATCCCTCAAGCCATGGATATATCGCCTGTAGAGCCTTCAACGATACCTACCGAACAACCGACAGAAAAAAAGGTCTATTATAGCGTGCAGGTTGGTGCTTATGCGATCAGGGAAAATGCCCTTAAAAGGCAAAAGGAGCTTGAGGAAATCGGTTATGAGGTAATGATAAACAAGGCTGTGGTACAAGGGAGAACGCTCTATCGACTAAGGATCGGTAATTTCGACACCCTCGAACAGGCTCAGATAATGCAAAAGAAGCTCCAATCCCAGGGCATTGCCTGCTTTATTAGCCAGCAGTAAGATTCTTTGTTGGCTATAGTAAACCAGACCTGGTGAAGAATGATATCATTGAGATGTTTTCAAGGCTAATTGGATTACTTGAGACTATCAAGGCATTCTGCTAGATTTTATAATATAATGAAACCGGGGAGTTGATGGTTTATGAGACTGGGCAGGCACTCGTTGGCGTTGATTCTTACCATTGCCGTGGTGTCGATCTCGGTTGCAAGCGGCGAGGAGATAGTTCGCTATGCGGGATCGGTGCCATTTAGATGGCTCTGGATAGCCGAGTGGAACGCGACCGGTGCCCCAGATGACAAGGTTGCTTATAGCCTGTACTCCACAGAGAATCTCACTGGCAAAGATTTCAACTTCAACCAGCACCTTGGCGTGATAACCAAGGTCGAGATAGGAGTATATTCAAGGAATGAGGGTGCTCCTAATTTTGAGATGGAACTATCCCATAATCACGGCAGCACAAAGGCAATCTTTTCGCATGCCAATTATCAATGGGCGGTTGCTGATGTAACCAGTGATACCGAATGGACCTGGGAGAAGCTAAATAGTATAGAGTTAAGTTATAATCGGCATTCCAGCGGCGGTAGCACCAATAATCAATATGTTAATTGCTTTGCGGTCAGGGTGAACTATCTGCCGCCGACATTTACTCCGACATCTACTGCCACACCAACTGCCACACCAATTCATACCTTCACTCCCACCAGGACTCCAACCTCCACGATCACCCCGACCATGACCATGACGCCGACCATCTCGCCGACTCCATCGAATACGCCATCGCCTACCATCAGTCCTACACCGAGCAATACTCCCACAGCGACCGAAACCCCCGTTCTATCCTCAACACCGACAGCCACCCCAACCAGCTCAGCCACATCATCGCCAACCCCGACAGCTACAGATACAGCATCTCCAACATTGACCCCCACAGCAACCGACACCTTCACCGATACCCCGACCCCGACGGTTACCCCGACCCCGGTGGAGGGCATAATCTTCGGCGATGTAACCTGGTACAAGGCACAAAGTCCATATCTAATCGGCGGGAATCTTCTAGTTGATGAAAGCGCTTCCTTGACCATTGAACCTGGGGTCATCGTTTACTTCATGGGCTATTACCATATCCATGTTGATGGTCTGCTGGTAGCCAGGGGCACTGAGCAGGATCCGATATTTTTCACTTCCTATGCAGGCGACCCCTCGCCGGGGGACTGGGAGACGATCTTTTTTAGGGCAGGCAGCGCTGATGCCACCTTCGATGCAGGCGGTGTTTACACCGGTGGCTGCATAATGGAGCACTGTGTTATCGAGTATGGCACAAGTGGGATCCAATGCGAGGATAGCGCCCCATACATACATAAGTGCCTGATCTGGCTGAACGAGAATCGTGACGCTGGCGGCGGTGGATTGGCGATGCGCAATGGAGCATCACCGGTGGTGGAGAACAACTCGATCATTTATAACTATGCCATGCGCGGAGCGGGGATAGATATCTCCAGCAGCGCTGGTGTAATACGCTCCAATATCATTGCCGGCAACATGGCTGAGACCCGTGGCGGGGGCATAAATGTTTTTTACAATACAACCACCCAGATAATCGATAACTACCTGGCTGAGAACTACTCTGACAGCGAGGGCACCGGCGTTGGGGGGGCTGGACTCAATGTTGATACATCACCGATAATGTTCAATTACAACACGGTTATACGCAACTTCGGACAGGGATTACAGACAGATGGTAGCCAGTCTTTTTTATACAATACCATCATGGGAAACGAGGATGCGGGAGTAGTGGGTAATCCTCTCAATATCAACTACTGTAACCTGTTGGATAACAATATTTATAATCTGAAGCTTAGCGGGGTCAGCGATGTCGATGCCAAGGAGAACTACTGGGGCACAACCGATCTAGGGGAGATCGCTGAGCTTATACTCGACAATGATGATGAAGCCTACCTTGGAACTGCCTATATACAGCCGATCTCGTCGCAGTATAGAATCGATGCTCCTCCTCCGCCTCCCTTTGATCTTTCCGGGGTATGCGATCTGACCACGGTGCACCTCCAGTGGAGCAACCCTCAGATTAGCGACCTGCAGGGATGCAAGATATACTACGATCTATGGAAGTCGGGGTATCCTTACCAGGGAATCGGCGCCGAGGAAGGCTTATCTCCGATAGATGTAGGCAATACGGAGAACTACACTATCACCGGCTTGCAGCCTGATTCTCCTTACTACTTCGCGGTTACCTGTTATGACAGCCAGGGCAACGAGAGCTGGTACAGCCGTGAGATAGAGATCTGGACGCATAGCACACAGCCATCTGCAACCCCTACTCCAACAGCCTCAGCGTCAATAACCGCCACCATCACCGCGACAACGACCCAGACTGCGCCAGGCTCACCAACTGCCACGCCAACGATCACACCAACAGTAACACCGCCAGACCCTCCGGTAATGAATGATCTAGCCGATTATCAAAGCGGCCATAGCGTTTTTGTCTCCTGGGATGCTGTTCCCGGCGCCTCGGAGTACAGGGTCGAGGCTTCACCGGATAACTTCTATACCATAGAAGCCACTAGCGGCTGGATCACAGAAACATGCTATACATTCTTGGAACTGGAGGATGGCTCTACATACTGCTTTCGGGCAAAGGCTCGCACGGAAACTATGCAAGAGAGCGCTTATTCTAGGACCGTTTGCACAACCATTGACAATCAACCGCCTTTCATCGCTGCTGCTGGATACTGGGATACGGATCTAAGCAGTTCCGCTGGAGGGATGCTGACCATGATTGCAGCGGTGATAGACTCCCCGCATTCCAAGGCGATTAGCTCCGTGGAGGTATTGTACGATGGCGCTGCAACCGGCATTTTGCTTCACGATGATGGTCTATTTGGGGATCAGACCGCCTCTGATATGCTTTATACATTCTCGGTGAATATCCCCCCTGGGGTAGCCCCAGCAGAGTTTTTATTGGAGCTTAGGGCAATTGACATGGCAGGGAATACCTCATTGATCTGGCCTTACCTGATTATTAGCGACACAGATGATACATTAAGTAATTACCGATGGCTTCAATTCGAGCATGATCGGCAGGTGAGCTGGTTCAGCGAATATCTCAATGCCCTGCAAGCGAAATCTACTGCCAACAATCCTTTCATCATGGTAGCAGGCTACCTGTTCACCGTGCTTAATCGTTCCGGCGGCGAGTTCACCATGATAGCCTTGGTAAGCCATCCGATGGGAATTAGCGCCATCAGCTCGGTCGAGATGTATGTAAGCGGTTACCCTACTGGTGTTTATTTATATGATAATGGCTTAAACGGAGATCTGGTTGCAGGGGATGGCGTTTATACATTCCATATCCCACAGATCGGCGCCGATCCACCGGTGGGAGTATATATTATAGAATTGCGAGCAAAAGATATCTACGGAACTTTCAGCGTTACCTGGCCCTACCTGGTCATACAGTGAAATTTACATAGATCCTTCCATCTTCGATCAAGATTCAAGTAACGAAGCCCTTATCTGTTTTGTAACATCGATTAGGGTGCTGCAACACTTGCGGCATTGCGCGCTCAATTTGCCCTCCAGAAAGTGTCTTCTTTTCGATGTGAAGTATTCTCCATACCAGATCTCTTCGAGTGATTTTTCTGTTGCATACTCGGTGCTATCAGGGTCATCGAACCCGCAGGGGCATGTCTTTCCGTCCGCCCTGATGCCCATTCGATACCAGGCTTCATAGCAGGCTGCGCGCATAAAGGGGCTTTTTGGGGACTCGCGCTTGGCAAGAACTCTCATCAGTTTATCCATTTGCGAGGTATGATCAATATATGGCATTCTCCCTAGGCTTGGCAAGTTTGTGTTGATTCGTAGTTTCTGGGACAATTTAATCGCATAGTCAATTTGATTATTGAACTCGATGAGTTGCTCCTTAGATAGCTTGAGCGACTCGCCCATTGGCGTATAAACTGTTATCGGTTCAATGAACAGTGCATCGACGCCGAGTTGGCTGCTGAATCGTATGAAGCCGACCAGGTCTCGATAATTCAGGTTGGTCAACACAGCTCCAAGTTCCAGGTATGGCTTGCTAGATGATTGCCTTTGTTTCTCGGCGACGAAGCCCCCGATGATCTCGACCGCTTTATCGAATGCACCGGCTCTGTTGACCAAACGGTCATGTATAGTACTAATATGGGACTCGAAGGAGAACTTGATATGATCCCACCTTTTGGCGACTAGGGACTTGATATCTCCTTTATCGAAAAGAAGCCCATTAGTGCAGATATACCCACGCATATCGAGTTTCTTTATCAACAACATAATTTCTGTACATAAATGCTTTCGTACGATCGCATCGCCCCCCCCTATGATGCGCCACTCCAGTACTCCCAACGCCTTGCCCTCTTTAATGATGCGTCGATAATCATCATCCGACATCTCAAAGCCATAATCGATATCGGAAATCCCATATCTCCAGCAAAATAGACAATTCAAGTTACATCGCAGGGTAGGCGCTAACTCCACCGATAAAGGGGGTGCTGGTTTGCCTTGCATCCAATTACGCAGCCTTTGGTTGCGCTCTTTTATAAGATCATTCTCTTCCATATTCACCATTGCTTATAGAAGATTTTCTTGAGCTTCTCCCTCAATCCTCGATTCATCAGCACCTGTCCGGAGTTGCATATATTGCAATAGCTGGGGAATCTGTGCTCAAGAAGCATATTTCGTATATTCTCGAAAAAGCTCCCGTACCATGCCTCAGCCAGGGGCATCTGCCTAATGTTGGGTGCAGCGGCATCATCGAAGATGCAGCAGGGACCGACGCTTCCATCCGGCTTTATTACCAGGTGATAGAAAGGCTCGTAGCAGGGCAATCCAAGGAAACCAGCTCGAGGATCCCCTTCCTTCTTCAGGATACTGATCATATTATTAGACTGCTCTATGAGCGGATGATCGATAAATGCCCTGGCGTTGGTGTAAACATTAAGCTCTTTTGCTCTTTCATCTGCCAGGCAAGCTAATTCATCGAGTTGCTGGTGAAGATTATCGGTTATCTTGAGTTTCTCGCCCATTGCGGAATGGACGGTGAGAGGCTCGAAGCTGACTATCTGGACTCCCATCTTATGGGCAAATTCGATGATGTTAGTCATTCGGGGCATGTTCACCCTGGAGAGCACGATGTTGAACTGCATCAGCGGCTTTGGAGAACCCAAGGCTCCCTTGAACCTTTGGATATTTTCAAGGAATTCCACGATGCGCTTGAAGCTACCTTTCATTCCTCTCAGGTAATCGACCGTATCGGGATTATCTCCATCTATACTTACTACAACCTTGTCCCAGCCTATGGACACCAGGGTTTTGGCATCCTGCTGGTCAAACAAGGTCGCATTGGTGGTGATAGAGCCTTGCATGTTTAGTTGCTTTATTCTCCTTAGAAGCTCCATGCTCCTTTTTTTGAAGAACATCGGTTCTCCGCCACCGGTAACCATCCAGTGCTTTACGCCTAGCTCGGCTGCCTCATCGACTAGCGAAAGATAGCGTGTCATCGGTACCTCGATCGAATAGTCGATATTCGGGTATGCTCTTAGCCAGCACGAGAGGCAGCGTAGATTACAACGGTTGGTAGGGTTGATGTCGATTACTACCGGTCCTGGGGCTTCTCCTTTGTACCACCATACAAGGCAATCCATTATGTCATTCTCGATCTCCATCTTTACCTAAAAAAAATAATGCTCGCTATTTTCGCAAGCAGTGGAAAGCTCAATCTAAGGTTATACTTGAAGATATTTAAACGATTGGAAGCCAGGAAAAACCTCTCACTGGTACAGATGCAGTCCTTGCTTGTGCACAAGATAGGCTTTTTGGCAGGCTCGAAAACGCCCTCATATAGGTTGCCGAAAACTTGGTCGATTGTTGCACAGCGCATTATTTCACCGTTGGAAGCGATCCTGAAGTAACGATTACCAGCGAGACATAACCTAGGTTGGAACTCCCTTGATTTCGTATCGCTTTTGTGGCTATTAGCCTTATATACTTCCCTGAATTCTGACTTCATATAATTTTTTTTATCTGTTTTTCTAGGTGGTGTGGAGTATTCCAGCAGGGATAAAGGAATATTTTTTTCTCTAAGCATTACCTTTAACCTTTCATAAAGTGCATGATTTTGATCAATATCCACGATTGCTGCTGCCACCTGGAAGCCATTATGTTGAAGCTGTAACAGTTTGCCTGCAAAATCGCTCACCTCAGGGAATTGAGGGTGAAATGATGCGAAGATCCTTATATTACGGCGCTTTTTTATCCCTTCCATCATACCAGGGTCAAAAGAAAGGTTGGTGCAGATATTTACTACGCTGAAAGCACTTATCCCTTCCAGGATTTCAAAGAAGCCAGGGTATGTAGTCGGTTCGCCACCGGAGATATCGATGTAAGGAGTTCCATAGTTTTCGCTGATCCATTTCCAGGAATTGATGATGCTGCCATGATCCAGATAGATATTTCCATCAGCAAGGCTCTTCCACTCGCCTGCGTGGAAACAATACTCGCATCTGTAATTGCAGGCTAAGTGTATGTCCCAGGAAAACCAATACTTAATCATACTCTCTTAACACTAGTGATAATAAAGATTGAACAAAAATGGAATAGCAAACATGGGCATAATGCGTTGACATTTTGACCCTGCTTAAGTATTTTTATCATGCTAAAATTTATAAGGAGACAGATACAATGTTCAAGAACCTACAGGAAGCCAAGAGATTCATACAGGATAATGAGATCGAATTCATCAACCTGAAGATAATCGATCTGTCAGGCAGAATGAGACAGGTTACGGTTCCATCAGGAAAGCTGGACAGTTATCTGATGAAGAATGGTGTCGGCTTCGATGGCTCTAACTATCACTACCTTGCCACCGAAGATAGTGATATGCTTTGTATTCCGCTGCTTCAAAGCGCATTTATCGATCCGGCTGATGAATATAGACCATCGCTTTCCTTCTTCACCGAGATCTACCTGGCAGGCAAGAAACGAACTAGGTACAAGCACGATCCCCGGCATATCATGGCAAAAGCCTTCAATTATCTAACAGGAGTCGGTTTTGGCAACGAGTGCCTTTTGGGACCGGAGTTCGAGTTTTATATATTCGAGGGTGTTGAATACATAAACGATAAAAGAGGCGGGCGATACACGGTAATAGATGTGGGTAGTGATATCCATGGTGTCAACCAGTCCTCATCGCGACCAGGAAGGGATGGAGGGTATCATGTCTCCCCGCCGGGGGATCGCCTTTATGATATCAGAAACGAGATAGTCGAGTGCCTGATGATGGCTAATATCCCGGTCAAATACCATCACCACGAGGTTGGAAGCAGGGGGCAAGTAGAGATCGAGCCTGAATTCATACCTTTTACATCCGCTGGCGATGCCACCGTGCTTGCCAAGTATCTTATCAGGTTAATTTGTCATCGTAACGGATTCACTGCCTGCTTCTTGCCAAAGCCTCTATATGGCGAAGCGGGCAATGGAATGCATATACACTTCCTGATGTATAAAGATAAGATGCCGGTTTTTTATGATCCCGATGGCTACTGCAAGATGAGCATGGAGGCTATGCACTTCATCGGCGGACTGCTTACACACGCCAAGAGCCTTTGTGCCTTTACCAATCCAACTACAAACTCCTATAAGCGTCTGGTTCCTGGACATGAGGCACCAACCGCTATCGTATTGGGCAAGGGGAATCGCAACGCCATGATCCGTATCCCCACCTATGTGATGGAGCCTAAGCAGGTGCGCTTCGAGTTCAGACCCTCTGATGCGACCTGCAATCCATATTTTGCTTATGCAGCTCTTTTAATGGCTGGAATAGATGGGATGAAGAAACAGATCGATCCTAGAGATATGGGCAAGGGGTACTTCTATGATGCAGCCGGCGATGATAAAGCGCACTTCGAGTCTCTCCCTGATACGCTGGAGCATGCGCTCGATGCCTTGCGGCAGGATCACGACTATCTTCTTCAGGGCGGCGTTTTCAACGAGGAGCTTATCGAGTTCTGGATCCATAAAAAGAAGATATGCGAGCTGGAGCCGATAAGTAAAATGCCCTCTGCAATCGAGTATGAACTTTACTATGACCTCTGATTGTTTTAGATTACCCACCCATGAAATTAGCAACCGGTTTTATCAATTCATTTAAGGCGAAAAAGCCCACACCCCACCCGGAATACTATCGTTACAGCCTGGATGACCCATTTTTCTCGGATAGCTTGGGATTGAAGTGCGGCTTGGAGATCCATCACCAACTTGCCACCAGGGGGAAGCTGTTCTGTCGCTGCCCGGCTGGTTATGTGCACCGAGAGCCTGATGCCAAAGTAAGGAGACACATGCGACCGACCCTCTCTGAGCTGGGGGAGTATGATGGCACCGCCCTGATGGAGTTCAAGACTAAAAAAGAGGTCTATTATCATTTATATAACGATCGGGTTTGTACTTACGAGATGGATGATACACCTCCGTTTCCGATCGACAAGGAGGCGGTGCGGTACGGCATCAAGATAGCCCTCATGCTTGGCTGCCACATCGTTGACGAGATGCACATCACCCGCAAGCAGTACCTGGACGGCAGCATCCCGACTGGCTTTCAGAGAACAGCGATAATCGGCTTGGATGGCTCCGTGCCGTATCGGGATCGAGCCATCCGCATCAGGCAGCTCAATGTAGAGGAGGATGCCTGTCGCGAGCTGTGGGATAAGGGACATCGCATAGGCTTCAGCACGGATCGGCTCGGTATCCCGCTGGTTGAGGTCATCACCGCGCCAGATATGCACACCCCTTTGGAGCCCGGTGAGGTCGCCACTCTTCTGGGGCGACTGTTAAGGGTATCGGGTGTAGTCCGCAGGGGCATCGGTGCCGTGCGCCAGGATGTCAATGTCAGCATCAAAGGCGGCACCAGGGTGGAGATAAAGGGAGTGCCGAAGATCGAGTATATACCACGATTGGTCTATACTGAAGCACTCCGGCAAAAGGCGCTGCTGGAGATAAAGGATGAGCTTCGGCAGAGGGCGGTCTATCCCAGGAATTACCGGGCAGAGAAGCAGGAGGTGAGCCACCTTTTTCAGAATACAAAGTGCGAGCTTCTGCGCCAGGCAATATTAAAGGGTCATTCCATCGGCGCGGTGGTTCTTTACGGGTTTGGGGGTCTGCTTAGTACCCCCACCCAGCCCGGCATCACCTTTGCCCAGGAGTTCTCCGGCAGGGTCAGGGTCATCGCCTGCCTGGATCAAAAGCCTAATTTACTTCATTCTGATGATCCCGCAGCCTGGGGATGCCCAATAGAAGAGATCAAGGGACTTATGAAGCACTTTGCTGCCAGGCACACCGATGCCGTACTGCTAACTTGGGGGGCTAAAGATGATGTGATTACCGCTATGGAAGAAATTCGTATCCGCGGGCTGGAGGCGGTTAAAATGGGCGTTCCTAACGAGACCCGCCAGGCATTCTCGGATGGAACCACCGACTTCGAGCGCATACTACCCGGGCCAGATCGCATGTATCCGGACACCGATTCCCCGCCCACGGTAATCCGAAGGGAACTGGTCAACGAGATAGCAGAAAGCCTGCCTGAACCTCCCTGGAGTCGCGAACAACGATATATTGAACAACTCGCTATCTCACCCCAGATCGCATACGAGTTATCCTTCTCCGAGCGAGCCGAGCTATTCGACCGCATCGTGCAAAAAACTAGGGCTGATCCCAGGCTGGTGGCAGTAACCCTTACCCAGACATATAGATGGTTGAAAAGAGAAGGATACCATATCGAGCGGATTGATGATGCGCAGTATCTTGAGCTGTTCAAGATGTATGAAAACGGCATCTTTGCCAAAGAAGCGATCCCCGATGTGCTGGCTAAAGTTGCCGGGGACATGAGCATCCAACAGGCGATCAGCTCCCTGCGGCTTGAACCACTGGATAGCACGGCTCTGGTAGTTCGCATAAAGGATATACTCAACGATAATCGTAAGTTATTATCTGCTATTGATGACAACGAAAAGAGATTTAACTTCGCCATGGGCTTGATAATGGAAGAGCTACGCGGACATGCTGATGGTGGGCAGATAGCAAAGATAGTACGGGATATACTTTAGATAACCCAACAACAATCCATACTTTGGAGAAATTAAGCTACGAACTTGGTCCGATAAGGCCTCCTAGCGAGGCAGTAAGCCTTTTGATTCGGCTCACTCGCAACTGTCCCTGGAACAAGTGTGCCTTTTGCCCGGTCTATAAGGGGCAAGATTTTTCGCTACGAACTGTCGATGAGATCAAAAGGGATATCGATAACATAAAGAAGATAAGCGATCTGCTAAAGGAGTCCTCGTGGCAACTGGGCTATGGTGGTTTGGTTTCCACTGATCTTGCCTACGAAACGAGCTGCCTTTATCCGGATAAAGTGGATCTCAACTCAGCGGTTGCAGTTGCGCTCTGGATGGCTAACGGTCCTTGTGAAGTCTTTTTTCAGGATGCCAATAGCCTGGTGATGAAGACAGATGATCTCATCGAGGTACTGCGCTATCTCAAGACCGTTTTTCCTGAAGTCCTGCGCATAACTAGTTATGCAAGGGCACACACGGTCGCGCACAAGAGACTTGATGACTTGATTAGGCTAAAAGAGGCAGGTTTGAATAGAATCCATATAGGTTTGGAGAGCGGCAGCGACCAGGTGCTCTCCATGATGTGCAAGGGTGCAACCGCTCAGCAGCAGGTAGAGGCGGGAATGAAGGTCAGAGTTGCCGGGATCGAGCTATCCGAATATATCATGCCCGGTTTGGGTGGAAAGCTGCTTAGCGATGAAAACGCCACCGAGACTGCCAGGGTGCTGAACAAGATAAATCCACATTTCATCAGGATTCGCTCCTTTGTGCCTTTACCTCATACCCCGGTTCAGGAGCTGATCGAGAATAATCAGCTAATCTTGCTTGGCGAGGATGATGTCGTGCGCGAGATCCGCAGTATTATCGAACAGCTTGAGGACATAAACAGCTTTGTCTATAGCGACCATATTATGAATCTACTGGAGAGAGTGGAAGGAAAACTCCCTGGTGACAAGGAAAAGATGATATCTGTAATCGACGAATATCTATCATTGCCTGAGGATCAACGCCATCTGTTCAAGGTAGGAAGAAGACTGGGATACTACAGGGATATCAATGACAGGCGATATACCGGTTATCCTGTCAACATCCATAAGGTGTTAAAGATGATCAAGCAACAATACGGCGATATAGATACAGGCATTCGTGAGATACTGGCGCGATATATTTGAGTGAAAAAATGATGAATAGATCAACTATAAAACTTGCTTTATGCATTGGTGCTATATTGCTTTTTTCGCGGTATCTAAGCGCCATTGCTATCGAGATACCCGCATTTTCTGAGATGCACTACGACTTCAACGCCGTGGTCGCTGATAAAACACTGGTGCATGAGGGTATGTTCTATAGGTTCAAGGATGAAATACTGGTTCAAAAGACCCCGCTGCCCGATGTTAACGAGCTTATCAGCAGCCCTCACTTCCTTGCTCCCTACTACAAAGGCGAGGTTGAGCACTTGCTCGGAAAGGCGTCTTACACTTATAAGATGGTGCTTGAAGGGGATGGCTTGACACACCATTTTGAGATCCTTTTTTATCCCCGGGTAGCTATCGCCTTCAAGGAAAATCTCCTGTTCTGCGTTCGTTCTGAGGGCGCTGCCCAGGTGATGCTCGAACACCCCCCATATCTGTACGAAGCCAACCTCGATGTTGCCATAAGGCTCTTCGGCTCATATTGTCCACTTGATAAGCAAGAATTTGCACGCCTAAGCGGCGAGTTGGCTCCCGATGACCTGGATTCATTCTATCGCTTTGATAAGCTCCTGGCAGGCGCTAAAGGTGAAAAGATACTTCTTGCCCGATATAACATGGAGCCACTGATTGATGTCAAGCAGGCGGGCATGCTTGTAACCAATAGGTTGATCAGGGAGCATCTGGGCGAGCCTGGGTTAGAGCACAAATTAGGTAGTAAGCACAAGCAATTCATTCTTTGGCTTTATGGCACGGTGGGTATCCTGTTAGATGGCCATGGAATAGCGATAGCCATCGGCAACCTGGAGCTTAGGGAGCTTTTCAGGAATAAGCCAACCTTACTTATTGGCGCACCATACAACATAATGGAGCCGATATTAGGGGTTATTAAAGGCAGGGATGTAATGGAGGATATACAGCGCATCAATTTCGAGGGCTTGAGGGTGCTGGTCAGGGACAATACCATCATCGAGGCTGTCCTGGTGAAACCCCAATAATAGCCATCAGGCGACATGGAATTCTACTACATCCCCATCTTGCAGAATGTAGTCCTTGTTGACTTTTTGCCCGTCGAATTTGGCTGAACCCCATACCTTGGCGAACCTGAAGTTGGTAACGAAGTCGTTGTGTATCTCGCCGGCAAGGTCGAGTATGGTGCTCCCAGTTTTTAGCACAAACGGCTGCGACATATCCGGCGGTTTTCCAGGTTGCTTGGCGTAAAGCCTTATAACACCGAGCATCTCGTACATCCTGGTTATTATCTCCTTGATATTGTGCGTCTTTATGGTCGAGGTGGTGAATATCTCGAAGCGGGGTCCGTAAAACTCTTTAAATATATCCAGGTGCTCGATTGCCTTGTCTGAGTCATACTTCATCCCGATAAGAAGACACGGCTTGGCGCTCCAGCGCCGATCCTCAAGCTCAACCCTTTCACCAGGCTTATGTAGCTTGATGCGATGCTCCTCCATAAGATTCATGGACATGTCCACCTCATGGAGCAGATCATCGCTGCTCAGATCGATTACCAGCAGGCATCCATCAGAGATGCGTATTAGTCCATAGATCCAGTTTTCGCTGAATTCATCAGAGACCGGGGGGAGATCGACTACCTGGATCTGTACATCCTCGTGCTGCGCCATGCCAGGCTGGGGCAGTTGAGTCGTATATGGATATTCTCCCACCTTTGCATCAGCGTTGGTTAGCAGCCTAAGCAGTGAGGATTTCCCCGAATTAGGCGGTCCGACCAGAGTAAACTGGCCAATGCCCTCCTTCTCCACCACATAAAGCTCAGCGCGCTTAGCACCGGATCTCTTAACCATCTCCTGCTTTAGCTTGGAGATGCGGCGCTTTATATCAGCCTGCATCTTCTCGGTGCCCTTGTGCTTTGGGATGGTGGCGAGCATCTCCTGCAGGGCAACGAGCTGCTCCTGCGCAGTCTGAGCGTGGCGATACTTTTCCTCAGATTCCTTGTACTCTGGACTCAGATTCGCAGGCATTGCAAAGGATTAATAGGCTTTAGTCTTCAATCTTTAGTCTTTGCTAAAGAATGGAGATCACCTTTTTTTAATATTATACTACCAGAAAAGCAGGCTCACCTTGTTTGCGGGAGCCTGCTTAATACTCGTTGTTTTATTCTTTCGAGCTACTCACCTACATTGAGGTAGGGGCACAACTCGCTACTCATATCACCCTTGAACGCCATGTATTCCACCAGGATTACAGCCGGATCCATGCCTGGTTCCATCGGTATCCCGAACATGCCAAAGCTGCCGAGTGCTGGATCTAGTACAGGAACATCGACCCCTGTTGGCATACCGCCCAGGTAGAACTCAACCCTTTCCGCAGGCGAGAAGTCGCTGGCGCCAGCATAGACGAACAGGTTGAAAATTCCGCCATCTGCCGATGTTATGTAGGTATCCCAGTACCCAGCGAGGAATACTAAGACCGGCAGCGGAGTCGGAGTGGCAGTCGGGGTATTGGTTGGCTCAACAGTCGGGGTCGGCGTATCACTGGGTGGAGTTGGAGTGCTGGTCGGTGTCTCGGTGGGCGGTATCGGTGTTGAGGTCGGCGTATCTGTTGGCGGTACTGACGTATTAGTCGGTGTCGGCGTATCAGTCGGGGGTAGTTGTGTGTTAGTCGGAGTGGCAGTCGGGGTATCCGGGCTTGGGGTCGGTGTCAAGGTCGGTGTAGGTGTATCGGTGGGAGGTATCGGAGTCGGTGTCTCGGTCGCAGTGGGAGTAGCCGTCGGTGTGATCGGCACATCGCACAGCAAGGTCAAGTTGTAATCTCCAGCGCTGAACGGATCGCTATCAACCACAAGATAATATGTTCCCGCAGCCAGATCAGGTATATCAAGAGTATCAGCGCCCGGCTCCGTGGCAGAGGTGAAGCAAGCCTGATAATCACATTCGTATAACATGAACAGGTCGAGGTCCGTAGCAGCATCCAGGATGGCGGTTATATGCCTCGGCTCAGCTATGGTGAAGCTGTATAGTTGCTCCGGTCCAGCCACGAACTTCTCAGCGCACGGATAAAGCGATATATCGCTGACTCCATTATTGGTATTACCAGTTACTACCGTATCCCCGCATCCAATTAGAGTAACGTTGCTGCAGTCGAGGTAGTAATGGTTCCAAGGCTCCTCAAACCAATTAAGGGTATTGTCAAGAACTGCGACGAACATATTCCAATACAGGATATCCCCAAGCGGGAACGAAAGGTATGCCGAGGCGTACTGGTCATTCCAATAGGTGATTCCAGCACCACCTGAGCTGATCGCTCCTTTATCGGGACCCAACTCCCTATACTTAAAGGCATACTCGGCAGCGGGATCGTTGGTGTCAACCTCATCGGGGTAAGGAGAATCGATCTCGAAGTACAAGCTATTTCCCAAGCGATGATTATCCATGCCCTGTACGAAGTCCCAACCTATGTTATCCTGGACATACATAGCCTTGAGGTACTGTGAGTACAGTGGTGTGCCATCCTCGTAATATCCGATATCATCGCCGAAGATCATTAGCTTTCGCAGCCCACCATCCTTTGTCGGTGCGCTCAACCACTGAATCAGGGCATTGGATTGGTCATCGGATATTAAGCCGCTCTCGCCCCAGATAATGGTGCTATAAGCGCCCATCCAGTTGAGGTTGAGATCGACCTCATCCTGATCGACAAGGTTGTAGGGAATACCTCCAAGCTCAGCCATCGCATCCATCAGATCAGCGGAATCAGTATCCCAATCATCGTTGACTATCAGGATATCGACCCCCTCTTGAGGGAGCACCCAGTAGCTAAACACCTCTGGTGGCGGAGCCTTGTCAGGTGCTGTACCGCCAACGGGCAGGGTTGCATAGTTATCATGGATATCCACGGCTGCGAAGTAGTATTCCACAAGGGTGCCATGCGGCTGACCGGGGATATATCCCTCATATTGAGTTCCCATTGTCTTGACTGGCACCTCAGCAAGTGAAATAGGCATGTAAGCACCGCTTCCACCTGTCCGGTAGTAAACCATGGGATCTTCAGCCAGCCCTGAGTCATCGGTTACGGTTATCAAAACATATTGTTCAGTCGTCTCTGGTGTATCTGAGGGTAGCTCATCTGCGGTTATGATCGGTGGGAATATGTCATCCGAGAGCATCAAGTCATCAAGATACCAATAACCATAAGCATTTGGTGAGCTATCAACATACAATACCCACGCCAGCACGAACTCATCGATATTGGCGTAATGGCTTATATCCGCTTTATCTATCTGCCAATCGCCTGCCTCGTTCTCTCCGTGCCAGGTATCGTCTGGGGACCACCAGACCTCCTCCCAATTGAGTCCCGCATCGCTCGATGCCCACAATCCATAGTACCCTGAGAACTCCAGCCTGCGGTTAGCCCAACTGATTATCAGGTCGCCCTGCTTAGGAAGGTTCATCTCCTTGCCAATAAATGCAATCGTGGCAGCACTGTACAGGGTTCCATATCCGTGCTCCTCGGCGACATAAGCGCCCTTGCCGGTTGCAGGCAAGCCCTCTCCATCATCATAGTCAGAAGCAGGATCGCCGCAGTAGTTGGCATGGGAGGGGCTGAGAACCGGATCCCAGTGATCATTGTTGGGGAAGCTGTCATCAATGTAACTCCAGAAGTGATCAGCATCGTGGCAATCAAATGTAAGGTCCAAGGTATCCTCGAAGTCCTCGAAATAGACATTCTCGATTACTCCACCAAAGGAGCCTACCCAGACATCATCCACCTGCCAATAATATTCATCAAAGGCGATGTAGTGGAAGCGGAACATCACATCCGACTCATTATCGGCAAAAGCGGATACATCATAAGTCTTCACGCCTTCATCATCGGTATCGGTGAAGTGAGCGATCTCATCCCAAGTTCCGCCGCCATCGGTACTGACTTCAACAATAGCATCGCCGGAAAAATAGGCATTATAATAATGCCAGAATTGTAGAGTTATATTGGTAACCCCTGTGCAATCGAGACTGGGAGTGATAAGCTCCTCGTCCTGGTTCTCTGTCGGAGAATAGTAAACCCTTGCCACATTGCCCTGAGCACCATAGGTATCGTATTTATGCCAGTCGTTATTGTTCCAGACCGGAGGTGATTCATCTCCATTGTCTATTATTTGCCATCCCGGCGGAGGGGACTCGGAGGACCAATCGCCCTCGAAGTCCTCGGTGGGTAAAAGTTCCACTGTCTCACTGGTCTGGTCGATGGATACATTATCTATGAACCAACCGTCATCTTCACCGACAGGAGCACCGCTCACGAACCTGAAGCGATACCAGAGCGTGTAAACACCTGCATACTGGGAGATATCGATCACCGTTTTCTCCCATGAGGTCTGCTCATTGTCCCCAATTCTCTCCAGTAGAGTTTCCCATGTAGTCCCATCGGTGCTGAACTCAACAAACATATTGTCATTGTCTCCACCATCGCCCGTGTCGTAGTACTCATAAAAGGAGAACTGCAGGGTATCCTCGGTGCCGTAAGCTGAAAGGTCAATAGGATCTGTATTTCCGAAGCTGTCGTTGTAATATGAGCCGTAATCGTCTCCGGGCAGGGTTGTTGCATCATCGGGTCCGCACCACATAGCGTAGTTGCCATTGAAGACGAATTCATCTTGCGCCCACCAGTGGCATACTCCGTCGTGGAGGCTAATAAAGACCATCGGATTGCCAGCCTCCAGGTCATCGCTCCAGAACACCGTGCCAGCAAAGGATTGAGTGGCGATAAAGATCACCGTCATGGCTAACAGAGGAGTTACATAATTTTTCCTCATCATCTTACTCCTTTTTATTGCATCTAATTGTTTCCTCATTCTGTTATAGCAATCATATATCTTGCGCTGAGAAAGTCAAGCCTCGCTCATAGCAAACCTCGATATTTTTGCTCTACAGAAAATTTACATAAACAGTCGCCTTTACATCCTCTATTGTTGCTGTAACCATACCTGTTCCTGGATACTGCGGGCTTATCAGCCAGGTTCTTGCATAACCATCCTCAGTGGTAGCAGTTACCGCGGAGACTCCTGGTTCTGGTTTTCCCCCTGGCGCCCAGGTGCCCAAGGTAGTGGTGAAGACGATCTCCTCCCCGTCAACCAGTCCGCCATAGATATCATAGAGCGTGGCGACAATTGTACTCGCGCTTTTGCCATCGGCTGCAAGTACGCTCGGATGCGCCTCGACATAGATAGTATAACCCGAAGGATTACTTCTTGGAGATACCGGATCATGTGAGGTGCTGCACGAGACCAATAAAATGCCCAAGCATAAAAATTGTATGATGTTTATATATTTTTGTGTTGTCATTATTGAGATCACCTCGTTTATGATTAGCTACATTCAGAAACATACCTTTATTAAAACAAACTTTCAAGCGCAACAAGATCTTATTACCGGGTAAGCTTTTCAAACGTAATGATTTCAAGCATAAGCAGTTGTTATTTGGATGGTAAATTGTATTGAGCACCGTGTTTGTGGGATCTTCCAAATATGTGAAATTATTGGCGATATTATTAATGATATATACTTATTAATTTATAACATTTATGATTGAATAATTTATTATAATATTAAAATTATATAATATAGATAATTGCTTTTAAAAAACGTTCCACATGGAACATTTTGCGAGATTACGGGATCGACGATCTTGGAATGTTGCTTAATTTGTATATTAGAAGCTGGCAGCATGTTTTTTAAGGGATGGCTCGCTTAAGAGATCTTTGATTTTTTCTTTCCTTGACATAAACTGATGCCTATGTTAATGGATACATCCTTGTATCCCATGTAAAATAATGGATGAAAAGAAATATAAGGCGGGAATAGTTAGAATTTCCAATGCAGCAAGTGAGGATTGAAAAAGGGCTTCAAATTAAGCACTCGCTAAGAATAGTAAGAAAGGATGCGATCAGATGACTATTGACCCTAAAAAAATAAGAAACATCGCCGTGGTGGGACACGGTGGCAGCGGCAAGACCTCCCTAGTATCCGCAATGCTGTTCAATTCCTCTGCGGTAAATAGGCTGGGCAAAGTGGATGCCGGGACCACTACTACCGACTATACTGACATAGAGATTAAAAGAAGGATCTCGATCAATAGCGCTTACGCACACTGCCAATGGGAAGGGCTGAAGCACAACCTGCTCGACACCCCGGGCTACGGCGATTTCATACATAATGCCTTATGCGCCATTAGGGTCGCTGATGCAGCCATCATTACTGTATGTGCAGTATCCGGGGTCGAGGTCTATACTGAAAGGGTTTGGGAGTATGCTGATAAGTACAATCTCCCTCGCATAGTTTTTATAAATAAACTCGACCGGGAAAGAGCCAACTACGAGCAAGCAATGCAACAACTGCGGGATGTTTTCAAGGCTAATATCGTCCCCTTTCAGCTTCCCATAGGACAGGAAGCAAGCTTCCGGGGAGTGGTCGATATCATCTTAGGCAAAGCATACGAGTACGCCAATGATACCTCTGGTAAGTTCAAGGAGATACCGATACCGGATGAGCTTTCTGATCTATTGGTCGAGTATAAGAATAAGATTACCGAGTCAGTAGCCGAGACCGATGAAACCCTCATGGAAAAGTACTTCATGGAAGAACCCCTAACCGAGGAAGAGATCAGCAATGGCTTATATAATGGGGTCCGAAAAGGCGCAATCATCCCGGTTTTCTTTGGTAGCGCGCTGCAGAACATCGGCATCCAGCAACTGATGAATGCTGCCGGCGCTTACTTCCCATCTCCATTGGAAAAAAGCAGCCTCAGCGCAAAAAACCCATCAGGAGAGGAGAAGCAGCTCAAAGCTGCCCTTGATTCTCCATTTTCTGCCCTGGTGTTCGCCACCCTTTCGGATCCTTATGCTGGCAGGCAGTCGATTTTCCGCGTATTCTGCGGGGTGCTAAACTCTGATTCAACGACCTTCAATTCGAGCAAAGGCTGCAAGGAAAGGATCGGACAGCTCGGCTACCTCATGGGCAAGGATGTCATCAGCACCTCTCAGGCGGTTACTGGCGATATAGTCTGCGTGGCAAAGCTAAAGGAAACTGCCACCGGAGACACGCTCTGCGATGAGAATAACCCGATCGTCTATGATTTCGTGGACATGCCGGAGCCTTTGATGCAATATGCTATCGAGCCTAAGTCCAAGGGGGACGAGGAGAAGATCAGCAATGCGCTAGCACGCATCGGTGAGGAGGATATGGCGATCAAGTTCTATCGCGCACAGGAGACCGGGGAGCTTATCATCGCTGGCATGGGGCAACTGCACATAGAGGTCGCGGTGGAGAAGATGAAGAATCGCTATGGATTGGAGGTTACCCTGAAGCCACCTCAAGTGGCTTACAAAGAGACGATCAGGAAACCTGCTAAGGCACAAGGTCGCTACAAGAAGCAGACCGGGGGGCGCGGACAATTCGGCGATTGCCACCTTGAGCTTAGCCCGCTGCCCAGGGGGGCAGGCTTCGAGTTCGTGGATACCATATTCGGTGGAGCCATTCCGAAGCAGTACATTCCTGCCGTGGAAAAAGGAGTACTCGGAGCCATGGAAAAGGGTCCCCTGGCTGGATTCCCGGTGGTCGATATCAAGGTTAACTGCTATGATGGCTCCTACCACGAGGTTGACAGCTCCGAGATGGCATTCAAGATCGCCGGATCCATGGGCTTTAAAAAGGGCTTCGAGCAGGCTGATCCCTTCATCCTGGAGCCGATAATGAATGTAACCGTAACCGTTCCTGAGGATATGATGGGTGATATCATCGGTGATATCAACTCGCGGCGGGGAAGGATTATGGGGATGGAGCCAAAAGGCTCCATGCAGGTTATCAAGGCACAGGTGCCCCAGGCGGAGATGTTAAAATACGAGCCAGATCTACGCTCCATGACCGGCGGCAGAGGCTCTTTTACCATCAGCTTCAGCCACTACGAGGAGCTTCCCTCCCATCTTGCTGAGAAGCTAATTGCTGAAAGACGCAAACTGTTACAGAGCGAGGAAGAAAGATAATCAAGCCGGCGGTTGCTTTTGATAAAATCTGGGGCAGTCGGCTTGAACTGTTGAGCTATTTTGATAAGTTATTCATTAGAGCACAGCAGATCGGAGAGATGTCCGAGCTGGCCGAAGGAGCACGATTGGAAATCGTGTAGGCGACAAAATCGCCTCGAGGGTTCGAATCCCTCTCTCTCCGCTTGTTCTTTTATAAGATAGAGCCGCACTAGGTGGGGGGCTAGCGGTCCCCTGTAGCCCGAAATCCGCTCATGCGGGACCGAATACCTGTCAGCGGGGATGTCAGCCTTGTTGGTCTGACCATATACGGGCGGTGTTGATCCTTGGGTCCTATGCAACGAGCCGTTGCGAACCAGGTCAGGACCGGAAGGTAGCAGCCTTAAGCAATATACCTCGTGTGTTATAGGGGCGCCTGAGGGGAGCAAGCTATATATGGTAACGCTTCGAGGCGATCCTCAATGCCAGGGTGCGGCTTTGATAGAATCAAAAGCGAAGACATACAACAAAGGAGAAGGTTTAGATGAGTATCAGATTGCAGGATATCGTCATAGTAGATGCAGTGCGAACCGCGATAGGTACATTCCCTAACGGCTCTTTGACCAGCATCCCTGCCGATGAGCTAGCTGCCATAACTATCAAGGGATTACTCCAAAGAACAGGTGTTGATAAGGATCTTATCGATAATGTTAATATGGGCTGCGTGGTGCAGGCGAATCACCCGTTGAACATCGCCCGCGTGGCTCTGCTCAAAGCGGGACTCGATGTATCCAAGCCCGGCTTCACGATCAACACAGCCTGCTCATCGGGCATGGTCGCCATTCAGTATGCTGCCAACCAGATCATGCTCGGTGATGCTGAGATAGTCATCGCCGGGGGCACGGAGAATATGACCTCGTTACCCTATCTTCTTCCCCGCTCTTTTCCCAAGATGGGAAATCTGACGCTGCACGACATGATACCCGGCAGCCTGCAGTGCCCGATCAACCACTACCACATGGGAGGAACCGCTGGTAATATCGCTAAAAAGTATGGCATCGGGCGCGCTGAGCAGGACGAGTTCGCCTATAACAGCCATCGCAAGGCTAGAACTGCCATCAAGGAAGGCAAGTTTGCCGATGAGATAGTGCCGGTCGAGATACCGCAACGAAGGGGAGATCCAATAGTCTTCGATACCGATGAGCACCCGAGAGACACCTCGCTGGAGATCATGGCAAAGCTCAGACCAGCCTTCCCCGAAGACAAGACCCAGACCATTACTGCTGGTAACGCAAGCGGAATCAACGATGGCGCTTCAGCCCTGCTGCTTATGACCGAGACAAAGGCAAAGGAGCTTGGCTTGAAGCCGATGGCGAGGCTGATCTCCTACGGCAACGCTGGAGTCGATCCTGCCTTTATGGGCATGGGTCCTGCTGCATCATCGCCGATAGCCCTTGAAAAGGCAGGTATGAGCATCGATGATATCGATGTCTTTGAGCTGAACGAGGCATTCGCCGCCCAGGCGCTGGGAGTTCTCAAGGAATTCGCCATGCCAATGGAGAAGCTGAACAAGCGGGGTGGAGCCATCGCCCTGGGGCATCCGGTCGGCTGCTCTGGCGCAAGGATCGTAGTAACCCTGCTCTATATCATGCGCGATGAGAAAGCCAAGTACGGCTTGGCAACGCTCTGCGTCGGTGGCGGCATGGGTGGCACCATGATCGTGGAGAACCTACTCGGGTGATATGAGAAAACAAGAACCGGAGAAAGATAATCAAGACGACAAGTCCAAGAGTGAATGGGCTAGGGTTTGGCAACTGGCTAGTCTCGGCTGGGTGATAGTGATCTCCATCCTGGTCGGTTTAGTTATTGGCCTTGTACTTGACGAATTCTTTCATACTAAGCCGATTATGATGATCGCCTGTGTCTTCATGGGAGCGATCTCCGGTTTTATCACCTTCTTTCGCGAGGTCAATAAGTTGCGTTAGATGGTCGCCTCAGATTCAACCTTGGAGCCTATATACTTCCTAAAAAGGTGGTCTATAATACTTGCTTTGGTAGGGACTGCCATAAGTATCTTGTTTTGGGAGCCGCGTATTATCCTCGGATTCCTTATCGGTGCCCTGATCGCAGTAGGAAACCTGTATATCATCGAGGGTATTATCATCAGGGCATTTGGATCGGATAAAAAGAAAAAGACCAGGTATTTCCTGTTGACATCCTCGAAATATTTGGTAATAATAGCGACCTTGATAATCGGCATCGAGGTTCTCGATGTCAACCTGGTGGCTCTGTTAGCAGGGCTGACGGTCTTTGTAGGATCTATACTGCTTTTAACCATACGGTTGATAATAGCTGCGCTAAAAGTCTGAAAGGTGGGCACAAGTTGGCACTGGAACATACGCTTTGGTACACGGAAGCATTAAACAAGGCTGTTGGAGGGTCGGTTCACAAGCTGCTATCTAGCGCGGGCATCCCACACCGTGCTGATCTGCCGATACCCGACCATGTTACTACTGGATGGATAGTATTGGTGGCATGTGGGATCATCTTCTACCTGTTCTCAAAGAAGGTCGATAAGGTACCCACTGGTTTCCAGCACTTTCAGGAGCTGACCATAAAGTTCTTCCAATCGCTGCTCAATATGACCGTGGGGCATAAGGGGCAGAAGTTCCTCAATTTCGTGCTGCCGTTAGGGTTGTTCATCTTTATATGCAACCTGCTTGGATTAGTACCTGGCTTCATGTCGCCGACCAGTAACATCAACAACAACCTAGCCTTGGCTCTCTGTGCCTTTATCTACTATCATTACCAGGGCATCAGGGAGAAGGGGGTTTTAAGATACCTTGAATCCTTCATGGGTCCCAGGCTCCCTGGATATCTGTTTCCTATCAGGCTATTCATGCTGGTTATCGAGCCGATCTCGCACTTTGCCCGTCCGCTTAGCCTTACCGTCCGTCTTTTTGGCAATATCATGGGGCACGATATCGTGATCCTGATCCTGTTTATGCTGGTTCCGATGTTCGTGCCGGTGCCGATGATGCTGATGGGCATCTTCACCAGTTTCATGCAGGCGTTTATATTTGTCGTGCTTACCATGATATATCTAACTGGCGCGGTATCCGAGGAACACTAGTAGAACTAGAGAGTTGTTAAGTTTGTAAATAGATGTCAAAAAAGGAGTTTGAAAGTTGAAAAAGGTATTCTACACATCACTGCTAGCTACAGTCATCTGTCTAGCGTTAATGCCAGTTGCTGTTTTCGCTCAAGAGGGTTCGTTGAGCA
Source organism: uncultured bacterium (assembly GCA_964448115.1). GTDB lineage: Bacteria > CAYUVA01 > CAYUVA01 > CAYUVA01 > CAYUVA01 > CAYUVA01. The sequence continues at coordinate 99,981 of CAYUVA010000005.1, forward strand.
TTGCAAAGGTCGATTACTATAGCTGGGCAACCATAATCGGCGGTATCGCCATGGCTATTGCCAGCTCTTTCGCTGCCCTGGGGCAGGGACTAGCCATATCCAAGGCTGTTGAGGGCATATCCAGGCAGCCGAGCGCATCCGGTCAGATCCAGATGAACCTGATCATCGGCTTGGCGCTCATCGAGTCCCTGGCTATCTACACCTTCGTTATCTGCCTGATCATCTTCTTCGCAAAGCCCTTTACGCCTATCATCGACGCTATTCACTAGGGTCGAGATACGGATATACCTACAGGGCAAAAGAAGATCAGTACGATCAGGTTAGCAAGATTAAAATAGGGAGCTTCTGGCAATTTTGAAGCTCCCTATTGTTATCTCAAGCAGTTTTTTACAGATATCCATCGATCCAACCAGCATTATTCATGGGATTTAGCAAGATATTAACCTTGGCGGTCTTTTTCATCGCCTATTACCTATTCATCACTAAACCAAAGATTCGCTGGGCGGTTGCACTGTCAGCTATAACTTTACTTGTTTTATCCCCCCTCATCGATTTTCTCGATGCGATCAAGCTGATAAACTGGAATGTAATCGGCATTTTTTGGGGTACCCTCGTATTAGCTGAGCTTTTCATGCGCTCCAACATGCCATCATACCTAGCCGAGTGGCTGGTGCGAAAGGCTCCCCGCGCCTGGATGGCTATGCTCGGGATATGCCTATTGACTGGATTTTTATCTATATTCATCGAGAATGTCGCCACTGTTTTATTGATGGCGCCTATTGCCTTCTCCATCGCGGAGAAGCTCAAGATCTCTCCAACTGTCCTATTTATATCAATTGCAATCTCCTCCAACCTTCAGGGGGCTGCCACCCTGATCGGAGACCCGCCATCGATGATCCTGGCCGGGTACATGAGGATGGGCTTCAATGACTTTTTCATCTATCATGGAAGGCTAAGCATGTTCTTCTTCGTGCAATTGGGAGCAATAACCTCCGCATTCGTGCTCTACTGGTTCTTTCGCCGTTATCGGGCGAGCATTTCACTGCCACCAACCGAGGAGATCCGCTCCATGGCTCCAACATACATGATGATAATGCTGATAATATCGCTAGCTATTGCCAGTTTCCTCGATCCCGGCTTCGGTTACCTGGCGGGCATAGTCTGCGTTGTTTGGGCTATTATAGGCATTGCCTGGCATCATTTTAGCGGGCAAAGCGTAGGCAATCTGCTCAAGGTGCTCGATTGGAATACAACAATATTCCTCATGGGCGTATTCGTTATTGTAGGAGCGCTCGCAGAGGCTGGTTGGTTGGCTATATTCGCTAATTGGATGGGAGAGTTATCGGGAGCTTCGGTTCCCTTTGCATTCATCCTGATACTGGTAATCTCCATGCTCGTTTCCGGATTCGTTGACAATGTGCCTTACCTGGTTGCAATGATCCCAGTGGTACAGAACATGGTCGATATGTATGGCTTGCCCCTGGAGCTTATGGTGTTCGGTCTGCTCATTGGAGCAAGTCTTGGCGGTAATATAACCCCTATCGGAGCCTCTGCCAACATTATAGCCATGGGCTATCTAAGGCAGAGAAAATACGATGTAGGCTTCTTACGGTTCGTGCGCATCGGATTGCCTTACACTCTTGTAGCCACTGGCAGCGCGGCTGCGTTCCTTTGGATTATCTGGAGATAAAAGATGGGTCTTAGGCGTATGTCAAACTAGTTTGACATACGCCTTCATCAGCGCGCAAGCGGTAACTAGGATGATAGAAAACACGATGGCTCCTATTTTGGTTACATCAGCCAATAACTTTTAATCACCGCTCATCGTTCGTTCCCAGCATCGCTTTTGCGCGCTCTACCTCCTTAAGCTGCGCCTCGATTTGAGCCATGAAGCCGTCTGGATATCTAGCCAGCTTGCCTTGCTCAAGCAAGCGCTGCAATATCTCCTTGGCGCCACTTACATCGTCTCTCAACAGCAGTATTTGCGCCTTGCCGAACAGCACCTGGGGATCATCTGGGAGCAAGCGCTGCAATTTATCAAGATAATCCTCGGCGATGCTCACCTGTCCCAGTTGCAGCGATATCTGAAATATCTTTCCCATCAAGTAGGGATCCTTAGTTACATCGATGCTTTTAGCCATTGCCAGGTAAGCTCTCAGAGCCTCTGGCTGGTTGCCGGCTGCCTCGCAAGCCTCCCCGTAGCGTCCATACAAAAGGGGATCGTCCGGCTGAAGTTGCATACTTTTCTCGTAAGCCCTTGCCGCTGCTGCATAAAGGTTGTTGTACATGTAAACCCTGCCCAACTCGGTATATTTTGCTGCTGTTGGAGAGCCGCCAAGCATCATGTTAAGCTCCATATAGCCGAAAAACAAGGTTATGGCTATTGGTATGATTATTCTCTTTTCCAGGTAGCCCTGCTTGTATTTTACGATCAAAGAAAAAATAAAAATAAGATAGAAGCCGACCAGCGACAAGCCTAAAATAGCCCCTTTTGAACCGAATATCGCGAATGCAGAGCTTATATAGCCCTCCTTCAGCACCTCCCAGGCGAACTCGACAATTGGCGCATCAAAGGGTAGCGGAAAGTGCATGCTCGATATGGTTCCCAGGGCGAATATCAGAATCGACATCAAGCCCAATGAGTAAAGAAGAACGCTTAGCCACCGCTTGTTGAGCCTAAGGGCAGCGAATCCGAGCACCAGAAATGGAACCATTGGTACCAGGTGCCTGGGACCGAATGTCCAGCCACCATCGTAATCGACGAAACTTGCGCCGAAGAAGGTATATGCGACGATGACAATTAAAGGAAACAAATAGTTACCGCCTGATACTGGTTCTTTCCCGCATTCTTTCTTCAGCACTCCCTTTATCAGCCCAAGAAGCCCCAGCAGCAGAAATGGCGAGAAGAAGAACAGCCCCTTTGCCGGGCTTACCATCAGCTTATAAAACGCCTTGAACGAGAACATTGAAATGCCGAAGATCCCCTGTGAATGGATGCGCTGAAAGTCGGGCAGCGCCTTGTACGAATACGCCAGGGTGAAAGGATCCTCGAAACAGGCATAATTATAAGCTAATAGCACCAGCAGCCAAGGTAAAGCACCGATTATCATCGGGATAACCTTATCCAATCGAGCGCGCCAGCTTATTGTGCACCAGAGGGAAATAATAAACCCAACGATGACCGAGGGATACTCGGTGATCACCGAATATGCCAAAAGAAATCCGAGCAGATATGCAAAACGACTATCAATTTTTTCTTTTATTAGCAGGCTTGCCAGGTAAAATGCTGAAAGCATAAGTGCCGCCGACAACTGGTGCCCATAAAACGCAGTCGAATAAGGCAAAGCCATGGTCCCAAAGGCATAAAATAACACCATCGAAGTGGCGTTAGCCTCGTCCATACCATACTCGACCAACAGCCGGCGCAGAATTAGCGCCATATAAGCCGATGGAACACCAATGGCAATAAGGGTTACCAGGTAGATGCCTAGCGGATGCATGGGATGGAGGTCGAATATCAAGGCGATGAGCTTGAAGGGCAGATAAACCGGTATGCCCAGCAAAGATGCTCCGATCGCCTTGTCAGCATAGTAGTGCTGGTTGTAAACCGCCTTGTCCCCGGTGTTGCTTGCGTATTTATCGATGCTTAGCGTCCCATCATTGACCACCGAATAGATCAAGTCCATGCGGCACATAATATTGTCATAGGGAACTATGGGAAAAAACAGGGCATAATAAAGGATGATTACCAGAAACAAAGGAAGCTCACGCTGAAAAAGGGGTTTGGACTTCATCGGGGCGCTAATTGGGTGATCACGATTTGAGGTGCTTGGGGGTGAACTTATTCAACCAGGCATTCAAGCGCTCAAGGGTTCTACCTTTCTCTTTCAGCACTACCTGGTGATCATCGAGTCGCATCTTTAGCTTGCGAGCCTGCTCGGCGCTGGTATTGCGGCTTTGTATCATCCCTTGAATCCTTGAGAAGGAATCCTCGACCAGCTCCATAAATCTGCCGAGCCAAACCAGGATCTCTGCGAACTGCTCAGCTAGGATGCTAACCCCCTTGCTGCCCGCCATAGCCAGCTCTCTCCTGTGCGAGGCTGCCATCATCTCAAAGACCACTCGCAGTGAGCAGAGCATGCGCAGGTAACTTATTGTAATCTCAACATTCTGCGCAATACCCGATCCTAATATCTCTCGGTTTCGCTCCAGGTAACCCTCCAGGATAGTACCCTTGCCAATGCCGGTAATTATTATGCTTTGTGGTTTTATCTTGTTCCCCTTAGCCTTGCATCCGGAGCCGAGTAGTGCTCCAAAAGGCAATACCACCGGCGCTTGAGCCATAGAGGTTATACCTGCCTTGAAGCCGGCTTGGATGATGGTTGGCCACTTGGTTCCACCGTGCCGGGGATCGAAGTTGCTGGTGGTAAAGAGCGCGCCGAGGTTGATCCCCTCAACATCTATACTCATCGACTCGTTATTATGCTCGAAGAGCAAGGTTTGCATAGGGTGGAAGCCCTCGGTGATGCCGGTTTCCTTCTGTCTCGTCTCGGTTAGCTTGCCGAAAAATAGCGCTTCGAGCCTTCCTGCAAGGTCAATAAAGACATCATCGACACAAGGCTCATTAGCCCAGTAAAGCGCGATAGCGACCGCATTGCCCAGGTAGCTCCTATGCGGGATCTCCACGGTAGCCTTTGGCGTGCAACCGATGATAGTCGAAGCCTTAAGCTCGCTTCCGTGTCCCAGGTGAACAAAGGGACCAACCATGCAATTGCGCCTTATGTTGCTGTCATCGAAGATCTCTGTGCCACCGAGTATGAGGCTGTGTTCAACCCTGGCATTACGCACCAATAGGTTATAAATATTCGTCTGCCCGGCTTCAGTGCGTAAGAAAGGCAAAAGCACCGAGTCGATGATCCTGGCATTATCGATCAGCTTTGTATTATCGCCGATGAACGAGTCGTTAACCCTCCCCTCGATGGTGCAGTCATTGCCTATAGTGGTTTGGCCGCTGATCCTGGCATTGCGGGTGATGAGGGTACCATTGCCGATTATCACATTACCCGCTATCTCACCAGCCACATCACAGCCGTCCCCAAGCTCGATCTCACCGACCAGCCGGGCTGTATTCCTGATCTTACAGCCGACGCTGATAGCCTTTTTCTTAATGTATTTTCTTAAAAAGGCAACCGTATCCTCATGGATAAATGCTCCATGTTCTACTTCAATTCCAGGCAATAACATCCTAATTTTCCACCCCGAGGATCGTCCTTTAGGTTACTTGATTTACCGATACAGATTTCATAATAGCAGATTAGGGCATGAAGGTATAACTAACCATAACCTTGAGATTTTCCACCTGCCCCTTAGCCAAGGATAGGTAACATTTATCCTAAGTTGTGCTATATAGTAGTTGACTAAACAAGTGGTAAATGGCAATGACACTAGGGGATGCACTTGATCAAAAGGCACGCTTTTATGCGCTTAAAGCCTCTCGTGCGTTGAATTATCCCTTGCTGCCGCCGCGGTTGGTGGCTCTATTTCTCACCTCTCGCTGCAACCTGCGCTGCCTGATGTGCGATATCCCCCAGAAAGCAAAAAGCGATGAAATTAGCACCGAGCAGGTCTTTGATATCATGCAAGACTTGAGCGACTTCGGGGTGAAAGAGCTTGACATCACCGGCGGCGAGCCATTTCTGCGCAAGGACATACTGCCCATCATCAAACGAGCCAAGTCCCTCGGCTTCAGGGTTAATATCACCACCAACGGGGTGCTTATCGATACTAATGAGAAGGTGCAGCAACTGGTGGATACCGGCTTGGATAGCATCCAGGTCTCCATCGACGGCGCCAAGGCTGAGACCCACGATTACATCAGGCGTTCGCCCGGCTGCCTTGAAAAGATACTAAACTTCGTGGAGATGCTAAATGAAGCCAGGGCGCTAAACAACGGCTTGCCGCATCTGAATTGCACAACCGTTATGATGCGCTACAATCTCGGCGAGCTGCTTGAGCTGGTGCATATAACAAGAGAGCTTGGATTTACCTCGATAACCTTACAGCCGATCGCCGATGACAATAACGATATCAAGATCAGGGATCCTAGCAATCCGCACCGCATCCGACCAGAGCAGATAAAGCAGCTTCGGGGGGTTATCGATGAACTCAAGTCATTCAAACGTAGCGAGGGGTTCCTTTGCAACTCGGAGCGCCATCTCGACCTGATCTATCGTTACTTTGCCAATGAGGAGCTAGGTGAGATCACCTGTTACAGCGGGTTCTTCACCGGCACGGTCGATGACAAGGGGATCCTCCGCTCTGTTTGCATGGGAGCTTACGGCAGCCTGCTGGAGCACTCGATCAGCGAGCTTTGGAACTCCAAGCGAGCGCAAACCATACGAAGGGCGATAAAGAACTGCAAGACCCCCTGCCTGTATCCCTGCTGGATCGACTTCATCGTGTGAGGGAGCAAGTTTTGTATAAAATTAACATTTTCACTTTTCTCTTGACCAAATAAGGAGGCTTGAGAGGCTCAGGAAGTATGGTAAAACTGGATGGCAGAATTCGAATCCATTTGAGTATGAACTATCTGGCTTAAAGGAACCATTTAATCCTTTGTTGGAAATTGGGTAATGGAAACATGATTAAAACAAGTAATTTCTCTTAATCACTGCTTTACTATTAAGCTGGGGAAATGCTCCTCATTGCCTGAGTAATCGACCGCCTTAACTTCGAGAAGGTATCTAATAACATCACCATAGGGCAGCTCGCCGATGTCCGCGTAAAAGCCATAGATTCCATCGCCCTTATTAAAGTCTCCGCTGTTACCATCATCCATCAAGAATAAACCAGTCGGCACACCCTGGTAGAGAACCTGTACAGACTCGATATCATCAAGCCCATCCGGGTCGCTGATTACAACGATGAGGTTAAGCGCGCCGCCCAGCCTGGTCAGCCTGGTCGCCATGTAGCCACCTGCCATGATGCACGGTGCATTTTTTTGAGGGGTATCGGTTGCGGTGGGAAGCGGCGTCTCGGTGGGAGTTGCGGTCTCATTACTTGTCTGGGTGGCAGTGGGAGTGGATGTCGGTGGCGCTATTGTCGGTGTAGCCGTGCTGGTGCTGGTCGCTGTCGGCGTTGAGCTGGGGATCTGGGTTGCGGTTGCCGTCACCGTTGAGGTCGGTATATCGGTCATGGTCGGTGTTACTGTCGGAGTTGCCGTCGGCTCGGTAACGCACTCCCGATAGAAGCTCACCTCTACATCATCGATATTCCACCCGCAGTAATGTACCGACGAGTCGGACGGTCCCATGCCCCAGCGAATGAACACCTGGGGTTGTCCATCAGCTATCGAGCTAATATCATACTCAACCCTTACCCATGTGCCATCGTACATGCTGGAATCGGGATTCTCCCAGATGGTTGTCCAGTTGAAGCCATTGGTGGAGACCTGCAAAGTGGCGTGATCATAGTCTGAATCCTCCACGCCGAGCCAGCGATAGAAGCTTAGGGTAGTGCCGCTCCCCTCGGAGCAGTCAATCGCATCGCTACGCAGGTATCTCGCCGAGGGTATATCATCCTCGTAATCTCCAGTAAGGTTATAGCCATAGACATTACTCCCCGTGTAGCCATTGGTCGGATCCGGTCCCCCATATTGTCCCCCTTGTCCGGTCGGCTGCCCGAATGCCCACATCTCGTGGGTAGTCTGCCAGCCTGGGTTGCTATCCAGAGGCTCTTGAAGGATGATCACATGCTCCAGGGTTACGAAGCTGTAGTATGCGCCGCTGTTATCATCGGTGGTCATATTGCCGATCTCATCGGAACTGCTCACCGAGAAGTAATACCTGGTGCACGGCTCAAGATCCCTAAGCTCAACTGAGTGGAAGGTTACCCGATTAGCATGGTAAGTCTGCTCGCTGGGCGGGATGCTATCGCCATAGTCAACGCGAGAATCGGAAGGCTCCGAGGTGGTCCAGGTTATCACCGCAGAATAGCCACCTATATCAGTCGCCGAGACATTCATTATTTCAGGTCCTAAGCAATCGATGTTTGCAGTGTCTGAGGCGCTGGTCGGCGAGCCTTCACAGTCCGCATCATCATAGGTGGCGGTGATCGTATCTGCGCTGTTTACGAGCAGTTTCCCGGGGGTTGACTCGGTGCTCACCTGCAGGTCGCCGTAGAAGAAGCCGCTGTCCACGCTCGACTCTGTGAGTTGAACTAGAATGCCGCTAGGGTCGGCATCGCTGGTCGCAAGAACCTGAACCTGCTCCATGGTGCCAGGGTCGGTATTCAGGTCATCATCGAGCAGCTCGATCAGGATGGTCGAAACGCAGGAGTAAATGTTCCTTTCGATGTTTATTATGCCGCAGCCTTCTGTTGGCTCGAAGACAACCAGCGCATCCATATCGAAGCCCGGATGTGCACCGCTATAGCTTCCATCGCCATCATCGACCACCTTCACATATCTAGCCGAGCTGATTCCGCTGCCGGATATATCAAAGCCCTGGGTGCCGGTCCCGGTCCCCAGCGAAGTCCATGGTCCCAGGAAATAGTTGCCGATGTAAACATAATAGCTCTCGTTTGCCTTATCGGTTGCTGCCTCGATGATGGTGAAATCAACTCCAGGTCGGTCGGTTATCTCGAAGCCCTGTCCGACATCGATGGTTACATGCCCTCCACGCCCCAGGGAGCAGGGCACACCATCAGGAGGTCCCAGCGCGTAGTTCGGATGGGTTACATTCTCGAAATCGTTATAGGGATCCGGCTGATCGGCGGTCTCCAGGCGATAACCATAGACTGCGAAGTTGCGTTCAAGCTCCACATCACAGATGGTGGTATCGCCGGTTTCGACGCTTACATCGTTTATCGTCCTTGACTCGTAGCCATTAGCCCATACATCTATGTCATAGGTACCGCTGAGGAGGAACTTATGATAATCGCCCATCTGCGGGTCTGTATGGCATTGCCAGTTGTGCTGCTGAACGCGCACGGTAGCGGGGATGCCCCTGCCGGTGTGGGAACCCGTAACCGTCCCTGCCAAGCCCTTGCCTGCCTGCTCGATGATGTAGATGATGGCGTCTCGATTTGCCAGCCAGTCGGTCTCGTAGTCATATCCAGGTGTCTCTATGGTCCAATCGATGTCCCCGCAGACGCCGTAACTCCAGTCATTGGTGTCGCCGTGAGTCTCGTACCAGTCATAGCCATTGATCACCGTGTAGCCATTTCCCCTATCGTGATAGCCATTTGATAAATATACGATGGCAGCCTCATCAGGCGTATTGACCGGGGTATAGTTATAAACATAGTTGATATAAGAGGCATCTCCGTGAAAGGATAGTGAGAGCACAAAGTTGTTGACCACGGAGTAATCGCGCAGCGCCACGGTCTCTGGCTCCGAGAACTGGCTGCTTCCGTGAGTCGAGGATGATACCCACATATAACCATAGTTGCGGTTCAGGTCAACGCTGCGGGAATTGTAGCGAGTCCCGGCTACATGACCATCCGGGTTGACCACCGGCTGTATCCAGATCTCTCGGCTATCAACCAGGCTGGTGATTAGCGGGCTGGAGCCGTAGTTCTCGCAGATATATATGGCCATATCGAGCGCTATCTCTCCGGAGAAATACTCGTCGCCATGGTGCTGTCCCACGATCCGTACCTCTGGCTCTGCCTCTTCGATATCAGGATTATCGGTAATCTTGAGCACGATAAGCTCCCGCCCCTGCACCGAGCTTCCCACCACATAAAGACGAACGATGTCGGGATAATCGGAAGCAAGCTGGTACATGAGCGTCTTTTTCTGCTCCCAGGTCCTTATCTGCTGCGTCTTGACAAGCTGCTCGTACCTTTGGCGATTGAATGCCCGGATATCGTCGATTATGACCTCGAAATCGAAGCCGAGATCCCGCAATAGCTGCATTTCGGTCTCAATAGCTCGGATGTTTACTCGCTTGCCCTCTCGTCCGGTGATAACCAGGCTCAGCGAGTACAGCTCTTGTAAGCCAGACTCATCATCAACCACCACCGAGATCAGGCTCTCCTTTTGGTCGATTCGAGCTTTCCCTGCATCGGCGCTGCTAATAACTGCCAGGATGATAAAAAGTGAAGTGATGGAGATTACAAACGATCTGCTCATTGCAACGATTTCTTTCGTTATTTCAATAGGTTATCATCATTTATCCTTACGATAATCTTTTATCAGAATGATAAACAATAATCAATAAATGCGCTAGAATAGTTGATTGTGATGAACATAGAAGATTATGATTACCTTCTGCCGGAGGAGCTTATAGCTCAGCTACCCTTGGAAAAGCGCGATAGCTCCCGGCTGATGGTGCTCGATCCCGTATCAAGGCGTATCTCGCACGCCAAGTTTGATATGCTCCCGGAAATGCTTTCCAGCCATGACCTGCTTGTCTTCAATGATACCAAGGTCTTCAAGGCAAAACTGTTAGCAACCAACCAGCGAACAGGAAAACGGGTTGAACTGCTTTTAGTAAGAAAGCTGGAATCGAGCAGATGGCTGGCGCTGGCAAAGCCGATGAGAAGATTGAAGGTGGCTGACAAGCTGATCATCAAAGACGAGGTAAAAGTAAGTTATGCTGGAAGGCACGATGATAAGGCGATCCTAGATTTCGGGCATGATGTCGATGTTATGGGCATCTGCGAACGATACGGAAAAACTCCGCTGCCACCGTACATAAAAAGGGGAGAAGATGGCGAGATCGCCGAGCTAGACCCTTATGGCTATCAAACATTATATGCATGCAATTTAGGTTCCATCGCTGCTCCCACCGCCGGCTTGCATTTCAGCGAGGAGTTATTGCAGCGCCTGCAAAGACGAGGAGTCAAAACCGCCTTTATAACCCTGCATGTCGGAGTGGGCACCTTCAAGCCGGTTCGCTGCCAGGATATCACCAGGCATATCATGGAAGCCGAATATTACAGTATCCCGCGCCATGTATCTGATTTAATTCGCTCTCAAATCGATCGAAAAAAGAGGATCATAGCGGTGGGAACGACTACAACAAGGGCACTGGAAAGCGCCTTCGATGACAGCGCCACCGTAGTTGCAGCTCGAGGATGGAGCCGGCTTTTCATACATCCAGGCTACAGGTTCAAGGTGATCAGTGGGCTAATTACCAACTTCCACCTGCCACGCTCAACGCTGTTGATGCTGGTCTGCGCCTTTGCCGGCAGGGAGTTTATCCTGAGTGCATATCAACAAGCAATCAAAAAAAAATATCGTTTCTATAGCTACGGTGATGCTATGTTCATAACCAGGAGAAAAGATGAAAGCCACTTATAGCATGTAAGATCGCTATGGGAGCTAAATTTTTTTTCAGGTATTAGAGCCGGTTTAACGAATATTTTTTTATTTGCCTCATCATTGATGTTCGAACAATAAATCGTGTGTTGATACATGACACACCCCGTCTCGCTCAGAAGCGATCCACTCCTATTGAATAGCAGAGTGCACAATGATATAGTCGTATATTATGCAAATGGTGGTGATCTTAAGAAGGATCGATAGCTACAATTAACAGACGGAGGGATGGCATGAGAAACTTGGTGGTCTTATTGGTTGCGCTGCTTCTTGCGATTATGCCACAGGTGGCGCTTGCTGGCGGATCTGCGAACCTTAACGCCGGCGCAGAAAGGGTCGCTATGCTCGCCTATGTGGCAAAGGCAGAGAACCTGACCTGCATCTTCCATAATCCAGCAGGCTTGGCGCAACTTAAGGGGAACAACTTCCACAGCAGCCTTAATCTCGGCTATATCTCAGCCGGCTTCAGGCTCAGGGAATTCGATGAGGAAGGTAATCCGTATCTGCTAGACGAGATAAAGCCGAAGATCGCTGGCGGGATACTACCGCTGCTTGGCGTAAGCTCCGACTTTGATACCGAACGCTGGGTGTTTGGAGTCGGGCTTTATTTCCCGTTTTTAGGGGGCGCGTACTTCGAGGAGGACGATGACTTCAAGTATCACCTGGTTAGAGCAACCATCATCAATGCATATCTGACGCCGACTGTCGCTTATAGAGTCCTGGATAATCTCTTTGTCGGCGCCGGCATAAGCTATATCTTCAGCTACAAGAGCGGCGAGCGGTGGATGGAGAAATATGGCTTTGATGGACCCCTTGAGTTCGAGCTTACCGGGCATAGCTGGGGTTGGGATGTCGGAGCGCTTTATAATCCAATAGAAAAATTAAGGCTCGGTGTATCATTCGCCAGCAAGAACTATCTCGACCTGGAGGGGGATGCAACCTTCACCAATGTTGCCACAAAGACAAAGTTCGACCTTAACCTGAAGAACACTGAGATCATCCCATCGACCCTGCGTGGAGGCATAAACTACCAGTTGACCGACAAGGTGCAGGTCGGTTTCGATTACACCTGGTGGAATTACTCGGTGGTGAAGAAATCGGTCATCGAAGTCTCCGGCGACCTGCCCCTTGGAAAGATTGAAAGTCCCCGCAACTACCGCGACTCGCTGAATGTGGCGCTGGGAATGGAGTACGCCTACTCGCCGATATGGACATTCTACGGCGGGATAATGCGTGATGTTACGCCAACTCCCGACGCGACTTATTCCATGGAGACCATTACCAACGACTACATTGCCATCGCAATGGGATTCAAGAGAAAATTTGAAAGATCGGACTTCACGCTTGCATACCAGCACCAGTGGCAGGAAAAGAGGAACATCTCCCACAGCATCCTTGACCCTCCATTCAATGTGAAGGTAGAGACTGCAATGTTCGACACCATCGTGGTGGAATACAACTTAAGGTTCTAAACCAAACCAGCGATGCAGGCAAACGACAACCAGGACAGCTACTCCATAACCGGCACCGTCGCCAGGCGAAAAGGCAAGTTCCCCCACTACAACTATCCGCCGATTCTCGACATGATCTATGCGCCGAGAAGCGAGCAGGAGAATAAATTGGTCGATCTAGGATGCGGGCTGGCTGAGGTGGCTCGCGTGGCAAGGGATCGCGGGTGGAAGGTTACCACGGTAGATAATTCCGAGATGATGGTGAACTATGCCGAATCGCTTGGCTTCGAGTCGATCCTGGCTGATCTGTCCAAGCCGATTCCAATCGATGATGACAGCTTCGATTTCTGCCTTGCGGTCGATGTCGCCCAGTACATCCCTCACTGCGAGGGCTTTTTCTCCGAGATCACCCGCATCGTGAAGCCGGAAGGCTTGATCCTGTTCGGCACTGAGAACTACGCATCGCTGAGCAGCCGCCTGCGCCACTTGTGGGGACTGCCCCCGCGCAACGAGGGAAGGCAGATTCGCTCCTTTACCAAGAGCACCCTGTTTCGGCTATTTGAGCAGCAACGATGGCGTCTGGTCAGGCGAAACTGCTACAACCGAGATTTCCCGTTTTTGCGCCCGGTGCCTTTTTTCATGGAGTCCTGGTTCGCCAAGAAGCTGATCTACCTTTTGCAAAACATGAAAAATTTGGACGATGAGGAAGACCTCGATTGAAAGATGAAACCCTCAACCCTGGAATCTTTCTCAAAACTGCCCAAACATGCCATCCCGAGCGAAGCGAACCATGTCTCAATCCCTGTCATCCCGAGCGGAGCGACTGAAAGGAGCGGAGTCAAGGGATATCAGACCCCCTTTCATCCCCTTGCAAGCGGGGAGAATATAGAGGAAAGATTCCTCGACTCGGTCGCCAGAGTTCCCTAGCTCGAAATGATAGGTTAAGGGACTTCTTGGACATTTTGAGGAAGCCTTCCCTGGGAGAGTCCTAGGATGAGGGCAAAAAACTCCCTCCCCGTTCACGGGGAGGGCAGGGGTGGGGGTAAAAACTCCCTCCCCGTTCACGGGGAGGGCAGGGGTGGGGGTCATTAAAAACGACTCTAAACAATGTTATGAAGCACGACACTGAAAAGCCGATCAAGGCAGCGGTTTTAACCATCTCGGATCGTTGCAGTCGCGGCGAGGCTGAGGACAAAAGCGGTCCCGCCATCGTCGAGCTGCTGCTTAGTTGGGGTATGGAGGTCATCTATCGCGACATCATACCCGATGAGCTTGAGCTTATCCGCGCCAGGTTAGTGGAGGTGTGCGATAAGCTAGGCGCTGAATTGGTTATCACCACTGGTGGCACCGGTTTTTCGCCGCGTGATGTAACCCCGGAGGCGACGCTGAGAGTCATAGAGCGCCAGGCACCTGGCTTAGCCGAGTTTATGCGTGTAAAGGGCGCGGAGATCACGCCTCATGCGGTTTTATCGAGGGGTATCTGTGGCATACGGGGTCGGAGTTTAATCATCAACCTTCCTGGCAGCCGCAAGGCATGCCTAGAGAACCTAAACATCATCGAATCCCCCCTCCTTCACGGCTTGGACATCCTGCTAGGTAGAAGCAGTTTCCATTAGGTTGACACTTGTTTTGAAATCAGTTATAAGAATATAGCTATGATAGAAGAGTTTATTAATAAATTACGAGAGAACGATGCAATTCGAGATGAAAAAAGTCCTTACTTACAAGGCGATCCTGATCGAATAAGCATTAAGAGAACTATATAGCAGACATCCCCCTTTTGATGAGAATAACATTATCGATCAACTAAATCCTATCATACGAAAAGCACTTATTGAATGTGGATACCACAAACTATATAAACATCAGGCAGAAGCTATTGAACATTCACTTTCGGGGAAAAATGTTGTGCTAGAATCACCAACAGCAAGTGGAAAAACACTAGCATTTACTATTCCAATGTTTGATATGTTGTTAACTGATAGAAATAGCTATGCAATGATTATACATCCAATGAAAGCTCTGACCAATGATCAAAGAAGACAAGTAACCGATCTAGCTAAATTAATGACAGAGGGTCGAAGAATTGAATCCTGGCCTTATGATGGTGATACTCTGGAACATGAGCGGAAAGCCTTAAGAGAACGTCCACCATCTATTATTTTTACTAATCCTGAAATGATTCACCTTTCATTTCTTGGGCATTCAAATCTATGGCTTCAATTTTTAAAAAATTTGCGATATATTGTTATTGATGAAATACATGAATATAGAGGTTTCTTTGGAACTAATTTATCTCTTTTACTAAGGAGATTTCTATTAAAACTAAATAGACTTGGAGTAAATCCTCAACTTTTTTTAACAACTGCAACATGTAATAATCCACTCGAACATGCAAGAAACTTAACAGGACAGGATTTTAAATTAATTCAAGCACGGGAAAAGATGAGTCCACATAGAGTTTTCTTATTCATTAATCCTCAAATACCTGATTATTATTTTTATAATATTTTCAAATTAAGAATAGCAAAGGCGGCTATTACTTGTTTAATTATGGATTTATCTACCTTAATTTTCTGTCCATCAAGAAAGTTTACTGAAGAGGTTTGGAGAAAGACAAAAAGAGAAGCAGAAGAAATAGGATTAGATTTTTCTCAAATAATTCCATATAGAAGTGGTTATTCTCCCGAACAAAGAAGAAATATAGAGGAAGGGCTTAGAGAAGGGAAATATAAAGTTGTTTTTTCAACTAATGCATTAGAATTAGGAATTGATATTGGTAAGCTAGATGTTTGTATTCTTGCCGGATTCCCAGACAATGTTATGTCCGCATGGCAAAGAATTGGTCGTGTTGGAAGGGATTGGGATAAAACAGCATATTGTTTATATTATGCATTTAATAATGCATATGATCAATTTTATGCAGAAAATATTGATATCTTTCTTAATAAGCCTTTAGATGAGATTTTTATTGGAAACAATAATGATGAATTAATAATTAAACATATACCATTTCTACTACATGAATGTGAATGGAATATTAATGATAATAATAAAAATATATTAGGTCAAACTTTTTATGATCATGCTCTATATACATTTCATGATCCTTCGGAAAAATATGATCCAATAATTCATGGATGGGTAAAAATACAATCATTCCTTTAATATAGATAATTTTTTATTATTTAATAAATATATTATAAGGAGTAATGTATGAAATTCAAATTCCATGCTGGGGAGAGGGAGATAGAACAGGTGCTGGAGAGGTTCGAGTTCCCGCAGGACTTCCTATGGGGAACGGCGAGCGCTTCCTACCAGGTCGAGGGCGGACTCAACGGACCCAATGACCCTAAAAATAACTGGTACGGCTGGGAAGGGTCCGGTGAGCGAGAGATCACCGGCATAAGCTGCAACTACTGGGAAAGATACCCCGAAGATATCGAGCGTGCCAAGTGGCTTGGGCTGAACACCCTGCGCATGAGCTTAGAATGGGCGAGGCTGCAACCGGCAATTGACCCGCTGGTTACCGAGCCACCACCCTTTGATGACCAGGCTGCGCAACACTACGCTAAGATCATCGCCACCCTGTGCAAGGCGGGCATAAAACCGCTCATCTCACTCTCGCACATAACCCATCCCTACTGGGCGGGGCTTAATCTCTGGCTGGATCGAGCAAAGTGCAGCGAGCTTTTCATCGAGTACAT
>CAYUVA010000006.1:0-115870 GCA_964448115.1 uncultured bacterium
CTCGGCTCTCACTCCTTGGATCATACAAGTAACTAAGCTAGCTGTATCCATAGCTCCGCAAGACCTCAGGGAGTCTTTCGAAAAAAGCAAGAAAAGCCTATCTGCAACGCTTGATAAGGAGAAATTGGATGAACTGAAGAAAACCATTGAATCAAAGATAAGTGATATAAGCCAGGCAGCGACCGAGGCGATGAAACAGGGGGAGTTGGAAAGCTTAAAGGAAAATATAGAGGATGCCTTAAAATCAAAGGGGGTAATGAAAATGCTCGATAATATTACTTGGTTTGGACATGCATCGTTCATGGTCAAATCCGGGGATATGGTTATATATATCGATCCCTGGAAGATCTCAAAAGGTGAACCGGCGGATATAATCCTGGTTAGCCATACCCACTACGATCACCTGAGCGAGAAGGATATCAATAAGCTAAGCAAGCCGGATACGATCATCGTAACCACCAGCGACGGCGCCGAGCAACTCAAGGGAAAGGACACTCGCATTCTAAAGCCGAATGAATCACTGACCATCAAGGGGATCAAGATCGAAGGGACAGCGGCTTACAACATCGGCAAGCGATTTCACCCAAAGGAGAACCAGTGGCTCGGATTCATAGTGAATCTGCCCGAAGGTCGGCTATACTACGCCGGCGATACCGATCTCATACCACGGATGAAGGAGCTTGAGAATATCACCATCGCCCTGTTACCTGTCGGCGGAACCTACACCATGGACGCCAAGGAGGCTGCACAAGCGGCAAACAGCTTTAATCCTAAGGTGGCAATCCCCTACCACTGGGGCGATATAGTTGGCTCAAAGGAAGATGCCCTAGAATTCAAGCAGCTTTGTAAACAGGCGGTGAAGATCCTGGAACCAGTTGATTGAGCGTGGAATTATTCAGTCGCCGCCAAGATCGAGATCGACCTTGATGGTCGATGCCCAGGCACTACCGAGCCTTACGAACCCAAGCGGATCATAAAATAAGTCATGGACATAAGTCCTATGCGCCCATACCCGGCAGGGGAATGATAAGTATATAACGCTGTAATCCTCAATAATATAAGGCAATATCTCCAGGTAAGCCAGGTTGCTATCTATCGAGGGATCGATCTTCTTTTGGGTAATCAGATAATCCACGGTTTGGTTGGCAAAACCGGTCTTGTTATGTCTTGAGGTGGAAAGGTAATTATCATCGATATACCCACCTGGTTGTCCGCTTCTAAGATAAGGCGCCCAGGAGCCAAGCGCTGCCTGGTAGGTGCCTACCTGCTCATCCTTTTCTCCATAGACTCTTTTCAGCCAGCCTTGTTTATTCAGAGCCACTAAGGTCGCCTGGATATCATATTTATTCCACATTTTCTCAAGCACCTGCGCTGCCTTTACATAAGTGGGATCGGTCGGATGAATCAGGGTAAATTGGAGTGGATTATCTTTGCCGTAACCAGCTTTTGCCAATAATTGTCGTGCTAGCAGCGGGTTGTATTTCTGACCACTTATATCACCTAGACCGGGCAAAATCCCATCCGGCAGCGGCTTGTAGGCTGGCTTGCCGAATTCGCCAAAGACCTGCTCGGTCAGTACCTGGCGGTCAATACAGGCAGATAATGCTTGCCGAACCGTTTTATTATCGAATGGTTTTGCTTCGGAATTTAGATATACCTGTAGGATCTCCCCCTTTTTATAACAATGATAGCGACGATATCGGTTTTTCAAGGCGTCCTGCGTAATATATCCCCTGCTAATCTGATTTATAATCGAGACTCGTCCGCGCAGGAAGTCATCCATGAGCTGATACCCATCAGCAGGGGGATTGATGATCACCCTTCTGACATAAGGAAGACTTGCCTCCAGCTTAAAGCGCTGCTTTTGCCCTAGCCTCCTAGTCCATTCATCCCATCCTAAGCTCAGTAGGCTAATGTGCCTGCCAGCGGATATGGCGGATTCTCTGAGATACTGCTCGAGCGCCTTGGTTTGCCAGTAATCCTCGTTCCATAATAAAATGGTGACTCCATCCTGGCTCCACTTAAATAGTCGATAAGGTCCGGTTCCGATAGCATACCCATGCCCATAGTCCGTAATATTATCCACCGCCTTGGGGGACAGCGCATAAAGCCGGGGATGGCAAAGAAGCTCAAGAAACCGAGGATCGTATCTATGCAAGGTGATCTTTAGAAGAAATGTATCCACCGCTTCCATGGATGCGATAGTTCTAAAAAGCCTTGTCTGCTGGCTCATCCCGGAATTCAGTATCAACCTATTGAGGGTATAGACCATGCATCTGGCATCGAAGGGCTCCCGGTTGTGGAAGCGTACATCCTCCCGAAGTGGTACCAGGTAGGTTTTATCCGTAATCTTCTCCGGGAAGTCCTTTGCCAACAGCGGATAGATGGCTCCATTTTCGGTCTTTGCGTACAAGCCTTCCTGTATATTGCCGATTACCAATAGATCGCTCGATGACAACATGTTTTGGGAATCGAGTTCTTTTATCGGCTCGTTAATCCCGATAACCAGGGTGCTGCCATGTGCTGGTATGGAAAGCGTTTCACCAAGGGCATGGCTAAGGTTGCCAAGTATATAAAGCAGTGCCATAGCCGCGCATAAGAGAAAAAAGGTTCCTGGTGTTTTCTCCCTCGAAACTTGGGAGGGGACAAGGGAGGAAGGATAGATTATTGCAGGTTTTGCTCGATGAATCTTCGATACCCTCTAGAATGAGAATTCCTTCTTCTTCGACATTGAGATTAGGTCTTGGCTAGTAACCGGCACTATGCCTGACTCCTTAACCTCCGCATCCAATGCGAGACTCGCAACCTTGGTTGTGGTCAAGATATCGCACTTTGCGCCTAGCGCTATTGCAGCAGTGGAAGTAATAATATCCCCGGTGCCTGAAAGCTCGTAAACACCGCGACTGAATGTGGGGACAAAAATAGGATCCTGGCTGTTGGATACTAGATGGATGCCGCGATCTCCCTTGAAGGTTATAAGATGGCGACAATCCACCAATTCCTTCATCTTCACCACCAATCGATCCTCCTGGTCTATACGATAGAAATAGTTACGATATACGAACTCACCTGCATCCTCTTGGCTACTAATCAAAAGATCGATATTGTGGAACTTTGTGAAGTTATTGGGTCGGCTATAAACTACGGTAGTGATGTTGTACTTCTCAGCTATTTTGAGGACCTTGTGGCAGAAGTCCTGGTCGGTCAGCACCCCCTTGTCGAAGTCAGCCATGATAAGCACATCCACATCCGGTATGAAAGACTCGATGAAGCCATACAAGGTCGCTTTTTCCTCCTCGTGCAGCGGAGCAGTAACCTCACGATCTAAGCGAAGGTACTGCTGATGAAAGGTCTCGGACATGACCCGGATCTTCTGGGTGGTCGGTCTATGGTTGGAGGGGAAGATGCCGGCAGTGCCAATGCCGGTCTTGAGCACCTCCTTACGGAAGTAGTGAGCCGCGTCATCGAATCCGATAAGTCCACAAAGTTGAACATCAGCGCCCAGAACCTTGCAGTTTAATCCGATGTTAGCTGCACCGCCTATATAGTATTCCTCGAAGTGGATCTTCACTACCTGCACTGGAGCCTCGGTAGATAGGCGGGCGCCATCTGCCCACAAGTACTTATCGGTCATGAGATCCCCGACCACTATAGTCTTTATTCCCTTGAACTTCGGAAGGATCTCCTCAAGGTGTTCGGTGAAGCTTTTTCCCATCAATATAATAAAGACCCTTATTTATTGGATCTCGTCTCCTTTCTATTGATATTTTATGGAGATGAGGGGACTCGAACCCCCGACTTCCACCTTGCGAAGGTGGCGCTCTCCCGCTGAGCTACATCCCCGCTTTAAACGCTTAGATCGGCAAGGAGTTCCTTTAGGTATTTTTCTAATTATGAAAGAACAAAAGCATCATAAGCCAACCCTGCCATGAAACAGGGGCAGAAACAATTTTATATCAGTATTATTTAAAAGTTCAAATTAGGTGTAACGGTAAAATAAGCAAGTGGATTTGATGGATTTTAGGGATCTTAACCTTGGTTTTGGCTTAACAAATCTTGAATTTCAACAGCTTAAGCCGGGGATTGATTCAGGGCATTCTCCAGATAGCGGCGAGTTACATCGAACTTGGCAGTCAAGTACTTCAGGCACGCTTTCATTGAAGCCTTCTCGCCATACAATGTAATCCAGTTTCCCTTCCAGAGAATGGCTCTACCAGATAGCTGGGTAGGCCAGCCTAAAAAACAGTATGGCTGGGTGCGAAAATGGCTGAAAATGTCGCTATATTTCAGCGAATCGCTAATTCCCATCTCATAGAGATGCTTATTAGCATCATCAACATCATAGACCGGGGAGATATATTTTACATCATATTCTGCTAAGAAATCGCCCAGAGCCTGCATTATCTCCGGCTTCTGCTCAGGAAAAAATGCCTGCGACTTGCTGGCACCAGCGGCGATATATTTTATATTATTTTGCAGGCAATAGCGTAATCCAAGGGTGAACATGCCCAGCTTGCACCCCATGCAAAGGTGAGTGGTACACATCCAGTAATATCCGAATTTCTTACAGTCTCCCCAGAAACCCTTGAAGTGAATGCGCTTGTAGATATCATTCATATCCTCGAAGTGATATATAAAGCGATCGGGGAACTTTTCCATCATCCTTTTCACCCGGATCTCTATTTTTTTTAACCCTGCCATGCCGAAGTGCTCGTAAGAAACAAGGTGCACTTTCCGATGATCATCGAGAAGTTTTATCGCTGATAAGGTCGAATCCGCCCCCCCAGAGAACAACACCACGCAATCTCCAGGGTTCAGAGTATGCCTTCCCTCCATAACAATATCCCCGAGTTTCTTTATTCATGCTAATTTATATCGAAATTTACCATTCATTCATCGATAGGTCAAGCACTAGAAAAAAAAAAGAGTATTGTGGTGGTCAATAAATTGAGCATAAAGTCAAAACACCCAAGTCTTGAACTAATGAACCTTATGTTATAAAAGCCTTAACTTGTGGAATAAAGAATTCATGTCGTGAAATCGGTGGTCAAGACAATAGCCGGTGTTCTCATAAGCGGCGTATTCCTGTATCTTGCCCTGCACAATGTCAAGTGGCACGAGATGCTCGAAGCCCTGGTGGGCGTTAGACTCTCATGGCTAATTGCTTCAGTGGTTGTATATTTTTTATCCATGGTAGTTCGTTCCCTGCGCTGGAGCATTCTTCTGCACCCAGTTAAGCGGATAAATCCCGTTCGTTTGTTCCCGTCGGTTATCATCGGTTATGCCACCAATAATATCCTCCCCCTGCGGATGGGTGAGTTCGTTCGCGCCTATGTATCGGGCGTTAGAGAGGGTGTAAGCCGCAGCGCCTCATTCGCAACCATAATCATAGAACGTATCTTCGATGGATTGACCATGATCGCCATCTTACTTGCCACCATGGCTTTATTCAGCAAGTCAGCAAGTACCTCGTGGCGGTTTTTAGACTATACACTTATCATCACCAGCATCATTTTTATCGGCGCACTGGCATTTTTCTTTGCGCTTATATTTTTTGAGAAAAAAACAAAAAATTTAATAGATTGGCTCAGCAGACTGCTCCCTAATAAAATAGAGGATCTTGTCAACCACATTTTGCAAAGGTTCTTAAGCGGATTAACGGTACTAAGATCCGGGGGCAATCTAGTGCTGGTAGCCCTGTTATCCCTAGCCGCCTGGAGCTGCGAGGGGATCATGTATTTCTTTACCGCCCAGGCGATGGGGCTCGAAGGATTGGGATTAGGTAAAAACCTGATGGTGCTGGCAGTGGTAAATCTGGTGATCATGATCCCGGCAGCGCCTGGATTCGTCGGCACCTTCGAGTTCTCCTGTAAAAAGACCATGGCTTTATTCGGGGTAACAGCCTCCACCGCTGCTGGGTATGCTATCGTTCTACATGCAGCACAGTATCTGCCCATAACTCTACTGGGAATCTATTATCTTGCCCGATACAACATCTCCCTCAAGGAAGCCTCCATACAAGACAAATAATAGAAGGTGAAATTACAAAAATTGTCAATGATTACGAAAATTTAACTGGATTCAAAGATGCTTGGACATAAAATATTTTTTACAAAATCCCCATTTACTTGAAGATCTACGGATCAAGACAGATCAATTTTTCTGATCATTGCCCCTTGTACAATGGCACGAAAGTTGCTAAAGTTAGTCATGGACAAATTTATCATTGACAAATGATGGGAAAGGTATTACATTAATGAGCAAGGGCGTAGCGGATGGTTTTCATCCATGCATCTTATATAAGGCGAGGACTATTATGAGATCAAAGAAACCGCAAACAAATATCCTTTTTTTACTGTTAGCATGCCTACTGGTTATTCCGGGGTTATCAATAGCTGACCAAGATGAAGAGGCTGCCCAGGTCGTAAAACCAGTGGAACGACCCTATTTGCCTCACCCAAAGGCTTCAGAGGTGATCCTTAGCACTAATAAGCCTTTAGCTCTGAACCCAGAGTACCAATCGGCTGATGGGATGCTTCAGTATCAATATAACAATGTGGAGTTGGAGGACCTGTTTGTATTTCCAGCCACAGGACCGGATTTTGGGATCGATGTCATTGACTCCAAGGATGCAGCCAGGACAGCCAGCGATGCCAAGCAGAATCTATTGCTTTGGAGCACCATGAACGCAGGAGCCTCCTGGATATCCTATAATAATGTCTGCGATGGTGCCCCAAAGGCTTCATCCTTCAAGGTAGATCAAGCGCAGGGAGCTTTGGTTACGAACTGGGTTGTCGCTCTCTCCAGGGAGAGCACGACCGAGGACTATTACTATTTATCCATAAATCACATGGGTGCGACAGAGAGCACTGTAGGAGCTGCAACCGGTATCGGGTACTACCTTTGGCCTGCTGGGGATCCTAGTTTCAATTATTGGACAGGCACCATCTCTGCATATTTCAACAATGGTAATCCGAACCCAGATCCATCGCAGAACCTAGCCGGTCCTTGGTATTGTGTGGTTATCGATGCAGATAATACATGTCCTAATGGTATTTATTGGTGGTATCATACTGATGGTTATACGAACGGTTCTCGATGGGCGTATATAGGCTCGAACTGGACATGGATAAGCAGCCAGGATTACTATTGGGAGTTACATGGCTACTGGCATACAGCCACTCCGACCCGCACTCCGACTCGTACCCCAACCCGCACTCCAACTCGTACCCCAACTGCGACCTATACCCCGACCCGGACTCCGACTCGCACTCCGACCGCTACCTATACACCGACTCGTACTCCGACCCGGACTCCGACTCGCACCCCGACTGCGACCTATACCCCGACCCGCACCCCGACTCGCACTCCGACCGCCACCTATACCCCGACTCGTACTCCGACCAACACCTATACGAGCACCCCGACTCGCACCCCGACTAGGACTCCAAGCGCAACTCCAACCCGAACTCCAAGTAGAACCCCAACCCGCACTCCGACCGCGACTTATACTCCGACTCGCACCCCCACCAACACCTATACTCGTACCCCGACTCGCACCCCCACCAATACTTATACAAACACCCCAACCAATACTCCGACCCGTACCCCGACAGCTACCTATACTCCAACGCGTACCCCGACTCGTACCCCGACCAACACCCCGAGCAACACTCCGAGCATGACCCCGACCCGTACTCCGACCCGGACCCCGACCCGTACTCCAACCAACACCTATACTAATACTCCAACCCCGACTCGCACCCCGACCCGCACTCCGACCAACACACCGAGTGCCACTCCGAGTAATACTCCGAGCAACACTCCGAGCATGACCCCGACTCGCACTCCGACTCGCACTCCGACCAGCACGATGACCCCGACTCGCACTCCAAGCAACACCCCATCTGGTACTCCGACGCATACTCCATCTCGTACCCCGACTCGTACCCCGACCCGTACTCCGAGCAACACCCCAACTATGACTCCTACCGATACGCCATGCTCAGATGTAGATTTCACCGAGCCATTCGATGATACTACTTATGGTTCGATAGCTTCGCTGCCTGTCGATGGTGATACGGAGCAACACTATATCTGCTCCTGGTCGCCGAAGGATAAGGACTACTTCTATGTTTATATAGATTCCAACTGGACGATAACGGTAACCACCTCGCAGTTGGGACCCACGGCAGATACTATTATATACCTGTACGCGGCGACCTATGTGCCGCCAGGGAGTGGTGGACCGGGCTATGATCTGGATCCGATACCACTAGCCTTCAATGACAACGATCCTAACCGGCCGCCGCCGGATCCTGATTGGCGAGCCAGTGCTATTACCGCAGAGGTTGGCGGCGGCGATTACTTCGTGCTCGTGGAGCCGGCGACCTCGGGCTGGGGTGAAGATGCCTACTACAATATCCAGGCCAACCGCTTTGAGCCTACCAGTACGCCGACTGCGACCGGAACGCCAACCGCAACCGAGACCAATACACCGACACTTACTCCGACGGTAACCTTAACGCCGACCAACACGCAGACTGCATTGCCGACCCATACTGCATCCAATACACCAACCATTACACCAAGCGCAACCCCAAGCCAGACACCGACGCTCACTCCTTCGATGACACCAAGCACCACCCCAACCCAGACCGATACGCATACACCGACCATGACCCCGACATTAACTCCAACCGACACTGCTACATCTTCACCAACCATGACCCCAACCGAATCGCCGACCATGACGCCATCCAGCACACCAACGAGCACGGCAACACCATCCAGTACACCAAGCAATACGCCATCCAGCACACCAAGCAGCACGCCGACCAACTCGCCGACCATGACTCCGAGCAGTACACCATCCAGCACACCGACTAATTCGCCAACTAGTACACCAACCAACACGCCAACTAATACGCCGTGCTGGTTCGATGATCCAAGAGATTTCCCACCGGGGGATGATGATGCTGCTAATGCGGTCTCATTCGACTTCGAGAACATGACCGGAGCCATCTACGAGAACTTCTTCTGCAGCGACACCGACGAGGATTGGTTCAAGTTCCAGGCGAATCAATACGATCATGTCTTCATCTGGACTTCCTATATCGGTGAACTGGTGAATGATCACCTCTACCTGTACGACAAGGATCTCTTTGTACTGGCTGATGAGGAAGGCACCGGCACTGGCAGACCAGGACAGAACTGGAAATCGGATGAGATCTATAACTTCGAGATCCCGCAAACATACACGGGCAGCGACTTTTATTACATAGCCATTGATGTAGAAGAATACATGCCGCCATATCTCCAGGGTGGGCAGGGTATTCGCGATTACAATATCCAGGCTGTCATCTACACTGCAACGCCGACCGCTACACCGACCAACACGCCGTGCTGGTTCGATGATATATATGAGACATTCCCGGGCGATGATAATGCCACGGTAGCCTTTGAGCACCCAGTCGATGGTACTGGCACGCTGCATTACTTCTGCCACGGCTTCGATCCTGACTGGATCAAGTTCGAGGCTTCCATGTACGACAGCGTAACCTTATGGACTGACAACCTGGGCAGCAACTGCGACACTATACTTTACCTGTATGACCACCTGGTCGAGAATGTGTTGGCGAGCGATGTTGATGGCGCACCGACCAGCGTTGACTACGAGTTCACTTACTCGGCAGCCTTCTACTATGCCAAGGTGATGCCACTCAACCAGGGCTTCTGGGGACATGATTCCAACTATACTTTGCATGTTAACCTGAGAACCGCCACCCCGACCTCAACTCCATCGAGCACCCCGACCAATACGCCAACAAACACCCCATCGAGCACCCCGACCAATTCTCCGACCCACACGCCATCAAGCACGCCGACAAGCACTCCGACCAGTACACCGACTGGCACCCCGACCATGACTCCGACCGGCACGCCCTGCGAGTGGGATGATCCGCTCGAGGTTGATAACAACTATACTCTGGCGAATGCCATAATGAGCGATGGTACCCCGATCGAGCGCTTCTTCTGCGATGCTCTCGATGAGGATTGGCATCTGCTTACCATTGGTAAGTACGATACCTTCCATGTCTGGACCAGCTATCTTGGTTCGCTTATAGACACCAAGCTGTATCTGTACGATTACAACCTGACCCTGTTCAGGGAGGCTCAGAATGACAAGCCTAATGCCACACCGACTCCGGGCTTAAACGAGTACGATCATGCTGAGCTTATCATCCACGAGAGCACCTTTACCGGCGACATGTACATCCTCATCGACGCAGCCAACTACTGGCCACCGAACATGCAAGGCGGTCAGGGTTACAGAGACTACAATATCCAGATAGTGGTGGTTACCGCTACTCCGACCTCGACGCCGACCAACACGCCGTGCTTCATTGATGATCCCGGCGAGTGGCCACCGCCGCCGGATGATATGCCAATGTCTGCCCGACCGATCGATGTAGATGGTTCACTAGTGCTTCACTACTTCTGCTACAACGAACCGCCTAATGTCGATGAAGATTGGCACATCTTCACCGCTAACGATCTCGATACCATCAAGGTGGAGACCATCATCCCGGTAGGCTCGATAGCGGATACCTATCTAGCCCTCTACGATGAGACGGTTACCTTGCTAGCCGAAGATGATTCTATCGGACCTAACTATATCGAGTACCAGTCCGATGCAGATCAGGATTACCTGGTTCAGGTCAAGCCGAGACCGGGCAACCTGGCGTGGGGGCATGACGCATACTACTATGTATCGGTCATAGTAGAGACCGCCACCCCGACACAAACACCAACAAGTACCGCTACTCCATCAATGACTCCAACCAATACCCCGACCGACACGCCGACCAGTACCCCGAGCAGCACCCCGACCAGTACCCCTACCAACACACCAACGATAACCCAGACCCCGACTATGACCCCGACAGCCACCATGACCCCAGCGGTGCCGCCTGAGCTGCTTGATGAGCCGATCTTCACCAAGGGCACTTATAACACGATTTACTGGACAGAGCCTGATATCAACCTGGAGTACTATGCAGAGTGCGATCAGAACGAGTCGTTCCTCTCCGCTGAGTTCAACTCAGGCTGGATCTCTGATCTCCAGTTCACCTTTACCGGTCTGACCTCCAGAGTACGGTACTATTACAGGGTCAAGGATAGACATCAAGGCATCGAGGATCCGGGCGCCGAGAGCGGCTGGTCTAATGTCGAGTCATCTATCCAGGATGCGGATCCACCTGATTCCTCATGCTATGGCTACGAGGAGGGCGAGACGGTTACCACAAGGTTCGTAGAGATACCGATCTCTGTCTATGATCCAGTACCAGGCAGTGGGTTCCACCACGCCATACTGTACTACAACTACAACTATCAGGGATGGGAGATCTATAAGGATCTCGATGATGAGCCGATCAAGTTCTACTCCACTATGGCGGTCTTCGACACCAAGAACCGCAGCGGTGAGTACATGTTCTTCAGCGTTGCCTGGGACAATGTACTAAATCAGGAGCCGCTGCCGGATCCGGTATGCCCGTATGGATATTGCGAGGATATCAGGATACTGGTTGACCTGCCCGAGACCCCGATGATACCAACCCTCACCGAGTGGGGTATTGTGATGCTGAGCTTGCTGTTCGCTGGCATCCTGCTTTACTTCACCAAGAGACGCAGGATATTTGAATAGAAGCTAAAGCCTGCATAGAGACAATGAAAACCATCAGGGGCGCCTCCACCAGGCGCCCTTTTTTTAGGCTTTAGTCAGTCTTAAGTTAGTTCAACTGGCATTCATATAAGGGTTGTAAGTGCAAAGATACTTGGTCATTGCGACTATCTCGCTGATCTTGTTATCACTCAACGCATATCCTCAAGACCACTTTTTTAGCGAGGGAATATCAATAAATCCAACCTCTTTTCAAACTAAGGACATGGCACTGGCGGATGTGGACAATGATGGAGACCTTGATATCGCATTATTGAATCTTGATGCGAAGAGTTACCTTTTCTTGAGCCATGAGGGAGAACCGCACCCGATCCCGGTATGGGAGTCCATTGCTACTACCAGAAGCTACCAAGGCATATTCATCGACTATGATCTCGATGGCGATATGGATCTTGCTATCGCTGCTGATGGTCAGAATCTTCTTTTCCGCAATGTGAACGAGCTTGGCGCTCCTTATTTAGAACGCTCGCCTGTATGGGCTTCCTTCCATGCAAGACAGACTACCACAGTTACCGCTGGGGATTTCAACGGCGATGGCTATATCGATCTCGCCTTTGGTGGTTACAACAGTCCCCTGGAAATCCACCTGAATCAGGGCGGCAGTTATAATTCAACGCCGGATTTTTCAACCATCGAGTACTATAATACGACCTCAATAGTTGCAGGAGATCTAAACTCGGATGGATATGCGGATCTAGTATGCTCAGTCAACGGTACTCCTTCTGATATCGCCTTCTATATGGATCCACAAGGATTTCCCGGTATTGAGAGTTGGCATTCGCTTGCCGAGGATACCTCGACTTGCGTTGCTTTGGGTGATGTGAACCTTGATGGTGCGCTCGATGCGGTCTATTCTTATGCTAATTCCCCGCCGGTTCTTTATTTGAATGTCGGTGATGGTCTGGATAATAGCCAATCCTGGATCCCTGATTTCAACCAGGGTGATCTGCGCATTGAATTAGCTGATGTGGATCTAAATGCAAGGCTGGATATCATTACACTGGGAATGGACAAAAGGCTACGGGTTTACTTGAATAAGGGGAGCATCTCCAGGGAGCCGGATTGGCAGACAGAGGATGCCTACATGGGGGCGACTAATCTCGATGTGGCAGATATCAGCGGAGATAATACGCCCGAGATATTTCTGTCGGTAACTTCAGCACCGTGCTTGCTTTTCAAGAACCTTTCTCTCATTTTTTCATCTACGCCTGATTGGTTTAGCCCCGTAACCACAGATGCAGTTGATATGGCAGTTTTTGAGTCGGATGGTGAGCCAGGCAGCGAGTTTATTGTCGCCGGAGCGAAACAAGGACTGAACCTGTATCGAGACCTCTTCTCTGAGCCGATTTATCTAGGAAATCCGGGGGTGATAAGCGTAATAGAAGTTGGAAACATAGCGCAGCAAGGGGGAATAAATCTTTTTGTCGGTACTGTAGATGACTTTGACTATCTGTACAGCCTAAATGATAGGGGGTTTGCACCTGAGTTAATCGAAATATGGCGTTCCGAGTTGGCGACCACCTGCTATGCTGCGTTAGCGGCTGACTTCACTGGCGATGGCTATGAAGACCTCGCTTTGGCTTCTCGAAGCTGCTGCAATACGAGCATAAGCATCCTCGATTGGCATTACCTGCCATCAGCGCCCAGGGAGCACTGGCGAATCGATATGGGTGGAGCTGGAATTGTAGCTCTAGTGAGTAATGATATAGATAATGATGGCGTGCTGGAATTGTTGGCTGGTTATGATGCTGGGGTGGCGGTCATCAAGCCTTTTGCTGAGCCGAGCGA
Organism: uncultured bacterium; assembly: GCA_964448115.1. GTDB lineage: Bacteria > CAYUVA01 > CAYUVA01 > CAYUVA01 > CAYUVA01 > CAYUVA01. Next base: position 13,532 of record CAYUVA010000006.1, read on the forward strand.
GGTACTACAAGAACTTCCCTTTGATGCATTAAAGGATATTGCCGCCAGCGATATAGATGGCGATGGCTGGCTCGATGCGGTGATTGGACAGGGGGATAGCATAAGTGTCCATCTGAACCAACAAGGCATGTTATCAGGGAAGCCAGCCTGGACTATCCAGCAGATTATGCCCGAGAGAATAACTTGCGATGATATGGACAACAACGGCTTCCTCGACATCATCGCTGCCACCGCTACTGGGGATACTATAATCTTCAACCATGGTGGAGAGCTGTCAGAGCCGAGTATATTCAAAGGCGAAGCGGAGGTTGCCTCTGTCGGCTTAGATATCACCGATCTGGACGGCGATGGATTAAGGGACATGATCTTCATTGGCAACGGCACTGCGTCCCGGGCATACCTGTCGAGGATGGGAATCGACGCCATGCTCCCTGATGACCCTGGGGTCGCCTTGCCAGTAGCGCCTCCTCGCGGGAATCCAGTGACCGGTACCCTGCTGATCGATTATCTGCTGGTCGATGCGCAAAGCGATCTGTGTTTCATATACCCGGAGTATTGTTTTATTGGTCATAATCAATGGTTTCCCGCTGCTGTCGGGGTAGGTGGAGATGGCTTGTATCAGCTTACTTCCTCCCCTGCTGGTATCTTGCATCGCTTTGCCTGGGATACGGATGCCGATGATTTGATCGGTAGAGCGGAGTTGAGAATTCGAGTCAAGGCACCGGGAAGCCAGGCACGCAGCACTAGTCAATATCATGACCAGGTCTCCAATATGGGAACTTTCAATCTAAGGGCTGTGCCTGGAGTAATGCTGTATTATCCCGCAGCAGGGCAAGCCGATGATAGGGATATCGACCTGGTCTATGCGCTTTCCGAGCTATGCAGCGAGGTGGCAGTGGTCTTCGAGTGGGAGGCTGGAGCACAGGATATCAATGCACCGCATAGAACCACCGTTTATCCCCAAAACGGACACTCCTTGCCTCTGCCTATGGAGGTTGGATTTCATCATGTTAAGCTAATGGGGGACGATCTACGCGCTGATGGCGAGGTAAGCAGCGATGATCACCTAGTGCCGGGAGCAGTATATACAGTGAACCTGGAGGCAAAGGATACAAGCCCACAACAAAACTCGTGGACATGCAGCAACAGCGGGTGGCTTTACCATGATGAAACCCTTGTCCTGATGGGTATAGCCCTCCAAGATCCAGTGCCGACCATGAACCAAGCTACCGAGAACCTTAGCCTGTTCACCAACCAGGACTCGCTCCAATTGACCATAAGGAGCCAGGGCTACGCAGATACAGTTTGCTATCGGATAAGTGGAATGGATGGCTATCGCTGCCAGCGCCTTTACGATTACAACATGATAATTGGGATCGAGGATGATGAGGCAGGTCCTGAGATAACGGTGCATTGTCGGCTACAAAACAGCCCTTACACCGCTACCCAGCCTCGAAGCGCATCCATAACCAGGGACAAGGCGCCACCTTTTCCCAGGCAGAATGCGATTATTACCATAAATGGCAATGCAGCCTGTAGCGGCGGTGAGTTCCAGGTCGCCTGGACGCCCTTTGATGATGATATCGCCGGCATAGAGGGATACTACTGGGATAGGGTTGACCTCTCAGGCTCCGCGGGGGGAAACTGGATTGGAGACGAAAATGTAACTGTATTGTCAGGTTTTGCGCAAGGCGAGAACTCCATATATATCTGGGCACAAGACAGGGCGGGGAATATAAGTGATTCCATCTCGATAAACTTTATCGTGGATAACACGCCACCAGAGATTGTTGGAGATGCACAGCTTATAATCGAAGAAGGAAGTGGAACTATCTGCTGCCCTAAGTTCAGCCTTTGCTGGAATCCAGGTGCCTTTATCGATCCCGACTATGGAGTCCTGATGTATGAGATTAAAATGTACCTCGATGGCGAGCTTTACCAGGTGAAAACTGCCATAGAACCTAGGCAGGTCTTTGAGCAGGTAGGCGATGGGTTTTATTGCTTTGAGCTTACAGCCTTGAACTGTGCCATGCTTGCATCCGAGGCAACTCAAGTTTGTGTAACCCTGGATTGTTCTGGCGGGGGTATATTTGTCGGTGGATACTGGGACTCTGAGGTCATTGCTGATCGGGAATCTCTGCTTAAGGTTATTGCCATCAATCCGCTGCGCAAGGATGGTATTATCGAGCTGTTTTACCAGGGCAGCCCCTTGGGATTATACCTTAACGATGCTGGATTGGGGGGCGATGAAGTTGCTGGCGATGGAGTCTTCACGCTTTTTCTACCTTTACCTGCCGTGGAAGGAGCGCTTAAGATACTTCTTGAGCTGAATATGGGCAACCGCTGCGGTTATGCATGGGAGCAGAATCGCTGGCCATATTTGCATGTTCAGCCATAATGAAGTTACATTTCATTATTATGAAACTCACCATATTCCAGATTCCAAGAGAAATGGATCAATCGATTTAAGCAATCCGGCTTAAAGGGGCTTAGAGATAAACCGAAAGGACATAGACCATCAAAGCGGATTCGAGCTACCTGGTAACCACGCAGACCGCGTTTTCGCGCAGGAAGTTGTAGTTAGTGTTGGCGCTTAGTATCTTCATCGCATCCTGACTTGAGATGTAAAGATCATTGCTCTCGTCCTTCGGGGGAGATTGCGCCTTCACAACAAGAAAATTCTTCCCGGCTGCATCCTGCTTGGCTTGCTCAAGCGAGGTGTACCACTGTACGAAGTCCAGGTCCGGGTTGGCGATGGCGTTGGTGCCACGATCGAACTTGGAGTAGATCACCATATCATCGCTGCAAATATCAAAGGTCTTCCGCCAATCAAAGCCTATATCCCTAGCATCGATGATGACGCCAAAGAAAGGTCCCCCAGTGGCTTGCTCATGGCTTATATCCGGCTTAATCACTTCCATCGTGGTATAATAGGAGGGCTTTTTTTCGGTGCTTGTGGAGATGGAGGCGACATCCTCAGCTTCTGGTGGTTTCATAGGCTTATCCTCTTCTTCTGGCTTGATTGCCTCTTGTTTGCGCTTTGTGGGTTCTACCCCTGGTCTAGTTGCCATGGCTGTATCCCCGACTGGTTCAGGCTCTGGAGTCGGCTCAAGGGGAGCTGACTTTTCTACCTTTGGTTGCGGTGTGTACTGGGAGAGATCCGCTTTCTTTGCCTTGTAACCCTCTGGCTTAAGTTCCTCATAATCAAGCTCAAGGAGCATCTTATCAAGCTGCTTGCCGACTGGCAGCACCATAGCTGTTACAGCAAAAGCACTGTTGTCGGTGAGCAAGCTGCCGGTTAGCACATCTATTTTAATATTTCTTAGAAAATAGTCCTTTACCCTCTTTTCATCCTTTGGATAGTGCTTGGCGATAAAAACATCCTTGAGGTAGTGTCCCTCCTTTATCTTCAAGCCAGTGAGATAGTAGAGAAAAATGGTCTCAAAGGCGCGGTTTTTGACCTCTTCCTTTGCTTTTTCGATGTCATCGCCACGAGCCACAGCCATTACCTGAAGGCTCTGGTTCATCTTGTCGATATCGGTCTTGACGATGAAGTCCTCGGCGATATCGGTCTCGGTAATATAGATGCTGGACTCTTCAATATTGGTCTTCTCCCAATTATCGAGTACCTGCTTCTTTATCTCGTCCCAGGTCTTATCGATCTTCTTTTCCTCGACCTGCTTTTCAAGTTGCTGTCTCTGCTGCTCTTTCTTTTGCTCTTGTACCTTCTTGCGAGACTCGATGGTGTTGCGCCAATCGGCGATAGCCTTCCGGTAAGCCTCCTTGTATTTCTGGAGCGACTCCTTGTATGCTTCCTTTTCCGCTTTTACCTTGTCTGCCCATGAAGTTCCCTTGGCATCCTGTGAATAGGAACTGGAAGGGATGATGGCGAGGCAGAGCACCGCCACCGTAACCATTCCAACAAGACCGATGAATCCACTAACTCTGATCAATGAAGACACGCCTTTCATTATGTTCTCCTTCTTTCCAAGCCTAATATAAATTTCCTAGCCTTTAATATCACATAAAAAAATGAATTTGTAAACCTATATCGCAATCATAAAAACAGGGAAGATGGGACCAAGCTCCAACCTTCCCTGTTAGTTTATTTATTTGTTATTTCATCATCTGTTTTACCATATCGCCGACGGTAGCAGGGCTATCAGAGACGGCGACCCCGCACTGGCGCAGTGTGCTTATCTTCTCGGCAGCTCCGCCCTTGCCCCCGGAGATGATAGCGCCAGCATGCCCCATTCGCTTCCCCTTAGGTGCGGTCTGTCCGGCAATGAAGGCAGCCACTGGCTTGCTCATATTACGCTTGATCCACTCGGCAGCCTCTTCCTCGGCGGTTCCGCCGATCTCGCCAATTAGCACCACTGCCTCGGTCTTGGGATCCTTCTCGAACTCAGCAAGGCAGTCGATGAAATTGGTTCCGATGATCGGATCGCCACCGATGCCGATGGTTGTTGTCTGTCCCAGACCGTTCACCGTCAACTGATAGACCACCTCGTAGGTGAGAGTGCCGCTTCGGGATATGACGCCGATAGGTCCCTCGGTGAAGATCTTGTTAGGCATGATGCCGATCTTCGACTGTCCGGGAGACATTATGCCGGGGCAGTTTGGTCCGATGAAGCGCACTCCCCGCCTAGTGCAGTAATCCTTGACCTTAACCATCTTTAAGGCGGGTATCCCCTCGGTGATGACCACCACAAGCGGTATCTTTGCTTCGGCAGCCTCCATAACCGCCTCCGGGGCGAATTTGGCAGGCACGAAGATGACGCTGGCATTTGCGCCGGTCTCATCCACCGCCTCTTTGACCGTATTGAAGACCGGTATATCGAGATGCGTGCTTCCACCCTTGCCTGGAGTAACCCCAGCCACTACATTTGTGCCGTATTCGATCATGGTCTTGGTGTGGAAGGTTCCGTTGGCTCCAGTAAGCCCTTGCACGAGTACTCTTGTATTTTTATCGATAAAGATGCTCATCTATTTATGCCTCCTTTGTCGCTTTGACCACCATCTCGGCAGCTTGTGCCATGTTGCCTGCCACCTGGAACTTCAGCGATGAGCCGTTTAAGAGTTGATTTGCTCTTTCATCATTAGTGCCGATCAGCCTTACCACCATTGGGCGATCCACCTTCATCTCCTCGGCGGCGGCGATGATCCCCTCGGCAACCATATCGCACTTTACGATGCCGCCAAAGATGTTGATCAGTATCGCCTTGACCTCTGGATCGCTAAGGATGATCTGGAATGCCTTGGCTACTCGCTCTTTTGTTGCACTGCCACCGATGTCGAGAAAGTTGGCTGGCTCCCCTCCATAGTACTTGATGATATCCATCGTTGCCATGGCTAGCCCGGCTCCGTTGACCATGCAGCCGATGTTTCCGTCCATTTTAACATAGGAGAGGTCAGCCTGGGAAGCCTCCAGTTCGGTCGGCTCCTCCTCATCGACATCGCGCAGCTCCTCTATCTCAGGATGAAACGGCAGCCCGGAATCATCGAAGTTCATCTTGGCATCCAGGGCGATGATATCACCTTGCTCGGTCTCCACCAGCGGGTTTATCTCAGCTAGTGAGGCGTCCTTGTCCTCCATGAGTCTATAAAGGCTGGTGAAAAGCGAGGCTGCTTTCATCGCAGCCTTACCGCTAATATTTAGCCGGCAAGCGAGGCGGTACGCCTGGAAGGTGGGGAACCCGATTGTCGGGTCTATCCATTCCTTGATGATCAGCTCCGGCTTGGTGGCTGCGATCTGCTCGATCTCCATGCCGCCGGCTTCGCTACCCATGACGATAACCCTTTCGGAAGCCCTGTCGATGAGCATTCCGAGATATAGCTCTCGCTTGATCTCCAAGCCTTCCTCAACAAGAACCTTCTTTACCTTCCTGCCTTGCTCCCCGGTCTGCGGGGTAACCAGTTGCATGCCGATGATCTGCTTAGCATACTCATAAGCTTCTTGCGGTGTCTTGGCTAGCTTAACGCCGCCGCCTTTTCCTCTGCCCCCGGCGTGGATCTGAGCCTTGACCACTACCGTCTTGCCGAGTTCTTGGGCGAACTGGCGAGCAGCTTCGGGATGGTTGGTTACTATCCCTCTGGGAATGGGGACACCGTAGGCTTGCATGAGTTTCTTGGCTTGATACTCGTGGATCTTCATTATCCGCTTTCTCCTTTTTAGTATATTCTGCAAGCATTATGATTCATTTATCTGTTTGATTTGCCTGGTGTGCCTGTAGAAAACCATTTATCTTCCCGCCAATCCATCTAAATACGGTGGACAGTCGAGTCATGGAAAGTATCCAGTGGCGATCGATGATGGACATTAAATACTTATCGCTCACAACCCTGTTTTGCTGGATGGCTCTCCTTTTTTCCAGGAATTTAGGCATACCTTTTATTGCGTGATACTGAGCCTTGATTATTGAGCTGAAATTCCCCTTTAGGGTACAGAAGATAAGAGCAATAAGCTGGTGCAGCATTATGTTATGAAGGTATCGCAAGATCAATCGACCAGGCATATTTTTAACTATTGTCCACACCTGGTTCCTGTACCCCAAGTAGATTGGGACGCTGACATCATCGCGGAAGGTCGCCCTGACTATATGATATACAATGGCGGTGGGGACATAGATGCACTTGAAGCCAGCCAGTTGCGCCCTGAAGCACAAGTCAACATCCTCGTTGAAGGCGAAGAAGTCCTCATCGAAGTAGCCGATGCGCTCGAAAAGCTCAAATCTGAACATCGCAGCCCCTGCACAGGCTGAGAAAACGAACTCCTTGACATTGAAGTTCTCGGAAGCGCTTTGCTTGTAGCCTCTTTTATAGGCGAATCCGGCGTTAGTGAAGGCATCGCCTGCCGTGTCAATCGTGTCCCTTTGGTTGAAAAAGAGCATCTTGGAGGCTGCAATAGCTGCCTGTGGCTCCTGTTCTAGCGCCTGGTAAAGCTCGAAAAGCCAGTCTTGTTCAACCTCGGTGTCGTTGTTCAGTGTAGCAATAAAGCTGCCGCTGGCGTTCATTATGCCGATGTTGATCGACTTGGAGAAGCCGATGTTTTCCTCGTTGCGGATAACCTCCACCCCCGGATAATTTTCCCTGACGAACTCAGCGGAGCCGTCTGTGGAGCAATCATCGACCAGGATCACCTCGAAGCGCACCTTTTTTTGTGCCAGCACCGAATCAAGGCAGGTGGCTAACAGGTGCCTGCCGTTATAGTTCGGTATAACAACGCTAATGATATCTTGATTATTGCGCATCTATCGTCTTTCCGAATACTAGTACGCTCCCTTGCCGAATGCAACCACGAATATGGTCTTGAGCAGGATCTTGAAATCCAATAAGAGCGACTGGTTGCGAACATAGTAAAGATCGTACTCGATGTTCTCCTGCAAGGGGATATCGCTCCTTCCGTGCACCTGCCACATGCCAGTTAGCCCCGGCTTGACCTTGAGCCGCTTCTTCTCCCACTCCTTATACTTTTCCACCCAGAAGGGCATCTCCGGTCTCGGTCCCACCATGCTCATCTCACCTTTAAGTACATTGATCAGTTGTGGAAGCTCATCAACGCTCCACTTGCGCAAGATCCTGCCCAGTGGTGTTATCCGCTTATCGACCAGGTTGTTCGGCGCCACCGCGTACTCCGGCGTATCCTTGTACATGGAGCGGAACTTGTAGATGCGTATAGGCTTCCCATCCTTGCCGATGCGCGTTTGCCTGAAGAAGACAGGTCCCTTTGAGGTGATCTTGATAAGTATAGCAACCAAAATGGATACAGGCAGGGTGATAAGGATCAGCAATGAGGCTAACACTATGTCGATCAAGCGCTTGATAGCCATTTGCCAACCGCTTACTTTGCCCTCTTTCAGCTCGATTATCGGTATCCCGTCATAGACGAGTAATCCGGGGGCGCGGCGGGTGAGCATCTCGAAGAGGCTGCCAGCTATCTTGATGCGGACATTCATATCATCGCAATCGCTAACGATATCCATCACCCGATCATGGTGCATCTCCGGGTCGCAGATGAAGACCTCATGCACCTGGTTGCGATAGATGATCTCCCTGACATCAGATGTCTTACCCAGGTTTGGAGCCAAGCCCTGCATTGCTTTTTCGCGTTCTCCAGTCCGCAATTTATCATCCAGAACCCCAATGATGGTATATCCCAATCCAGGGTCGCTTATTATATCCTTATAGACGAGTCTAGCGAGGCGACCGCTACCAATGATGATCATACGACGGTTGTTAAACCCCTTGGCGCGCAGCTTCCTGGCAATCGTATGAATCAATATCCTTAACAGGGCAGTAAGTATGAAATCGAATATTATGAAAAAGATCATTACCAGCCGTGAGAAGCTGAATACGCGATAAAAGAATGTAATACCCAGAAGCACGAAGAACCCAACCGATACGGCTCTGAACAGGTTGTAGTAAGCATTGGCTCGCTGCCGGTATCTCTGCTCCTCGTAAAGTCCAAAGTATGCGAAGATAAATAGCCAGGCCGGTATCAGCCATAAGGAAAGCATCAGGTAGGCTTTCGGGTCTGTCGCCCCGCTGAAGGGAAGCTCGCGGAGACGAAATAACTTCGTATCCGGCAGCGTCTCGAAAAGCCCGGATCCGAAACGAATCCAGTATGCAATAGCCATGGAAGACAGCAAGGCTATAAGGTCGCTTGATACAAGCAAAGCGATGATGAAATACTTGAACCTGGGGATATTCTTAAACATCGCTGCCTCTTATCAGATATCGTACCAGTTTTTTTGCAGCCCTCAGGTTGCGTCGAAGCTCATTCGGAGACCTGATAACCTGCCATCCTTTGTATATCAAGTATGCGGGGCGAAGATAGAAGCATCGCCGAGCATAATCGCACCACTGTACCAGATCCCTGGCGCTTAGGGCTTCGGTATTGACCACGCTGTTGTGCAGACCGCCTTTGGTTACCCACTTGGAAAAATCGGTGGTAGATAGATAACCGCGCTCTTCATACCAGCGATAAGCCTCGGTGCCAGGATAGACCATTATGGGGAAAAATTGAGCGGTGTCCGGCTTCAATCTCAGCGCAAGTTGCAATGTCTGCTGCAGGGTTTCTCTTGTCTCTCCAGGCAATCCAGCCATGAAACAGCCGTGGATCATTATGCCCGCACTCTTGGCTCTTTTAGCAAAGCTCTCCATCATTTCGAGCGTTGTGCCCTTGTTCACATTGTCGAGCAGTTGCTGGTTGCCAGACTCGAAGCCGACACATAATAGGCGACAACCGGCTCGTTTCATCACCTCAAGGGACTCCAGGTCCATATCGATGCGGGCATTGGCAGTCCAGGGGATTCCTATCTTCTCTTGCATGATCAAGCGACAGGTCTGGTGAAGCCAATCCCTGTCGGCGGTTAAGGTGTCATCCTCGAAGAAGATCGACTTTACTCCGCTGAAGTTCTCCTTTATGTAAGCCATCTCGGCGACCACATTTTGCGAGCTGCGCAAGCGGAGCCGCCTGCCGGTCATGGTCTGGGGATACAAGCAGAAGGTGCACCTGTTCGGACATCCACGTCCGCTCATGATGGTAACCATCGGATAGAGCGCGTTGGGATTGAAATAATCGTACATGTCCAAGAAGCGCTTGTAGGTAACAGAAACCATAGGCAGGCTGTCCAGATCCTCGATCAATCCTCTCGGCTTGCTCCTTTGAAGATTTCTCCCCTCCCGATAACAGAGTCCGGGAACCATTGACCAGTCCGACTCATTTCCCTTATCGCGCAGCATCCGTGCCACATCCCTGACCGTGTGGTCGTACTCGCCGATGGCGATAAGGTCGATGCTTAAAGAGGACTGCATGGTATCTTCAGGCAGTGCGCTGGCATGCGTTCCCACAAGCATAACCGTGCATTCAGGCAGCCAGCTCTTGATTGTCTTCGCCACAGCGATATCGTTGTAGATGCTCGGGGTTGAGGTGTCGAGCACGACCAGGCGGGGATCAAAACCAACAATCCGTTCCCTTAGCTGCTCTAGGCTCTTACCGCTTGCAGGGGCATCGATCAGGTCCACCTCAAAGCCATCCTCAATCAGCACGCCGGCGGCGTGTGCCAGCCAGGCAGGCCAGTAGAGGGTCCCGGACTTGGTAACCGCCGGGCTGCGCTGCGACCTCGAGTAGCGCGGGTGAAACGGAGGATTTAGAAATAATACTCGCATATATCAAAGCCTGGTAATGCACTAGAAAATTTGTGCTAAAACCGATAATACATTAGGATATCGGCTAAAAAAATCAAACTAACCTATTGTACGGTTATGGGCAAGGGCAAGTTCAATACGCATAAAAAGATCCTGATCCCTGATGCCAGCAATGCCGATGATATATGCCTGCTGACTCAAGCTTTGCGAGATTTATATCCTGATCGTGAGATCTATGGCATTACAGATCCTTTACAGGCTCCATTGTTCATTGAAAAAGGTATCCTGGATAAGGCATATCCCAAACCTCCAAGCTTTCTTAAGCTTAAACCTTTCTCCAGCTATTTACGAGAACTTCGCAACCGAAATTTCGATGCGATCGCCTTCAGTGCTAACAGCGGCTTAAGCCCGATTAAATATAGTCTAATACTATCTGCCGATGCTAGGGAGCTTTTGGTTCTAAGTCGTAGCCGCTGGCATCGCTATAAACCTGGCATTGGATGCCTGGCAATTCTAAGCAAATCGCATCTGCCGGGAATTTTGTTATCATTGATCTCAGTAATACTCTTCATCTTTCTGCTAGTAGCTTTGGGCGGCGTGGAGATTATCATCGCCTTGAGAAGGAAAAGCTTTAGCCAAAGCCCAGTACCCCAAATACCGCCACCTAGCGTAGATTGTATAGGCTCAATAAGTTTCGTGATCCCAAACTATAATGGCATATCAACCGGTGTCATCGAGCGCTGCCTCAAGAGCCTTCGACAAGCAGATGGTGTTTTGAAAGCAGACAATGAGATCATCGTTGTTGACGATGCCAGCACCGATAATAGCGTTGGGTTCATCAGAAGAACCTATCCAGGTGTGAGGCTTATACTCAACGAGGTCAATCAAGGTTATCTTTTATCTGCTGATCGCGGAATAAGGGCGGCAAAGGGCGAGGTCATTGTGCTTCTGAATAGCGATTGCCTGGTCGAAAAAGGCTTCCTTGCCCCGCTTGTTGAAACACTTTTTAACCATCAATATGTAGGCTTTGCCTCGCCAATTCTGCTCGATCAAGATGGTAAGCGTTTACAATGGGGGGTATCATTTGGCCATCTAGCAAATGGCAGGTTCTATACCTGGAATCAAGCAGAGGTGCCGGGACTGGACTTCATCAGCTCGATAAATAACTATACTATCTATTGTATTGGCGGTGCATTAGCATTCAAGAAAGAGCTATACACAACATTGGGTGGTTTCTGGAAGGCATATTCACCAGGCACCTGGGAGGACATCGACCTTTGTTACAGCGCATGGAAGGCTGGTTACGAATCGGTTGTCGTACCTGCCTCCAGAGCGATACACCTGCATCATGAAACCATTGTCAAAACAAGCAAGACAAGGGAATATGCTGATACACATAATAGGAATAGTTATCTTTTCACCTGGAGAAACCTGTCATATAAAACATTGATCAAAAAAGTGCTCCCTCAGAGCATCAAAGCCTTGTTCATCGCCGGATTACGAGGGGAGCTAAGTCATCTCTACGCCTTCTTTAACGCTTACCAAAGGACGCCGCAATTATTGTATAAAAGAAACCGCTATTATCCCTTATATTCCAATGAGGATAAAGATATTATGTCTATGATCAAGGATGAATTCTCTCTCTCCCAGGCAAAGGATTATATTCAGAATCATCGTTTGCGGGTGCTTGCATTATCATATAAACCAAAAAAGTTTACTTTTAGGCTACTGGATGAGCTTGCCAGCCATTGCGATGTTGAGCTGATCGCAATCATCGATGATGATTCCGAGCCGATAAAAAGCGACAGGTTCAAGACCCATCTATTGAAGGAATCGATTATCCACCCTCCTGAGCGAACGAAGTGGTACATGCCTTTTTATGCCAGGTCGCTTCTTGCAGAGGAGGTCGCTTTGCTAATCGATTATATCCGAGAGAAGAAGGGTATCGACCTGTTTTTTTGCGACTCCGTAATCAGCGCTTCTGCGATCTTGCATAGAAAAGATATTCCATCTTTTACTATTAACGATATTCGTGAAATAACCTTCGATGCCTGGTTCGAGGGTAGTATTCCTGTAAAAAGTTCTTTATTGGATCATTATCGATATGCTATATTTGTGAACAAAGTTGTCAACAATTCCTCAAATTTTAGTTATTTTCAGATACAGCCTGATGACAATAGCAGTTATTATTCTGATATTTTAGTATTGAAGGATTGGATGGAGATGCCAGAGTTCGCAAGCCGGATTGCTCAACTAATTGCTTGCACATTAATTGAACATAAGAATCATAAGCTCTGGGGTGGAATCTTCGTTTGATTATTTCAAGGCAGCATTGCTCGCGGTTATACGCTACTCAATCTCCCAGGTTCTTCTGAACGAGGAAGCCTCCACATCATTAAAGTAGATCCATACCTCTCCAGCTTGCCCTGATGTCATGCCGGTCAGCTTTGACCATACCTCCACCTGGTCGTAGTTCTGGTTGAAGATATCGCTTGCGCTGTTATAGAACTCCAGGTTGCCGCCGACATAAAGATACCACTCCCACTTTATCTTATCACCTACCCTTACATTTACCAGACCGACGGTCGATTGTACTTCGCCATAGGCGGGATAGCTAACCTCATGGTACTGGACATTGCCAGTAATTATTATGTTTATGCTTATGCTGTCCGTATCGGTAGCGCCCTCGCTATCAGTGCCGGTGAGCGTGATTATGTGTGTATTGGCAGAAAGGCTGCTGGTCGAGAAGCTGGTTCCACTGCCGATCTCCCCATCGATATTGGAGCGCCAGACCAGCGAATCGCCGCTCAAGGCACCATCTTCAGCATCGTTCCCCTCGCCGATGAAGGTGATGTCCTGTCCATACTCGAAGGTAGCGCCATCGTTCGGCTGTAGTATATTGACCGTCGGGGGAGTGTTGGGAGTGTCGGTTACGGTGATGATCAGTGAGTCTGTATCGCTTCGTTGTGTGCTGTCGGTAACGGTAAGAACCGCATTGAAGCTGCCAGTGCTCGTATAGGTATGTTGCGGATTCTGCTGTGTACTTGTCGCCGATCCGTCGCCGAAGTTCCATGAGTATGAGTATGGCGGAGTACCACCTGATGCAGAGCCGTAAAACTGCACGGTCAAAGGAACCTGCCCGGAGGTCGGATCTGCACTGGCACTAGCAACCGGATCCTGTGGCGAGGGAGTTCCCACGGTGATTGCCACCCAATCAGACCCTTGCGCTCCCTGGCTATCGATAACCTGGAGGGTAATTACATGATCCCCATCCGATAGATATTTATACAACTCGTTGCCGTTGCCCAGGAATCCATCAAGGCTGGATGTCCAGGAGAGGTTGCTCGGCGGTAGGTTTCCATCTTCAGGATCGACTCCATATCCAGCAATGCGCACCTGGCTTCCGCTATCAAATATCTCTCCATCGTTGGGGGATGTTATATATGCCGATGGTCGCCTGTTCTCGCCACCTTCGAGGATAGACAGGTAAGGCCAGAGCTGGCTCGTATTGCCAGCGCTATCTATGGCTTGAAGTTCAAGCAGGATGCTCTGCGGTTGTATCCCAGGAGCTATGCCCTGAACAAAAAGCGTATAGAAGCCATCCCCGGCTGCGAAATCTCCATTGGTTCCGTTATCGTAAAGATAAACGCCGGTCGGCATTCCCTGAAGGAATACCTGCACCCAACGGATATCTTGCACACCCTGTGGATCTGTTACCCATGCGACCAGATAGAAGGAGCCGCCGGATTGTTGGCTGATATGGGTGGTCATATAGCCAGCGAGCTTTATAATCGGTGCGTAAGGATTATATGTCCCCTTAGTTGTCCGCGCAGCCTCTGTCTCCCAGCTCGGAACCGCCGGCTCAAGAGATGTAGCCAAGCTCTCTACCTGGCTGCCTTGACCTTGCGCGGACTGGAATATAGTCAGATATGGCCATTCGGCACTTCGATTAGCCACCAGGTCAGAAGCCTGCAAGGTGAGCAATATATCCATTGGAGGCACGCCAGGCGGGATGTTCGCCTGGAAAGTATAGATCATATCATTGGCAACCGCATCGCCACCTTGACCATCATCGCGCAGGAATATACCAGTGGAAGTCTGATCGTAAAAAAGCTCCAAGGACTGGATACGGCTAGTCGGTGGCGAGTCATAGGCAACCGCACAAAGCTGAAGCAGCCCCCCCTGTTGGGTGGTAATAACCGTGTCCATGTATCCGGCAGCCAAGATAAACGGCAATTCCGCATCCTGTATGCTGCTCTCCACATTGGAATAGGGGCTTTCCCCGGCAAGATTCCTCGCCTTGACGCGATAGAAGTACTCCACACCGCTCTCAAGCCCGTCAAACTTGTACCCGGTTGAACTTATCCAGTTGCTTTGCTTGTATATTGACTGGAAGTAATCCCTGCTGCACTGCGCAAGGTACTGCACCTGGTCTTGAGGACCAACGCTTATCCAGGTGATCAGGTTGGAGATCCCCTTGGTGAAGGGGGGTTCTGGATCAAGGTATGGTGGAGACGGAGGCTCATCAGGGACATAACTCGGCGTTACTGTCGGCGTGCTGGTCGGGGTTCTACTAGCTTGCCCGGTAAAGGTCGGTGTGTGGGTCGGTGTGCTGGATGGGATGGGGGATATGGTCGGCGTGCTGGTCGGAGTCTCTGTATAGGGAACGAATCCAGTCGGTGATGCGGTCGGAGTGGCTGTATCCGGGATATACCAGGTCGGGGTTAGGGTCGGTGTGCTGGTCGGTGTCGAGGTATGCTCGGCAGGTGAGATGTTAACATTGTAAACATCGCTGGCGGCGGACTGCTGGTTCGAGTTACGAATCTTGAATCGTATCTTGTTTTGATCCGGCGAGTATTGATTAAAGGGAACCGCTGCCTCGGTGATGGTCTGAGGGTTGGTTGTGCCAGGAAAGCCGGTACAGTTATCCGCCTTCTTCCACACATAATTGACCACCACATTATCGAAATATGCCAAGCGGCTTTGTATCTCCGCGGATTCCTCAAACATGATAAATCCACATTTGCCGTAGTTATGTATCTCATCCGTGGTCTCGATAAGCAGGGCTTCATCAACAAAACACCTGATACTCCTGCCATTTATCTCTACCTTCAGGTGATACC
This sequence comes from uncultured bacterium, assembly GCA_964448115.1. Classification (GTDB taxonomy): domain Bacteria; phylum CAYUVA01; class CAYUVA01; order CAYUVA01; family CAYUVA01; genus CAYUVA01. The sequence continues at coordinate 28,804 of CAYUVA010000006.1, forward strand.
AGGTATCCTCAGTAATCTCTACCGAAGCAGAGGAAAGTTCCTCCTTAATCCCATTGTGCATGCGAGATAGGTAGCAGTAGTTAGTGCGGTCTCTGATATAAAAATAGTAATAATTCTGGGCATTAGTATATCTGAAGACCACCCCATGGGGAGCGCTATCATCCTGGTAGGCAATGCCCTTAACATCTGCCTCGAAGGTGAAATCAGCGAACTCGGCGGTATAAAGATTCACCGAGATCGAGCGATCATCGGCACCAAGGTTTTGCAGGAAACACTTATATTTCTCCCCCTCCACGGACCATTGACCCACCTCGTCCTGTGGCTGCCACCCGGGGGCGCCAAGCGCGGTGAAGGAGTCCGCAACATAAGGAAGCCAGGTTATCCCCCCATCGCGACTGAACTGGAAGGTGGCTGAATTGACATCCAGACCAATGGTCGCATCCTGTACCGTAACCCCAACATCTGGGGTCTGATCGGTAGTGTACATCGGGTAGAAGTTGGAGAAGACGATCTCAGCATGCGCAGAGGCGAAAAACAAGAAGAGTAAACCGGTGCATACCCAAAGGACCGTTGCCAGATCGCAGCCTCTCATATAGTCGTCTTCCATTGCATCGATAAAACCGGTTACCAGGCTCTCCCCTCCCTTAGCTCCCTCTCCCGGCTAGGGGGAGGGGCAGGGAGAGTGGCTTAGCAGCCTCGCCAATTGCGCTACTAGTAAAAATACAACGGAAAAACGCTAATGTCCAGAACCTCGCCTGAGTCCCTGTCCACCATGGCTGTGATAAGCTCGGAATCGAGGATGGGAAGCGGCGAGTCCAAGGAAAGCGTTAAAATGCTACCTCCCCAGGAGAACCTGGCTGGAAGCGTAAAATCGAAGTAAGCGACCTCGCTGCTGAATGTCGGATAGGTCGGCTCCGCGCCCAAGAATAAATAATCATCTCCCACACGCATCGCTATATACAGCCTCGCCTCCCAGGTATATGCAGTTGGATTGTTTATATATAAATGGAGGTTCATCACATCGCCCCAGGTATATAGCCCCTGGTCACCCCCAAGCTGTACCGTTGCGCCGTACTTGACGGGCAGTCCGCGCACCACCTTGGAGTAGAAGCTCTCCGCCTCGGTAAAATCAAGAGCCGTTACAGTGAAATAGTAATCGGTGCCATTATTCAAGCCATGTACCGTATAGGGTGGCTCCGTGATGTTGGGGATCACATAATCATACCTGCCCCGCTGGGTGCCGTAGTAGATCTTGAAATTCTGCACCTCGTAAGGATTCTCATGCTCCCAGTCTAGGGTAACCGAACCGGCTCCAGGAATGGCAGAAACCTTTAACGGCGGATTTGGATGATAGGTCTTGGGGTAACGGTAGATCCCCTGCACAGTGGCAAATCCACTCACTTGCTCATCCTTGTAGAATCCCTTGGCATAAGCGCTTCCCGACCAGCGAGAGAGATCAACATTCATATAAGAACCGACCATCTCTTGACCAGACATCTCGGGGTAAATTACCAGGTATATACCCTCCGATGGGATATCTATCTCCCAGCCATTGCCGTAAACATTGAGCGTCTCATAGCTCGTATAGTGCCCTATCTCAGTAATGACTGGCTTTTGGGATTCAGGCAGCAAGCGCTGATCAATAAACTGGTAGCTTCCGTCTGGATATACGATATTCACTGCTGGCACATAGAAGGGAGTTACACCTTCACCCATTATACGCCAGGTCTGAAGCTGCACATCATTATTCAAGGTTACGGCGAACTGCTCGAAGTTTACCTTCAGCCCCAGGTCGCGAATGCTCTCGAAGATATTAGTCGCGTACCAGAGGCGATCGATGAACAGCCAGCCCTCGACCTCGTACTCGATGGAGTCGATCTTGATGGTTCCTCTGGCGTGAACCTTGGGATGGATATATCCCTTGGCGACCCGATCCCATGAGAACTCGACGCTCCCTTCCCAGCCAGTTGGCACCGGGTACTTCATGGAGGCTAGCTCCAGGTCAACGGTTACGCCATCGAAGTTGTTTACCAGGTGCACCTCGTACATAAAAGGACCGATCTCCCGCCAATAGGAGTCCTCAAAGACCAACTCCAGGCGTGAAGGGTTCATGTATGCATCATCGATGGTAGGTCCGGTGAACTTGCTATAGTGCTTCTCGGTATCGAACTCGGTAAGCCCGAAGTACATCATCTCCGGCATGTCCAAGCCGATGGAGCTTCCCTCAATATCGAGCCAGAGATACATAAGGTTGTAGAACTTGGCGGCTAATCCGAAGGTTCTCCCCTGGTCATCGTGCAGCACGCCGCCTAGATACCACCACTCTACCGTGCCTAGCAGGCTCTGCGCCGGGTGCACACCCTCATCGCCGGGGAAGGAGAGGATACCAGTGGTATAGGGATACTTCAGCCCATAAGGATTAGCCTTAAACTGCGCCACCGCAGGCACTATGATACAGAGCATCAAGAGGACCCCCAGATACCTTCTATCCAGTATTGTATTCATGGTCATGTTCTCCTTATAAACAGTTCTAATTTTCCAACTATTATATTACTTTCTAACTTTTTAATAAAGGATTATATCGAGCGCAACCTACCGGTTCGGACTTGCAAAACCTCTTGTTTTTTTGTTCAAGCAATGTATTCCTCTCCCAGAAGTATCCATCAAAGTAACCTTGTATGGTCTTGTCGTGCTCAGCGATCTGAAGCCTCTTCTCAGCTAGGCAGCAGTATAGCTCATCAATCTCGATGCCGACATAGCGTCTTCTAAGCTTCTTTGCGACCACCGCAGTGGTGCCGGAGCCTAAAAATGGGTCGAATACGAGGTCGCCGGGGCGGGAGCTTGCCAGTATGATCTTTGCTAAAAGTTTCTCCGGCTTCTGGGTGGGATGCTCTGTATTTTCAGGCATTGACCAGAAAGGGATAGTGATGTCGCTCCAGATATTTGAAGGATATGTAATCCGATAGTTCCCCTGCGTGGTCTCTTGCCAGTCCTTGGGAGCGCGATTCGCATCCCTGTAAGGGGCGAGCACTCGCCTCTTCATCTTTACCGCTTCGACATTAAAATAGTATTTATCGCTAAGCGTACAGAACCAGATATCCTCGGAGCAGTTCTTCCAGTTCGACTTCGCACCTCTCCCCTTTTCTCTTTCAAAGGTGATCCTGTTTTGTATGATAAAGTATCTTTTAAGCACATTGAATAATGCACCGGAAGATCTCCAATCTCCGCAGATATATAAAGAGGAGTACGGCTTCAATAAACGAACTAATTTCTTAATCCAGGAATCAAGCCATTTTTCATATTCACCTGAATCAATTCTCTTAAAGATATTCAAGTTGAACTTTTTATTTATGTTATAAGGTGGATCAACAAACAGCAGGTCAACGAAACCATCCGGCAATAAATCCAGGACTTGAAAGGTATCTTGATTTACTATTTTATTCTCGATATCTGATGCATTTACCGGCTTATTAATTTCAACGAGTTTCCTTTTTAATCGAGAAAACTCTATCTCCTCCAAAAATATTGTTCTATTTCTTGGGGCTACCTGTTTTGATCTTTTTTCCATGCTTGATTGGCTAATATTTATTTACCTTACAAAGTCTATGTCCTTGGGGTGCTCATGTCAATAGTTGAGCAATGTTTTACCACTTGTATGCTTTGGGCACTCTTTTCAATTGTCTATTCTCCGTGTTCTTGTTACTAGTTTGTGATATACTCAAGCAATGTTAATCGATATTTAAAGAGGTGCAGCAATGAACAACGGTTACATGGGCAAGGTACTGTGGATTGATCTGGGAAGTGGAAAGATCGAGTTCGAGGAGATCCCAGATGATATATATCGCAAGTATATCGGCGGATACGGGCTGGGAGCATACCTTATCTACCAAAAACATAAGGATAAGGGCATAATAGATCCCCTCGGCGAGGATAATATCCTCGGTTTCACCAGCGGACTGCTCACCGGCACCGGCTCCATGTTCAGCGGAAGATACATGGCTTGTGGCAAATCACCCCTGACCGGCACCTGGGGAGACGCCAACTCCGGGGGGACTCTATCCCCTGCCATAAAGCGCTGCGGGGTCGATGCCATTTTCATCGAGGGTATTTCTGATAAGCCTGTTTACCTTTATGTCAGCAGCGACCATGCTGAGATACGCGATGCCACCAGGTACTGGGGAATGGATGCGCTTCAGGTCGAGGATGCCCTGATTGCAGACCTTGGACAAAAGAAGCTCAATGTCGCAGCCATCGGTCCCGCCGGCGAGAAGCTCTCTCTCATCTCTGGCATCGTGAATGACAAGGGTCGAATAGCAGCCCGCAGCGGCTTAGGAGCAGTTATGGGGAGCAAGAGACTTAAAGCCTTGGTTCTTGCAGGGGATACCAAGATCTCGGTTGCGGATCGAGGGCGAATGAAATCGATAACCGCACGATACACAAAGGCTTATAACAAGGTAACTCCGGCGCTTCCGACCTTGCTTAACCAGGTGCGCTGGGCGGGGTGGCTTCTGCGCAAGCTATTCTTCCAGCCCCGCACAGAGGCTATACTTTACCGCGAGATCCTCCGTAAATACGGCACCTGCGGCATCACCGCCTTCTCCGCGGAGAGCGGCGACTCCCCGGTCAAGAACTGGAAAGGGAGCGGAGTGGTCGATTTCCCCGTGGCCAAGAAGAGCCACAAGATCAGCGATCTAAATGTCATAAAGTACGAGAAACGCAAGTATGGCTGCCATAGCTGCCCTTTGAACTGCGGGGGCATCGTATCCAACCCCCAGGGCAAATACAAGATCGAGGAAACGCACAAGCCGGAATACGAGACTATATGCTCCTTTGGAACCCTGATGCTCAACGATGACATAGAGGCGATAATGCTGCTTAGCGACCTGTGTAACCGGGCTGGTATCGATACGATATCCACCGGCACCACCATTGCATGGGCTATGGAGTGCTTCGAGGAGGGGATCATAACCGAGCAAGATCTCGGCTTCAGAGCACCCTGGGGAGACGTGGAGGCTATATTCAAGCTGTTGGATATGATGGTAAAACGCGAGGGATTCGGCAACTTACTAGCCGATGGCGTCATGCGGGCTGCACATAAGGTCGGTAAGGGAAGCGAGCGTTTCGCCATCCACGCCGGCGGTCAGGAGCTTCCCATGCACGACCCACGATATGACCCCGGCTACGGCATCGCCTATGTTGCCGAGCCTACGCCGGGCAGACACACTATTGCATCAATAATCTATGCTGAGATGATGCGCCTGGAAAGGCAATTTAAAAATGTCAAAGGATTGACCCCTGTCTTCTTAAAATCATCCAAGTATCAACCCAAAGGCAAGGGTGAGCTTATGTCCGTGGTCAGCAGGTACAACCAGGTGGGCAACTGCGCCGGAATGTGCGTCTTTGCAGCCCATACCAGCCGACTACCCCTGATCGAGTGGATCAACGCTGCCACCGGCTGGGATATGGATGAGGAGGAGTTCATGCGCACCGGCGAGCGCATCGAGACATTGAGACACTGCTACAACGTGCAGCAGGGCATCGCTCCCCTGGACACGATGATGACACCTCGAGCACAGGGCGATCCACCGCTTGAGATGGGACCCCTTGCCGGGGTGAAGCTCGACATGATCAGTATGATTAAAGAGTTCTACTCGGTGTTCGACTGGGACTTCGAGACCGGCAAGCCATCAGTTGAGCGCCTCAGGGAGCTTGATCTCGACTGGTTGATCAAAGCAATGTATCCAACACTCACTCCCACTAAAAACTAAAGACTAAAGACTGTATAATTCATGAGATTCGAGCCATTCATCGCCCTGAGGTACCTTAAAGCCAAGCGCAAGCAGACCATCATCTCCATCATCACTGCTATCTCTATCCTGGGCGTATTTATAGGCGTTGCAGCCTTGATCATAGTGCTTGCGGTGATGAGCGGTTTTGCTACCGATCTCAGGGACAAGATCCTAGGGGCTAATTCGCACCTGGTGGTATATGATCGCGGATTCGGAGATATCATCGACTATGGCGAGCTTATTGGAGAGATCGAGCAGGTGGATGGCGTGGTTGCTGCTGCACCATTTATTTATCGAAAGGCGATGATGCGCTCCGGGTCCTCGGCTGATGGAATACTGATCAAGGGGATAACACCGCGATACTCTTTCAAGGTGCTTGACCTACCCGGCGAGATAATCGAGGGGGATCTATCAGCGCTCGATGAGCCTTTATCCGATGATGAACCACCGCCGGTGGTCGTTGGTGCCGAGATGGCAATGATGCACGGCATCAGCATTGGTAGCACAATCAAGATTATCTCCCCATTCGGAACGGTTACCCCGGCTGGATATGCGCCTAAGCTTAAGGAGTTCAAGGTAGTGGGCATCTTCAGGTCCGGCATGTACGAGTACGATACCACCTGGGTTTATACCAGCATCGAGGCTGCCCAGGATTTCTTCGAGCTGAACAACACCGTCTCCGGAATCGAGATAAAGGTCAATGACATATACAAGGCAAAAAAGATCGGCGACCGCATATTGGATAAGATTAGCTATAAGTATGTAACCCGCGACTGGATGGAGATGAATCGCCCATTTTTCTCCGCGCTCAAGCTCGAAAAGATCGCCATGTTCATCATATTGCTGCTTATAATCCTGGTGGCAGCATTCGGGATAATTAGTTCCCAGATCATGATGGTGATGGAGAAATACAAGGACATCGGCATATTGAAGGCAATGGGAGCGACCAATAAGAGCATAATGAAGATATTCCTCTACCAGGGGCTGCTGATCGGGATTGTGGGCACATCCAGCGGCATGGCGGTTGGCATCCCCCTCTGCCTGCTGGCCGATAAGTATCGATGGATCTCGCTTCAGACTGATGTTTACTATATCTCGCACCTACCGTTTCTTATCAATCCGCTTGAGGTTTTCATCATCGCTGCCTCTGCAATCATCATCTCGTTTGTAGCCACCATATACCCTGCCTGGCAGGCAAGCAGGCTCAACCCGGTGGAGGCGATACGCTATGAGTGATCTGGTTATGGAAGCCAGAGAGCTCCACAAGAGCTTCACCTTGGGTCCGGTGACTATCAAGGTGCTAAAGGGGCTAGATCTTGGGGTCGCATCTGGCGAGATGGTGGCTGTGGTCGGCGCTTCGGGAGTTGGAAAAAGCACCCTGCTCCATATCCTCGGCTCGCTCGATAAGCCGACATCGGGGGAGGTGCTCTTCAAGGGGGAATCGATAATCGGCATTGAAAATAGTCGGCTGGCGGGCTTCCGTAACCGAAACATCGGCTTTGTCTTCCAGTTCCACCACCTGCTCCACGAGTTCACCGCGCTGGAGAATGTGATGATGCCAGCGCTGATCAGTGGCGAAACCAAAGAACAGGCAATGAAAAAAGCCACCCAGATACTCGAAGCGGTCGGGCTTGGGCAAAGGCTGACACATAAGCCGACCGAACTATCCGGCGGTGAGCAGCAACGAGTGGCGGTAGCCCGCGCCCTGGTCAACCAACCATCCTTGCTTTTGGCTGATGAGCCGACCGGCAACCTGGACATAGACACCGGCGCCTCGGTGCATCGATTGCTGATCGAGCTGAACAGCCGTCTTGGAGTCGCAATGGTTATTGCCACCCATAATCCAGAGCTGGCAAATATCTGCCACCGAGTCCTGCGACTGGTTAACGGCAAACTTGAGCAAACAGGTCGATAAAGTGATATCATGTTACTATCGTAATGGCGCGATTGGAGCTTAATGAACTGCTGATCATCGCCGATGACCTCACCGGCGCTATGGATGTTGGCGCCGAGTTCATGGCTTGCTGCGACAAGATCATCGTAAAGGTCGATGGGTTGGAGCTTCACGATGTCGCTGGCGCGCTTATTATCAATAACTCAAACACGCGTAGGGCTTCACCGGGCGAGGCAATAAAACGCATCGACAGCCTCTTTAGTACTATGAAAGCCAAGCCGAAGGTTATACTCAAGAAGATAGACTCCGCATTTCGAGGTAACATTGGCGAGGAGTCATCGGTAATGATGAAGGCGCTTGATATCCCGATCGCCTTTTGCATCCCTTCCATGCCTGACTGGGGGCGCTATACCATTCATGGCGGGCAGTATGTTGGTAACAAGCCGATAACCGAACTTTACAAGCAGGATGCTGTCGGCGAGGAGATTCGATCTCACCTGGCAGCAGATAACATAAGGCTGGATGACAACACGCGGCTCATTGCCAGCGACCTACAGAATCTACATAAGATCGCCCATAGCTTCAGATACGAGCCAGGGGGCGGAAGGCGCCTGTTCGTGGTGCTGGATAGCAGAAGCCACAACCAGATTGTCCAACTCCTGGAATCTATATTCACCTGTTTCCCCCTTGCTTGCTATCTGTTACTCGGCTCTCAGGGGCTGGCAAAGGGACTGGCGAGCTTCTATCCAGATGTAAAGCAGCGCCATGTTCACCTTGAAACCATGGATAAAAGCAAGCCGGTGCTGGTAATCAACGGCTCACTGACCGATACTGCCAAGCGCCAAATTATGAGACTATTAGCTGAAACTTGCTGCTGTAATATTTGCTCGCCGAGCGCAATAAACCATAATGGCTTCAAACTCTCTCCGATTACTGTTCTTAGCTCTACCGCAGTAAATGGTACTGCCAATTGCATAAAGAGCAGCAATTACAATGCATTCTGTGTCAATGCAGCCGGTATCATCGAGCAAACCGATTCCAGGCGCATTGCTATCATCGGCGGCGATACTGCCTGTAAAATATGCCGGCTGCTGGGGATCCATACCCTTGAGCTTAGATACCAGGTAGCGCCGCTGGTCGAGGTTGCGCTTGCCAAAGCCAGAGGAGGCAAAGAGTACATCATCGCTACCAAGGGCGGAACCATCGGAAATGAAGATACTATTAAGGATATGGTGAGAGCCTTGCGCAGCCTTTGAACAACGATTCTGCAAATTATACAGGAGAAAAAATGATGAAGAATAAGCCGATTATCGGCATAACCATGGGGGATGCTGCCGGGATTAGCCCTGAAATCATAGTTAAATCTCTGCTTTTGGAGGATTTATACCATCATTGTTGTCCGGTAGTGCTCGGAGATGCCCGCATTATTGAGCGATCCCTGGAAGCGATGGGATTATCCGCAGAGCTTGGTATAATTACCCAACCAGCCAATGGGCGCTTCGAGCCTAGAATCATCGATATCATCGACTACCACGATATCGACCTGGAGAACCTGCGCTACGGCGTGGTGAGCGCCTCCAACGGCAAGGCAGCAGTTAAATACACGATTGAGGCGGGGCGCATGTGCCTGGATGGTAGGCTGGATGCTATGACCTCTGCCCCGCTAAACAAGGAGTCGATGCGCGCCGCTGGCTACAAATACGAGGGGCAGACGCAGATACTCAAGGAGCTTTGCAACAGCCCACAGGTCGGGATGGTGCTACTATTAGGCGAGCTTCGGCTTATGCTGCTCAGTACCCATCTATCCCTGCGCGACGCCTGCGATGCGGTGAAAAAGGAAGCTGTCCTGGAGAAGATTCGACTCGCAGCCGAGGCGCTTTCCATGCTTGGGATCTGTGAGGGCAAGATAGCGGTGGCGGCTCTCAATCCGCACGCCTCAGATGGCGGGCAGTTCGGCTGGGAGGAGCAGCGGGAGATGATCCCAGCTATCGAGCAGGCGCGCGCAGAGGGGATAAATGTCGAGGGACCCTATCCTGCAGACACTGTCTTTGTGCGTGCCAGTCAGGGGGAGTTTGACCTGACCATTGCCGCCTACCATGACCAGGGCTTGATGGCTACCAAGCTGCTCGGCTTTGGCCAGGTGGTTACACTGCTTGCCGGGCTGCCCATAATCCGCACCTCGACCGGGCACGGCACCGCTTTTGACATAGCATGGAAGGGTATGGCTGACCACCGCAACCTATACATGGCGATCAAGACAGCAGCCAAGATAGTGAAAAAAAAACTATCTGCGTTGACCGGCAATAAAATCATCAAGCACAGATGAAATTGCATATCAAGGGTTGAGCAACTAGATTAAATATGGTTAAGAATGCTATTAAATTAGAGATTCAAGTTATCATGGTATCTTAAGGAGATTCAGTCGATGAAAATAATAACTCTTTGCCTGCTGTCGTTCACCATACTTTTTTCATCGGTCTTTGCTGAGGATGCACATTTGAGGCTCGCAACCACCACTAGCGTCGAGAATAGCGGACTGTTAAAGGTAATACTTCCACCATTCGAGGAGCGGTTTGGTTGCAAGATCGATGTAATCGCAGTAGGCACTGGCAAGGCGCTGAAGCTAGCTGAGAACGGCGATGTCGATGTTGTCCTGGTTCATGACAGGGAGGCTGAACGACGCTTTTTAGAAGCCGGATTCGGAATCAACCGGCGAGAGATAATGTATAATGATTTCGTTATTCTCGGTCCTGCCGATGCCCCGGATGAGATAAGAGCCTCTATGTCTGCTGTCCAAGCCTTCCAACGAATATCGAAGATGAAAGGCATTTTCATAAGCCGGGGCGATCAGTCTGGCACCCATCTGCGCGAGAAGTCGATCTGGAAAGAGGCTGAGATCGAGCCTGATGGAAGCTGGTATCGGGAGACTGGACAGGGCATGGGACAAACACTTATAATCGCTGACCAGATGCGAGCTTACACCCTTGCTGATAGCGCAACATACCTGGCAATGAAGCAGAAACTTAAGCTAACAATCGTTTACCGGGGCGATCCCAAGCTAGTGAATATATACTCAATAATCGCGGTCAATCCGGCAAGGCACCCTGATACCAGGTATGTGCTTGCTATGGCTCTTATCGGATGGTTAACCTCACCTTCAGGACAAGGAATGATCGAGAGTTTCCAAAAGGACGGAGATGTACTTTTCAAGCCCAGCGCGCTGCACCGCTAACAGATCCCAACACGAAGATAAACATTGATAACAGATGGGATTATACAGGCTGCGAGGCTGCTGATAAGCCTCGATAGCGAGGTTCTGCAGGTTCTACATACGACCCTGTATGTAACCGGCGCCGCAATAATCACAGCAACTATTATCGGCTTGCCAATCGCAGTGTTGATCACCCTGTATGAGTTCAGGCTCAAGGAACTGCTGATTACGGCGATCAATTCTCTACTCTCGATGCCGACGGTTACCATTGGGCTTTTAGTGTTTGCCTTATTATCCAGGCAAGGACCATTCGGATCCCTGAAACTGCTGTTCACTCCGACAGCGATGATCATCGGCGAGGTGATCCTCGGCTTGCCGATTATAGTCGCTTTTTCCATATCATCGCTCAACGCCCTGGATCGAAGGCTCTATTTTTCATTGCGCGCAGTGGGCGCCAGCTCTTTGCAGATAGCATTTTGGTATGTAAAAGAAGCGAAGTTCGGGCTAGTGGCTGCTATCGTTGCCGCATTCGGACGGATAATATCCGAGGTCGGGGCTGCCATGATGCTCGGCGGCAATATACGAGGCAGCACTAGAACGCTTACCACAGCCATTACACTGGAGACCGGCAAGGGAGAATTCGGATTGGCATTCGCACTCGGATTGATACTTATTACTGTAGCCATATCTATTAACATACTTTTCAGAATCCTACAGGGAAGATTCTCCGGCAATGCTAAGACTTGAAAATATCAAAAAAAACTACGACAACGGCTTTGAGCTTCATATAAGCGAGCTTACTATTGCTGAGGGCATCCATTGTCTAGTCGGACACAACGCCTCCGGGAAAACCACCCTGTTAAATATAATCGGTCTTCTGCTAAAGCCGGACAGCGGAAGGATATTGCTTGATAATGAGGAGATCTCTCAAAAGAGGCTGGGCATCAAAACTCGAAGACTAATCGCTTTATCAATACAGGATCCATATATGATTTCTGGAACCGTCTTCGATAATGCAGCCTTGGGACTGCGGATACAAAGGATGGATAAAAAAACTATTAGGACAGTTATCAGTGCGCTTTTGGAGGAATTCAACTTATCGAATAAAGCAAACCTCCAGGCTCGAGAGCTGTCCGGCGGTGAAAAGAAGATTGTAGGGTTGATTAGAGCAATATCGCTCAAGCCGAAAATCCTGTTGCTTGATGAACCTACGGCAAATGTGGATGCAGATAATGTACAGGTAATGGAGCGCGCCATAGACCACTGCATGAACAGGTTCACCAGATTGTGTATTATAGCAACACATAATCTCGAATTCGCCTACAAATGCACCGATAGCCATATAGAGATCTCAGATGGCATCATAATAAATCCCGATTTTGACAGTTGAGAGCTGTAAGTTATTGAAAAATATGATCTCTCTATAGCCTGCATCTAATCAATGGCATCTTTTTACTTCTCAGGAGAGCATTCATTACCCTGCTGTATAGGCTGAAGTTAAGATAGCGATCAAATCAAGCATATATGCCAGAAAAAAAAACAAGATGCCCCTTGATGCGCATAGGGTTGTTCTGAGGCTTTTTTTATGCTAGGTTATGGTTGTGTCCCATCTTTTCATACGAAGATGATATGATTCAACACAGCAAAATATTGCTAATTATACTCGTAATTGTTGCCTCAGTGTCGCTGGTCTCAGATGCGACTAGCGGCGAGGTCGAGGATGTTCAAAGAGCTATCGAGAGGGCAGGGGCTGACTGGGTTGCCGGCGAGACATCGGTTTCATCGCTGGAGCCTGCCGAGTTCCGAAAAATGCTTGGTTTCAATATGCCAGACTGGCTGTTGGAGGAAGCAAAGAGCTGGGCTATCGGCTTCGATCGCCTGCCGGATAGCCTGGTGCCGGATTATCTCGACTGGCGGGACTATAACGGTGGTAACTATATAACGCCGATCACCAACCAGCTCAATTGCGGCTCCTGTGTCGCCTTTGGCACTGTCGCATCCCTGGAGGCAGCGGTCAAGATCGCTGCCAACCAGCCTGGCTTGCTGATCGATCTCTCCGAACAGCACCTATTTTCCTGCGGTCCCTGGTCATCTTGCCAGACCGGCTGGACGACAAATTTTGCCCTTGATTATATGCGAAGTAGCGGTGTGCCCGATGAGTCATGCAATCCATATAAGGCGGTCGATAATAACTGCCATGAAAGCTGCGCCAACTGGCAGAGCAGGGCGATAAGGATACAATCCTGGAGCTGGGTTTGCACATTATGGGAAGATAACGAGGCGATCTGTAATGCTGTGGCACAGGGACCAGTGCCTACAAGTCTCGATATTTACCGAGATTTCGTAACCTATCGCGGCGGGATATACGAGCATGTTAGCGGCGCCTACGAGGGAGGACATGCGGTCTGTATAGTAGGCTATGACAAGATAAACAGATACTGGATCTGCAAGAATAGCTGGGGAAAAGGCTGGGGGGAGAACGGCTTCTTTCGCATCCGCTGGGGACAGGTAAGCGTGGGCACATTTACCGCAAAGCTAAACTTCAATGGACCTATACCCACCTCACAGCCGAGCCATACCCCGACCTTCACTCCCACCCGCACTCCAACTCCAACAAATACAAGCCCAATGGGCATCACTCCGACAGTAACCCCGACTCCAGGGGGAGCGACTAAAACCCCGACCAGTACCAATACACCATCGGGAGCTACCCATACCCCGACCAGCACGCCGACTTACAAGACAAATATATATAATCCGCATGTGAGGCTGGGCGGTTACATGGATTCCAGGGTATCCTCGACCGCTGGTGGAAAGATCACCATACTTGCCATGGCAGGCGATAACGATGGCGATCCGGTGAAGGGGATCGTCCTCGGCGATATTCCTCTGACCTGCATCGATCCTTCTGAGGGAATATTCCAGTTCGGTCCCATAAGCCTGACCAGCGGAGTAGCGAGTGGGCGCTATTTGTTGCAGCTTATTCCGTTTGACTATCGGGGCAATCGAGGGGCGCCCTGGCCTTTCCTCGATGTTACCCACTATTGAGGCTTCCCGATTACTTTCACGCCCGGCTTTGCACAATGAAACTCGAAGGGCTATTATTGTGTAATCATGAATGGTATCGTAGTTGTGGGAGGTGGCGTTGCCGGGCTGTGCGCTGCTTACCTGCTTCAGAAAAGTGGCTTCAAGGTTACCTTAATCGAGAAGGAGACTAGAATCGGTGGGCTAGCTCGATCCTTCAAATATGGAGATTTCACCTTTGATATAGGTCCCCATCGCTTCCATACGGAGGATAAAGAAGTACTCTCCTTCATCCATAAGATAATGGGGCAAGATAGCCTATTGACCATTAAGCGAAGCAGCGGGGTCTGGATGTTCAAGCGTTACCATGACTGGCCGCTACGCCCCGGTTCCATCATAAGGTTTCCATTGCCGGTGATGCTTGGAATAGGAAGGGACATCATCAAGCGCAATCAAACCGCTGGAGATGACTTTGCTAGCCATATAAGCGCCATGTATGGAGAGACCATATTCAAGGTCTTCTTCAAGCCCTACACCGAGAAGTTCCTCCATGTACCTCCAGAAGAGCTTCATGCAGACTGGGCAAAGGCGGGAATCGACCGGGCAGTGATCGATAAGAGAGTTGATATAAAGAACCTCAATAAGCTGATCCTGACCACATTGCTTCCTAAGCCGATCACTACCGAGTTCTTGTACCCCAAGATTGGTGGGATACAGGCGTTCAGCGATCGTTTGGCTGAAAAGATAGTCGATGCAGGGGGAACGATCTTATCGAGCCATAAGGTATCTTCCATAAAAAAAGATGGAAATAAAGTAAAATCAGTAACCTTAGCATCCAAAGAGGAACTTGATGTCGATTACCTGCTATGGACTGCACCGATAACCGAACTTCTCAGGCTGTTGGGGATGCCGAGAGAGGATCTGCGATACCTGAACATCATCTGTTACAATGTAATGGTCAAGGAAAGATGCAAGGTAGATTACCAGTGGTGTTACTACGGTGGGTATAATACTATCTTTAACCGAGCATCCATCCCGGTGAACTTCAATCCATCATTGGCGCCAAAGGGAACTTTTGGCATTTGTATCGAGGTTACCGCGCTTGATCACCATAAGCTGTGGGAGATGCCCGAAGCGCTGTTCGATATCATCGGGTACCAGGTGATGAACATCGGGCTGATCAGCGATCTTAGAAACATAATAGACATAAAGGTCGAGAGGGTGGCAAACACCTATCCGATCTATACGCTAGATTACCTTCAGAAGATAAACTCGGCACTGGAAGCGGTGCACGGATTGAGAAATCTCTATGCCTTCGGAAGGACAGGATCATTTTGGTATAATAACATGGATCATTCCCTTCGCGATGCTATGCAGGTGGTGTCGGGCATAATAAATGGGAATTCAAGCCATCCTAGCGATGCCTTAAGACGCAATTTTTATTAAAGGTTTTTTAGTTTTACCTACTCAACGACCTTGAATTGAACTCGTCTGTTCTTGGCGCGATTCTCCTCGCTATCATTGGATGCTATGGGTAAAAGATAAGAAAAGTACCTTATCGATAGCCGCTCAGGTGAGATCCCATGATGCTGCTCAAGGTATCGCTTCACCGTCTCTGCTCTTTGCCGGGAAAGCCTAAGATTATACTCGTAGGAGCCAATATTGTCCGTATGTCCCTCTATAACCAGGTTATATTTGCTCATATTCTGATGCTTTAGGGTTCTAGCCAGCATATCCAGTTGTGGATCTGGTATCTGCTTAAGTTTTGCGGATCCAAACTCAAAGTTTATCTTTATCGGTATCATCGGGGTGCGCGTAATGCCCCGGAGCTTCGAGTTCTTGTCAAGAATCGCTCGAGTCTGCACTGTCGAGTAATCCTTCTCGAAGCGATCAGGGTCAAGAAATCGTGTCAGCTCTTCCTCGGTCCATAATCCCTGGTGGTTTTCAATATGGGATTGAATCTTTTCCAGTTGAGACAGCACCTGGCGGGTATCGTGATCATCGGGTCGCAAAGAAAGATAAATGCTATATGTCTCGATAGCCTTGGGATATAAACCCCAGCTATAGTAATGTTCTGCCAGAGCCAACTGGTATTTAGCTTTTTTAGGACAAAGGTTCACCGCCTTATTCAGAAGCTCCACCTTTGTCTTTAGATCGCTGGAAGCATTGGCGCGCCTATAAACCTCGTCAGCGCTGCTGCAATCCTCACCCCACGCCAAACAACTGATGAGAAGAAAGCTCATTATCGAGAGCATTGTAACATTTGCCTTCATCATACCTTTAACCTCCTTTCACTAGACAGACTATAGTCTATCACCAGATGTTCTATTTTTCAAGATCGTTATAGGCTATCTCTGAGAAGAGATTGTCTGGATAGGTGATTTGGAGCATTAATATCTGAGCAAGTAATCTAAAGGCTATAGACTCCCGAGTTTGAAAGTTGGGAGCTATAAGTTATTAAAACAACGGAATTATCCAATCGCATGAGAGAGCATGTTCCTACATTCTTTGCGTGTTTGCGGAATCCTTTTTTCCTCTTTGTGCCTTTGTGCCTTAGTGGCTGATACGCTTGCAGCCGATATCAGACTATCGCTAATGTCGGCATCAGGTTGAGGATGAGAGAAGGGAACAGACCAAGCGCGAAGATGCCTGCCATGCTAAGCACTATTACTAAACCAAGTGCAACCGGCAGCTTGATAAACGCAGCGCTCTGGCTATCTGCCATGAAGCTGCGCATGATCACCTTGAGGTAAAAGTAGGCTGCCACTACCGTGATAAGCAATCCGCCTAATGCCAGGGAATAAAGATGCCGGTCAACCAGAGCCTTGAATATAAGCAGCTTGCCGGTGAAGCCGACCGTGGGCGGTATCCCAGCCATGGCGAATATACCCAATCCAAGCGCATAAGCCACGAACGGACTCCCCTTTGCCAAGCCAGCGAGATCGTCGAGTGAGGGCGGCCGCCCCAGGTAATGTGCAATGGCAACATAGGCGCCGAATACCAGGAAAACCATGAGGCTGTAACCGACCAGGTAAAACACCGCCGCTTGCGTAACATCGGGACCAACCGCAACCAGTGCCAGAACAATATAGCCAGCCTGCCCGATGCTCGAATAGGCGAGCAGCCGCTTCAGATCCCTCTGTGCTATGGCAACGAAATTGCCGATAAGCAGGGTGAGAATAGCCATAAAAGCGATGAGCCAGGGGAAATAACCGTGTATCAGCAGAATAAAAACAGCAAAGCCGGCAGCCTTGGATGCGCTCATTAGGAATGCAGTAACCGGATGGGGTGCTCCCTGATAGACATCGGGGATCCAGAAGTGAAACGGCGCCGCACCCATCTTGAAGCCGACACCGACCATTGCTAACGCCATGCCGATAAACAGTAAAACTGTGCCATAATGACCAGCATCAATCGGGTAGTTAAAGAATGTAAAATCAGCCAGCAGCGTAGATCCGCTTCCACTCCCCCAGATAAAGGCGATGCCGAATATTAAGAATGCGCTGGCAAAGGCGCTGACTAAAAAGAACTTGAGCAGCCCCTCGCGCCCCATCGGCTCGCTTTTGCCATGGTATCCGATCAATAGAAACATGGAGATCGATAAAAGCTCAAAGGCGATGATAAGAGTTATCAGGTCCGCGCTGCGCACCAGGATAAGCGCCCCAAAGGAAGCAGAGAACAACAAGGCATAGTAGCTCCCTTGAAGATCAGGATAAATGCTCGGCGCTGATATGAGCACGGTAAATAAAAGCGACAGGTATATAATCAAAGAAAATACGAACCCTACATCGCTTCCCACCATCGCATTTCCGAAAATGTACTCCTGCGTCCAGTGCATGCAAGGACAGGCAGCCAGCAGAAACAGCGGTACCAGGGCTAGCACGATGCTTGTTCCCCAAAACGATCTCGCCCGCAAGCTAGTGAGATCCAATATCAGCATAACTACGGCAGCGACCAGAACCGCCGTCTCAGGTACGAATAACGAGAAGTCTCCGAGTATATTCATATCACACTAGAATGCTCAGGATTATCATTAGAGCTGATGCAGCGAAGAAATACAGTGCATAGTCCGGGAACCTGCCCGTCTGCAGGTACTTACCAGCCTGGGCAATACGTTTGACAATGGAGCCGAGCAGGTTCACCGCTCCGTCTATCACATAGATATCGAACACGAATGCCATGATGCGGGCAAGTCCCTTGGTGCCATCGACAAAGATCCGGTAGTAGCTCTTATCGATGTACCAGCCATTATCGAAGCTCTTGAGCACTATATTCTTGAATGCTCGCTGTTCCATAGCCAATGCGCCCTCACCGCCCTTACGGATGATGATAAGGTATAAGAAAAATAGCCCGATGAATGGCACCGCTATGGAGATCAGCAGAACCACGGTATGATTATGCAAAAGGGCGATCACAGGACAGTAGCCTTGCTCGCAGGTATCAGCCGTCTCTTCCCCTTGGTGATGCTCGACCGCCGCATGTTCCGCAGGATGGACTGCCAGCTCCCTGGCAAAGGGGTATGTGGAGTGCAAGTAATGCTCGATGTGCGGCTTGCCGTGAAGCTCAGCGGGGACATTTACATACCCGCCGATCACCGACAACACTGCCAGCGCGACCAACGGATAAAGCATCACCTTTGGCGACTCGTGGGGATGGATCTCGTGTCCATAGCGCGGCTTGTCGCAGAAGGTCAAATAGACCGCGCGGAAGGTGTAAAAGGCGGTCAAGCCAGCGGTTACCAGGCTGATCGCCCAGAACCAGTAATAGACATCGTATCCGCTCTGCGCCTTGTGCAGGGTGCTTGCCAGTATCTCGTCCTTGGAGAAGAAGCCGCTCAATAGCGGAAGCCCAGAGAGGGCGGCAGCCCCGATGATAAAGGTAAAAAAGGTGCCCGGCATCTGCTTCTTCAGACCACCCATGCGCCTCATATCCTGCTCCTCGTGCATGCCGTGGATGACCGAACCGCTGCCCAAGAATAGGAGAGCCTTGAAGAATGCGTGGGTCATCAGATGAAAGAAGGCAGCAGCGAAAGCGCCTACACCGCAGGCTACAAACATATAACCGAGTTGGCTGATGGTCGAGTAGGCGAGCACCTGCTTGATGTCATACCTGGTCAGCGCAATGGTGGCAGCGACAAGGGCGGTCGCAACCCCGATGAAGGCGATGATGGTGAGAATATACGGCGCCATGACAAAGAGAACCTGGCAGCGCATCACCATATAGACACCAGCGGTTACCATGGTAGCAGCATGGATCAGGGCGCTGACCGGAGTGGGACCCTCCATCGCATCCGGAAGCCAGACAAATAATGGGATCTGCGCAGACTTGGCGGTTGCACCCCAGAAAAGTAGCGCGGCGATGCCGAAAAGGGTCATCGGAGCAACCGTGGATAGAACCTCAACTTTCAGCACATCATCGAAGTTCCAACTGCCAAAGAGCGTGAATATCCACGCCATGCCGAGTAAGAATCCGAAGTCTCCCACCCGGTTGGTCAGAAATGCCTTGACCGCTGCATCCGAGGCGCTCTTCTTCCTGTACCAGAAGCCGATCAGCAGATAAGACGACAGCCCGACACCCTCCCAGCCGATGAACATGGTGAAGAAGTTGCCACTTAGCACCAAGGTTAGCATCATGAAGATAAACAGGTTCATATACGCGAAGAATCTATAGTAAGACTCCTCGTGAGCCATGTACCCGATGGAATAGACATGGATGATGAAGCCGACCCCGGTAACAACCAGCAGCATAAGCAAAGATAAAGGATCGAAGATCAGATTGAGCTTGACATCGAAATCCCCCAGCCGCATCAGGGTGTAAATATCTAGCACCTGGTGGCGATACTCGGCTGGGAGCATTGTATTGCCGATAAATAGAAGCACACCGAGCAAAAACGAGATAAGCACGCTTCCACAGGCGATGATATGCACCGTGCGCCTGCTAAATACCGTCCTGCCCAGCAAGCCGTTGAGCACAAACCCAGCCAGGGGCATAAGTATGGTCATAAACAGCATTGTCCTGGTCGATTCTACCATTTGAGCATATCCATCTCGTTAATATCGCTGTAGTCCTTGTCCCGGTAGATGAAGATGATGATAGCCAGCCCGATGGCAGCCTCGGCGGCAGCCAGCGCAAGCACGAAGATGATCATCACCTCGCCGCGCACATTGTTCATGTACTTGGCAAATGCCATCAGCACAAGGTTCGCCGAGTTGAGCATAAGCTCGATGCCCATGAAAATTGCCAACGGATTTCTTCGCGCCAGGCAGACTATAGCTCCGATGATAAACAGGATTACAGCCAGAATAATATAATGACCGACATGTATCATCTAATGGCTCTCCCTTCATCCCTTGGTTGGCTCTGCCGGGCAAAGTAGATCAAGCCTATCAGCGCTGCCAGCAATAAGACCGAGATAAGCTCGAAGGCAAAGTAATACTCGGTAAGCAGGACATGGCTGACCTGGTAAGCGGTGCTTTGAACCGGATCGAAGACCTCCGCCTGGCTAGGCTGGTAATGGCTCGGCTGCATCCCCCTCAACATGCCGAAAATTACGAAAAATGGCGTGCAGAACGCAACCGAGATTAAGATCATAAGAGCAATCTTGCCAGATCGTTTCCTTGCCGCATACGGGGAGGGCTTGAAATCTAAAAGCATAATCACGATGACGAACAGGACCATGATGGCGCCGGCATAGACGATCACCTGGAGTATAGCCAGGAACTCCGCTCCCATAAGTAAAAACAGCCCGGCAATGGCAAGGATAGTTACCACCAGGAACAGGGCATTATTGACTAGGTTGCGATGTAGCAATAGCCCCAGCGCCCCGCCGATCGCTATCGCTGCCAAGATGTAAAAAATTGCTATGCTCGCCATGTCTTTATTTCAAGTATATGATGTAAAAGCCTGTCCAAAGGATGTTCAAAAGCGCCAGGGGGAACAAGAAGTACCACCCAAAGCGCACCAACTGGTCGAAGCGAAGCCTGGGGAGTGTCCCCCGCACCCAGATAAAGAAGAATATGAAGAAAGCCATCTTGCCTAAAAGCCAGAAGATGCCTGGAATATAGGTGAATGGCGCAAAGGGTATCAGCGGCTTGTAGCCGCCTAAAAAAAGCGTGGAGGCGATCAGCGATACAACCACTAGATGCACATACTCACCTAGGAAAAACAGGGCAAACTTCATCCCGCTGTACTCGACATTGTACCCGCTGACCAGCTCAGCCTCTGCCTCGGGAAGATCGAACGGGGTGCGGTTCATCTCCGCCATAGCGGCGATGAGATAAGCCAGAAATCCGAGCGGTTGCACCAGGATAAACGGGTACCTGCCCTGTGCCTCGACGATGCTGGTCAGGTTAAGGCTGCCGGTGATCATCACGATCCCGATCACGGAGAGCCCCAATCCAAGCTCGTAGCTTATCATCTGCGAGGTCGCCCGGACTCCGCCGATAAGCGACCACTTGTTCCTAGACGCCCAGCCACCCAGCGCAGTGCCATAAACTGCAAGCGATGATAGAGCGAACAGCACCAGGAGCCCGACCTCCATATCGGCTATGGTCAACGAGACCGGCTCAAAGAAAAGTCCGAACAGCGTGGTTTCAGGGATGATCGGGATCACCGATACCATCAGCATGGCTGGGATGACAAGAAAAGCTGGCGCCAAATAATAAAGCATCTTGCGCACATCAGCGGGGATAAGGTTCTCCTTGAACTGAAGCTTGATGAAGTCAGCAAAGGGCTGGAACAGTCCCCATGGACCAATGCGGTTGGGTCCTGGTCTCAGTTGTATCCAGCCGAGTATCTTGCGCTCGAACAGCACCGCATAAGGCATGACTATCATCAGTCCGCCGAAGACGAGCAGAACCTTGATCAGGGCTATGAGCCACGGCGAGGAGATCATGCCGAACCCCCTATTGATGATGTCTCAAACCCCCTAAAACCTGTCATCCCGAGCGCAGTCCCAACTCCGCTGGAAATTGAGACGAAGTCGAGGGATCTCAGCAAGGCAATGATTACAAAGAGATTCCTCCACTCGCTTGTCCCGAAAAATTGGAACAAGCTCAATCGGAATGACATATTTCGGATTTGCCTTGACCTTTTTGGACAGACTGCCCTTGTTTGGCGCATCCGCTCGGTTGACACTCTCTTTATATTTCCTCTTATCATTCTATCACTTCATATCATGTCTAAAAGTGAAAAACATTCTTCTTGACAGCATAAAGATATCCCAACAACACGAAGAATAGAAAAACGCCCATCTCGATAAGCCCGAACAAGCCAAGATCCTTGAAGATCACCGCCCAGGGGTAGAAGAATACTACCTCGATATCGAATATAAGGAAAATCAAGGCGACCACGAAGAACTTGACGCTGTAGCGCACATAAGTCTTTGTTGGCGGGATACCGCACTCGTAGGTCTCCTGCTTGATCGGGTTGGGGGAGACGCCGCCAAGTATGCGCTGGAAGAAGACCACCGCCACGACGAATAGAAGTGCGAACAGAAACAGTATGAAAAAGGCGAGATACTCCATTACTTCTGCTTCCCCCACTTCTTTATTATATCGTGATGTACTCCGCCGCGGGCAAGAAGCGCCTCCTTGTTATAAATCAAGGACTGGCGGCTCGGTCCCTGGAACGCCCATTCTTTCTTGCAGAAGATAGCCTGCTCAGGGCAGACCTCCTCGCAGAACCCGCAGAAGATGCACTTGTTCATATCGATGGTGAACTCGGCAGGGTACTTTTCAACCTTGTTATCTTCGGGCAGCTCCCCAGCTTTTATTGAGATAGCCTGCGGGGGGCAGATGAACTCGCAGAGGCAGCAAGCCACGCACTTAGCTCTTCCATCCTGGTCGGTTACTAGCACTGGCGCGCCGCGATAGTTGTCCTGAACCTGCCAGACAACGAACGGGTGCGGGATAGTAGAGTGGGGGCGCAGCATGTTGCGCAGCGTGATCGAGAGACCGCGCACGAACTCGAAGGCTATGCTGAATGGATTGCTCATGCGGTTACGCCCTTTGCTATCATGGCTAGCAGGTTTATTATCTCGCTCTCTGTTTTCACGCTCTCCGGCTTCTCTGCGCCGGGGGTGAAGTGCTGCGTGATGCCCTGGAAATTAGTCCAGTCCCCCTCTTTCTCTGTATAGACCGCTGATGGGAGTATGATGCCGAAGTAAGAGTTGGTGCTATGCGAGCTGGTGCCGACGAATATCGACTGTTGAAGCACCTTTGCCACATTTCCCGAGGCAGCCTCGCCTAGCCAGTTATCGCGGAAGGAGAGCACGAAATCAACGCCTTGCTTTTCGATCAGGTCAAGGATCTCGCCATCGGTCTCAAATAGCTTATATCCGAGCTGCTTCAAGCCGTATGCGTTGGGTCCCTTGTCAGCCCTGATCAGCAGCTCATCATCCTGCCCGGCGACGAGGCTCTTGAAGCCAAAGATCGCCTGGGGGAAGATATCCTTGAAGGTCTCCATTAGCAAGCTCGCCTCCTGGTTGCTCAGCCACTCGCTGGCAAGGATGAGCTGTTTTGCCTTGCGCTCCCTGCCGGCTTGCAAAAGCATCTCCCTGCACTGTGGCACGGCTTGCTCCCAACCGACGCTCTCGAAGGCGCTCTTCAGCTTGCGCCAGGGGGTGAGGATGCGCTTAGGTGAATAGGCTTCCTTGTAGGACTCCCGTCCCTTGTCGCACATCCAGTAACCGTTGACCATCTCGTTGTATCTAGGAAGGATGCGCCGAACCACGAACCTTCTCGACTGCAGCCATATATTGCACCCCCGCGAGCACATGGGGCAGATAGACTCGAAGGAGCGCAGAAACCAAACCCGATCCTTGAAGCGGAAATCCTTGGAGGTAAGCGCGCCGACCGGGCAAAGATCCACCGTGTTCAGCGAGTAGGGATCATCGAACGGCTGACCCGGCGCGGTTGCTACCGAGTTGCGATCCCCCCTTGCGATAAAGGTGAGCTGTTCGCTTTTGGATACCTCAGTGCAGAAGCGGATGCAGCGCGAGCACTTGATGCAGCGCTCGCCATCGTAAACGATGCGCGGACCTATGGGATATCGCTTGCGATCTTTCTCCTTGGGGAACTCGAAGCGGCTCCTTCCCCTGCCGCAGTCGTAGGCATAGTCCTGCAGCAGGCACTCGCCAGCCTGGTCGCAGATCGGGCAATCGAGCGGGTGATTTATCAGTTGGAACTCCATAGCCGCTGCCCTTGCTACAAGCACCGGCTGCGTATTCGTATATACCTTCATCCCCTGGGTAGGGGAGAGCTTGCATGCGATGGTAGGATTCGGATTATCTCCAACTTGTACCATGCACAGCCGGCAGTTGCCGGCAACCGACAGCGCTGGATGATAGCAAAGATGAGGTATGTATATATCATTAGCCAGGGCGACCTCGAGGACATTGCTTCCCTTGTTAGCCACAATCTCGCGGTCGTTTAAGAAGAATGTAATCCTGTCGCTATCCTTGCTCATTCAGCCACTTGCGCCTTTGAACCCGATTTGATGTATCTCATGAATTCGTCCCTGAACTTGGTAACGAAGCTCTTGACCGGCATAGCGGCGGCTGCTCCCAGCGCGCATATAGTCCTGCCGTTTATGTTATCCGAGATCTCGCATAGCAGATCCAGGTCCGACTCCTTGCCGTTGCCCTTGAGTATGCGGTCGATGATCTTGAGCATCCATCGGCAGCCCTCGCGGCAGGGGACGCACTGACCGCAGGTCTCGTGGGTATAAAAGCGAGTGATGTTCCATAGCGCCCTGACCATATCGACCGTCTCGTCCATCACGATAACCGCTGCGGATCCCAAGAATGTGCCCTTTGCCTGCAGGGCATCGAAGTCCATTGCCACATCGATCTCGCTCGCCTTGAGCAGCGGCACCGATGACCCGCCGGGGATGACCGCCTTGAGCTTATTGTCGTTGCGGATGCCCCCGCAGTGCTCGTAGATCAGCTCCTTGAGGTTGATGCCCATGGGGAACTCATAGACCCCCTGTTTCTTGACATGACCGCTGACGCAGTAGAGCTTGGGTCCGTAATTCTTCTCCCTGCCGTAGCTCTTGAACCAATCGACCCCCTTGTTCATTATCATACCTGCGAGGGTAAGCGTCTCCACATTGTTGACCGTAGTGGGCAGGTTCCAGGCGCCGGCGGTGGCGGGGAAGGGTGGCTTGGGTCTCGGATAGCCGCGTCGCCCCTCAAGCGAGCTGATCAAGCCCATCTCCTCGCCGCAGATATAAGCGCCCGAGCCCCTGTCTATGACCAGGTCGCAACTGAACTTGGATCCAAGAATATTCTTTCCGAGATAACCAGCGGCATAAGCCTCCTCGATCGCTTTATTCATTGATGCGAAGCTGTCTGGGTACTCGCCCCTGATATAAATGTACGCAGTATCAGCACGGTTGGCGTAAGCAGCGGTCAGGATGCCCTCGATGAGTAAATGAGGGGCATTCTCCATTATGACCCGGTCCTTGAAGGTCCCCGGTTCGGATTCATCAGCGTTGCAAATAAGGATATGCCGGCGATCATCCTTGGGCACGAAAGACCACTTGACGCCAGCGGGGAAGCCAGCGCCGCCGCAGCCACGCAGTTGGCTATCCTTGATGGTTGCGATAACATCATCGGGGCTAAGCTCATGAAGGGTCTTCTTAAGCGCCTCGTAGCCGCCCATGGCAAGATAGTCCTTCAGGCTCTTGGCTCTGGCATCCTTGGTATAGGCGGTTATCTCCTCGATCTGCTTCATTTAATCCCTTGCTTTGAGTTCCCTTATTATTTCGATCATCTTCTCTGGCGTTACCCGGTAGTATGTCTCGAAGTTGACCATTACAACCGGACCCCTGTCGCATCCGCCGAGGCACTCGACCTGCGCTAGCGAGAAGCGCTTATCCTTGGTGGTTTGCCCCACCTTGATGCCCAGTTCCTTTTGCGCCGCCTCGATGACCTCAAGGCATCCGTTCAGCTCGCAGGAGATGGTGCCGCAGCACTGTATATGGAACTTGCCATGATGAGGGAGCTTGTAGAACGAGTAAAAATCGAGCGCTCCATAGACCCGAGCCGGAGCGATCTTGAGGATCTCTGCAAGTTCGGGGATGACATCGTTGGAGACAAAACCGAGGTGATCCTGCACCAGGTAGAATGCCTCCATCAGCCCCCCGCCCGGCTCGTGGAAGCGGGCAGCCACGCTTTGTATCTTCTCCCTGAGCTGGTTGTCGATCAGATTAGCCATTATTTATCCGCCTCCCCCATTACTGGATCCAGGCTGGCAAAGATGGCGACCGCATCGGCGATCAACTGCCCCTTGAGCATCTCGCCAGCCAACTGGATATTTACGAAGCTGGGAGAGTGAATCTTCAGCCTCCACGGGGACTTGCCCCCCGCCTTGTGTATGATGGTGAAGCCGAGTTCTCCCTTGGAGGACTCCACGCCCTGATAAATCTCCCCCTCGGGGAGATCCGGTCCCTCGGTTACGATCTTGAAGTGGTTGATAAGCTCCTCCATCTTGGTGAGCACATCGACCTTGGGGGGTAGCACGACCTTGGGGAGATCTGCGTTTATAGGACCGCTGGGCATGTTCTCCACGCACTGTCTTACTATCTTGGCGCTCTCGTCTATCTCCTGCAACCTGACCAGGTATCTTGCGTAGGTATCCCCCTTTTCCTGTAACGCCATATCGAAGTCGAACTCCTCGTACCCGCTGTAAGGTCTCGCCTTGCGCACATCGTAAGGTATCCCGCTAGCGCGGGCATTGGGACCGGTTACGCCATAAGCCAGTGCAGTCTCCTTGGACAGGATGCCGACATCGACCGTGCGCTTCAGCCAGATCTCGTTCTTGCTCAGCAGACCGCGCAGCTCCTTCATCCTCCCCGGCAGGTGATCGAGCAACGCCTTTATCTCATCGAGGTTATCCTGTGTAACATCGTTGCGCAGCCCGCCAACCCTGGTGTAGCTGGTGGTAAACCTCGCTCCGCAGATATGCTCGAAGATGTTATATATCTTCTCCCTGGTATCGAAGCAGTAGAAATAGACGGTCATTGCGCCTATATCGAGCGCGGTAGTAGCTAGCCACAGCAAGTGCGAGGAGATCCTGGCAAGCTCGCTGACCATTACTCGTATATACTTGCAGCGCGGTGGAACCTCGATACCGCCCAGCTTCTCCACAGCCAGCATGTAGCCGACATTATTGAGCATCGGGTTCAGGTAATCGAGGCGGTCCGTATGGCAGAGAAACTGCATAAAGGTCAGTCGCTCCGCGGTCTTCTCCTTGCCCCGATGCAGATAGCCAATGATCGGCTTGACATCGGTTATATACTCGCCATCAAGGGTGATAAGCAGGCGGCAGACTCCATGGGTGGCAGGATGCTGGGGACCCATGTTCAGAACGATCTGGTTCTTGTCCTTGTCTGCTATTAACTGTTCAAGCTCTTGTCTCATCAATCACCCTTTGGCTTGTATTTTCTGACCTTAGCCATGGTCCCTTTTCTTATCTTTTGCTTCTTGCACTCGCCTGTCGTGATCCTAGCCTCGCACTCCTCGAAGGGGTAGAACTCGCACTCCTCGCGCTTGAGGTGGTGCACCTGCTCTGGACCGGCGTGTCCGGTGAAGGGAAAGTCTTTGCGCAGAGGATGCCCCTCGAAGTCCTCCCACATATATATTCGGCGCAGGTCCGGATGCCCCTCAAAGTGAATGCCCATCATGTCGTAGGCTTCGCGCTCCAGCCAGTTGGCGCCCGCATATACCGACACCAGGCTAGGAACCATTGGCTTAGATTTTTCGATATCATCGGTGTCTGGTATGAGTGCCTTGACCAGGATGCGGTAGTTGTTTTTGATTGAAAGGAAAATGTAAATCAAGGCAAACCTCGGCTGCTTCCACCCGCTGTAGTCAACCGAGACGATATCGAGCAGCATCTCGAAGTCGAATGGCGCGACATTGAGCCTCTCGGCAACCTTTACAATGTCGGCTGCATCGATGATGAGCATTATGTCGCCTCGATGCTCCGAGATCTCCTTTATAAGCTCTGGATTATCAGCCTGGAATCTTGATAGGATGCTCTTCAGGTCTGCCATTTTTTATCCACTCGCGAAGTTTCAGCAGTGCGTCGATTACACTCTCCGGCCTAGGGGGACATCCGCCGACATAAACATCGACAGGGAGGAAGTGATCGATACCAGGTACCACAGAGTAATTGCTGCGGTACAAGCCACCGGAACAGACGCAGGCTCCCATGGCGATCACCCACTTGGGAGTAGCCATCTGGTCGTAGATCCTGCGCACCACCGGCGCCATCTTGTAGGTTACCGTGCCTGCCACGATCATGCAGTCAGCCTGCCGGGGCGAAAAGCGCATGACCTCCATTCCGAAGCGGGAAATATCGTACCTCGGCGCCACCAGACCCATCATCTCTATGGCGCAACAGGAGATCCCCATCGGCATGGGCCAGAGGCTCCCTCGCTGCCCCCACTTGATTAGATACTTATCAATGGTCTCGATGGTGGTTAGATAGATGTTGCGAAGTAACCCGGACCTCTTTTCCGCTTCCGCTTCAGTTACTGCTAGTTCTGGTTCTGCATTCATATCGCCTGCCTGTATAAATCATTTTTCAACCGATTGCAAGAGGAAAATGCACCCAAATCAAAAAAATCGTGTTTTTTTAACTTGTGGCTCTCAAAATGTACGACTCCATCACGCAAAGACGCTCACGCAAAGAACGCAAAGAAAGAAAGAGATACCGTGCTACCGTTTTTCTTTCATTTATCGATTCGAGCTTAGTAAGAAAAAATCCCACCGGATTCGGCCATTGCTATTGCAAAAAGGTGAGAATGGACCAAGTATGGATTAATATAATGTCAATCTAGTATTAGGTGTTATATGAATGCTTTCCAGCCTAACTGTACCTTGAATAGGGCGGTGTCCTTCCTTGTTGTAAAGGACACCGCCGGTTAATCTTCTTGGAGCTAGTTTTTCAAACTAGGGGGTTGCTTCTTTTTTTCCCTCGGAAGTCTGCTCGCTGGCCTGCTCTTGAGCGTTCTCCTCTTTCCTTTGTCGCTTGGTGATTTTTTCCAGTTTATTTGTTATCTCGGATAGCCTGCTTTTAACATCCTCGATTTCCTTTTTGAACTGTAGTCGTTCAAATGCTTTGTTGATGCTCTCTTCGATTCGCTTCTGAAGCTCCTCGGTGTTTTGTTTGATTCGCTCCTTGACCTCATTGACAAATTTACGAGCCTCGATGTCGCTCGCCTCACCTTCCTTGATAAGGGTATCATAGAGTTTCTCAGCCTCAGCTTCGACCACGGAGAATGCGCCCAGGCTGATCAGATAAACCTTGCGCAGCGATTCCTTTGCTCCCTTAGTTACACTTTCCATCATAATTTAACTCCTTTCTTTTGAAGTGTTCATTAGCAATATAACGCATTGCGTTATGAATGTCAAGAGGCAAAATCAAAAAAAGATTAATATTGATTCGGGCGCCTATGAGACGCTTGTTGGCTTAGGTGCGGGCAAGATGCAAAGGGCGCTTGCATTGCTCAATACCGTTCGTACTTTTTGTTACTTGACAAGATGACTTTCAGGAGGTATATTATAGATGATTATTTATACTCAGGCGGTAAAGCGATTAGAAGCAAAGCCCCCTGGGATATAATTTATAGGGCAGACTGGCGAGCTGCCCTTTATTTTTAAGGAGAATACGGATGATTAAAGTTGCCATTTTTATCGACGGCAAGAACTTCTACAAGTCGCTTCGAGCACATGATCCCAACATCATAATCGACTACAAGAAATTCGCCCAATGGCTTTGCAACAAGGTCGGAGGCGAAAACGCTCGAATGGTCGGTGCTTACTATTACACTGGTTATGCACCTGACTCAGGCTCACCTTCTGAGAAGCTGCATCACTTCCTTGAAGGGCTGGATCGCCAAGAAGGCTACAATGTGCGCTATAGTCCCCTTATCTACCGTAAAATGACCTGCAAGCACTGCGGCAAAGAGATCCGCTATACTACCGAGAAGAGAGTCGATACCAGGCTGGTCTCAGAGATATTACAGCTTGGGGCGGTAGATGCGTTCGATGTTGCTGTCTTGATCTCCGGCGACCAGGACTTTGTCCCCGCTGTGAAAGCCCTGAACACGATCGGAAAACAGGTATATATCGCCACCTGGGGAGGGCATGGACTCTCAAGGGAACTGCGCAGCGCAGCCTTCGGGGAGGTCAACTTGATCCAAGGAAAAAGTGAGTTCGTGTTCCAAAGACAGACTGATGTTATTACCAATATGAAAAAAGAGATCAACCTGGCACATAGCTGGTTTTCCCAGAAAAATGGCTTTTTAGGCAAGAGCTTCTTTGTCGAAAAATGGATACCAAAGTTCATTATCCCCGCTGCCGGAGCGGAAAGAGAAGAACTGCTCAACAAGATGATCGAGAGGGGACAGGTGGAAGAATACAAGGTCTCAGATGCGACCGGTAAGATGATCTCGGCGATAAGGGTGCCAGAAAGAGAGCAATATGAGCGAATAGATCGCCGAGCTGATTACCGCGATGACTACCAGGAAGATGACCAGCAGTACGACCGATACGATGACTCGGATTACGACACCGATGACGAGGACTACGAGCAGGGTAACGACCAACCATTTGATGACTATAAACCGAGTGAAGCCGACCGGGATAACATCCAGCAAGATAAATGCCAGGATGATGATAATATTCGCACCGATGATGAGGATAATCGGTTCTCGGAGTGAGATCTGACTGGGATCTTCTGGCACGGAATACGGCGGCTTTGTAATATTGCTGCTTGAAAAAGATAGATATCAATATAATGTTCAAGCGCCCAATCTCCATCGTATTCATAATAACATTATGCCTTCTTGTCTATGTTGAGTCATCAAATCTAAGTTACATCGATGATGATGCCTTTATCAGCGCACGCTATGCACGCAATCTAGTAAATGGGCATGGTTTGGTCTTCAATCCAGGAGAGCGCATCGAAGGGATCACAAACCTGCTCTGGACATTGATCCTGGCAATTCCTCACCTACTTGATATCGATTTTGTAGGTTTCGCACGGGCTTTGTCCATAATCCTGGTTGGGCTGCTTTTCACTTGTATGGCTGGATATTGCATCACAAGCCTGAAATTAAGTGACCAATCAAGCTGGCTTGCCATTTTGCTGATAGCCCTATCAGCTACACTTTACTTATGGTCTCTTTCTGGCTTGGAGTCAGCGCTGTTTACCCTGTTAGTTTTCCTTGGCATAGCCAGAGAATATAAGCAGCAGAGGGTGAATGATCACATATTGCAAGGGGTGATTTGGGGGGTATCCTTTGCCATAAGACCTGATGCCCTGGTCTTTCTGGGAGCATTAATCAGCTTCAGATTTTTCTTTGCAAAACAGACCCATCGTCCCGGTGGCACCACTTGGCTAGTGATCTTTTTTCTACCTCTTTTTATCATGGTCGAGGGATTTCGGCTATGTTATTATGGTGCTCTAATACCGAACTCATATTACTTGCGGAGTTGGCAAGGGCTGGATGGATTAGCGATCAACCTCGTTCCGGGGGCAATCTATACGGGAAGGTTTCTCATCTCTAGCGGCTTATGGATGCTTCTGCCCTTGGCGATGATAGGTAATCTGCAAAAACATAGAGAATTTCAGCGCTTCATGTGGATTTTCTTCTTATATTTTCTGTATATGTTATGGGTTGGTGGAGATAGCAAGGTGTTCTACCGGCTATGGCTGCCTCTATTGCCCCTTGGCTATATATGGCTTGCTTATTCGATAGACCGCCTCAACGAGCGATTAAGGAATCGAAAATACAACAAGGCGATAATAGCTATGGCGGTATTTTTAGTCATTTCAGCGACTTGTGCGCCAACATTCAATTGCCTCGATTTCGGCGACCACGAGAGAACAAGAAACATAGCCAAGCATCTCCACCCAGACCGGGTGAGAACCGGCAGATACCTGGCTCGTGCAGCAGGTCCTGATGATACCCTGGCATTGAGTGCCATTGGTGTAATACCATATCTTAGCGGACTTTATACCTATGACTTCATGGGGCTTATAGATCCCAGGATAAAAGCGGTGGAACTCGGAAGCGGATTCGGCATGACCGCACACAGAAAATCGCTTTTTTATCAGGTAATTAAAGATAGACCAATTTATGTTGTAATGAGTACCGTGATCCGATCTAGGGAGATAGATTACCTGGAAAAGGTGGGCTATCAAAGAATAGGTGCACCGGCTGCCTTTCCTGTATTCAAGTATCAGCCAACTGGTAGTGAAGCAAGCTCAATCAAGCCCTGACTGCAAGATACCTGTCCATCTTCTCCCTTTTTATTCCCTCCAGGTACTCTTGCCTGCTTATTTGGGTGATCTCCTTGATGGCATCCAATGTTCCTCTTCTTTTCAGTCGAGGCATCTTGAGGGCATTGCGCATCACGGTAACCATATCCCTTCCCTTGAAGTAGCGCACGAAGGTATGACTCTTACCAGCTCCCACATGCCCACCATCAAGTATCAATTTGTAATACATCACATTCACCCACCTTAAGTATGGCAAGAATAGTGCCAGGAAGATCATGGGGGTGGAATGCTGTTAACCTACTGGTATTATTGGATTTTATGAGGAAAGCCCTCGCAGAAAACTTATTCTATAGTGTGCAAATATTGCGCACTACTATCCTTCTGTGCAAATCTTGCAGGGATCATCGATCGGGAAGCCCAAATAGATCTCTTTGGCATAGGGCAGCAACCCCCAAGATGGCGGAATCGTGTCCTAGCTTCGAGATCTCTATCTTCACCGAGTCGGCTGGAGTAGTAAAGGCTCTTTTTTTCATCTCCGTGATGGCAATTGGCAAAAAATACTCGACAGCCTCGGTCAATCCGCCACCTAGCACTATGATCTCTGGGTTGAAAATATTGACCAGGTCGGCAAATCCAATACCGAGCCATCTTCCCATCTCAAAGAATATAGACCTGGATAGCTCATCATCGTTCTCTGCCGCCTGGTAAAGGTGCCGTGGGGTCAGCTCAGGAGCATCCACCTCGCTCAACAGGCTTTTTTTGCCTTGAGCCTGCCACTGATCCAGTTTTTGCGGTATTATCCTTATGAGCGCATTTGCAGAGACATACGTCTCCAGGCATCCGTTGTTACCACAGCCACACTCAGCGCCATCCGGTTGGATGGTTATATGTCCCAGCTCTCCAGCGGTTCCATCCTTTCCATGATAGATCTTGCCATCGATGATAATTCCGCCTCCCAAGCCGGTGCCGAGAGTGATGCCTAGCATGTTTCTATATCGCCGATTGAAGCCATAGACATACTCGCCATAAGCAAAGGCATTGGCATCGTTTTCCAGGATCACAGGTATGCCGAAGCGATCCTTCAAGATTTTTGTAAGGGGCACATTGTTCCAGTCAGGAAAGTTAGGAAGGGTGATTATAATCCCCTTATCGAGCAGCGCCGGTCCCGGTGTGCCTATCCCTATTCCACTTATAGCCATTCCCTCAGAGGCTGCCGTGGCAAAAAAACCATCGCACAGGTTGTACAACTTGCCAAGCACATTATCTTTGCCTTCATCTGCTTTGGTGCATAGACTCTTTCTCTTAAGTATGGTTCCGTTGCTATCCACCAATCCAGCCTTGATATTAGTGCCTCCAAGGTCGATGCCTAGAACGGCCATGTTCCTTTGTGTCTCCAAGTCCTTCATACCAAGCGGATCTAATCGATTCTGAAATTATTGTTTCTTGAACTGGTCGATTAGCCTTTGAATCAATGCAAATGGGTTCAACAGGTGCAATACCCTCGTCTCCTTGGTAGTTGGACTTATGAGAACCTTGTGCTTCAAGCCGCCGGTGATGTTGCGAGCAGCGAATCGCGCCAGGTTCCCGAAGTCCATGCCCTGCATCCAAAGGTTTATGTAATCCTGGAGCAGCTTCTTATCCATTCCGACTGCGAAGATGTAGCGATCCGGCACCTGTCTCTGACACCACTGGCGTATCTTCTCCAGCGCTTTATCTCTGGGCAATCGCAGGTTTATCCGTTGTGCAAAGTCGAACTGGTTAATCTCAAATTGAGTTATGACGAATCCATCCAAATAGAAGCACAGATGCTCCTGTGGCTTGTGATCGAAAAGCTGCACCAGGAATAGAATCTTATTTTCGGGCACCTTGTCCGCATCGGGGAATACCTTTCCCTGGAGCAGCTTCCTGAATGGATACTCCAGTAGCTTGAAAAATGGGGGCATTGGCGCATAACCGAACTCTTTTTGCAGTGAGTCCGAGATCTCCCAGAGCCTCTGCCAGGTCAACTCCTGTAGTTTATTGGGCAACTCAAAGGGGATTCCGCTAGTGGATAGAAGGCGATAGACGAACTGCATATTAAAGACTACCGCTGCGTTGCTGCTCGTCTTGTCCTTCAGGTAGGAAGCGCCCTCCATCAGCTTCTGATAGGGAAGGTTCCTGGTTAGTTCGCTATCGATCGGCTCCAGGGAAAGCTCGCCTTGATGCGATATTGCCTTATATCCCAAGCCCCAGCGATCCTCGTAGTTTACATACCCGACTGCGAAGCGAAAATCTGGCTGGAGATCAGCGATCAGGCTGCGCAACGACTCTATGTCCATCTGCGAGTATGGCTGGTAGAACTCCATTACTCGATTATAGAAGGCTGTCTCCGGCAGGTAGTAAAGCCGGTCCTCGAATGAGCCAGCGATAAGGCGAACCACCTGAAGGTAATAAAGCAGAAGGTCGCCGTGCTCTCGATATTCCCTAAATACCTTGACCACCTCGTCGAGCAGGCTTTGTTCCACAAATACCGAGGAATTGGAGCGGATTCCAAGCACTCTATGGCAGGAGTTGTTTATATATTCCTCGAAATTCTTTCGCCGGGAGCGTGTTGGCCAGGTGAGCCTTAGCTTCTCAAGATCGGGGGCTCCCATCTTGAGCGTCCTGAAAATTGTCTTGTCCTCGAAGTAATAAAGAAAAAGCTTGACCGGCTTTTGAGCCTTGCATATAACCAGGCATAGAGGATCTAGCTCCGGAAAGCGATCAAGCAGGCTCTCCACATATTGCTTGAGATTCTTCGCTTCCAGGGCAAGCCCATAGTAATCGAGCTTGATGATCTCCCGCGGCCAGCCAACCACCTTATTGTATTCCTCGGAGAATATCCGTGACAGGACGCCGGTAAGGTGTTCAAGAAGTTCATGATTGTCGTCTTGATGGTTTGAATCGCCCATGCTTTCCTTATTATAAACCATTTACAAAAGGTATTCCATAAAGCAGCATTATAGCAGCCATCTTTACTACCATCTTATGGCAGCGACCCGCTCTCGCATGGGTAGCTCGATGATTACTTTTGCACCTTTTGGTTCATTTCTTGCGATCCGAACATAGCCATTATGGTCATGTATGATCTTGCCAACTATTGCCAATCCGAGTCCGCTTCCCTTTTCTCCTTTGGTGCTGAAGCCGGGGGTGAAGATGCGATGAGAGATCTTCTCATCGATCCCGATACCGGTGTCGCTTATAGTTATTCTGGCTGTAGTAATAGCCCTTATCAGCTCGGTCTTGACCGTTATGGTTCCCTGTCCATTCATGGCTGCGATAGAGTTGTCGAAGATATTCTGGAATACTCGCTTGAGCTGCTCAGCATCGATGTTCATTACTGTTATCTCAGGATCGAAATCGACCCTGAATTCGATATCATGCCAGGCGGACTTGTATAGCTCGATCACATTTATTATCACCTCGTGCAGAGAGTCGGGCTTAGGATTTGCTTTTGGCAAACGGGCGAACTGCGAGAACTCGTTGACCATGCGCCTTAGCTCCTCCACCTGCTCGACGATCAGCCGAGTGCTGGTATTAAAGACCTCGGGAAAGTCCTTGGACTGCGCCTCGTACTTCTTGCGAAGTCGTTCGGTTGCCAATTGGATAGGTGTAAGCGGATTTTTTATCTCGTGAGCGATGCGTCTTGCGACCTCCTGCCAGGCAGCGGCACGCTCAGCCTTGACCAGCTTGGTAAGATCTTCGAGCATTAACACCAGACCCAGATTGTTGCCTGCATTATCCTTCAGCGGTGTTATATGAGCATCGATGGTTCGAATATCATCCTGGGTCTTTATCAGCAGTTGGGTGGAACCGCTCTTGAAGAAGCTCTCCGATATAAGCCCGATAAACTTTTTTATTTCACTAAGCCGGGGGCTATCGAATATGTACCTTGCATCCTGTCCGGGCAGTTGGTCGCTTTCGATGTCGAGTATCCTGGCTATCGCCTTGTTGGCAGTGCTTATTCTGAGGCTATTGTCCATTGTAAGTACGCCGATGGAGATATTATTCAGCACGGTCTCTATGTAAGCCCGTTTCTGTTCGATCTCTATGTTCTTCTGGTTGAGCACATTAGCAGCGGTCTCCAGTTTCGCACGAGAAGATTTAAGCTCAGCGGTCATGCTATTAAAGGCATCGACCAGTATGCCAATCTCGTCATCCGCCTTGATATCGACCTTGTAATCAAGGTTGCCCTTAGCGATCTGTTCGGTTGCTTCTGCCAGCTCTTGCACCGGCACAGCAACCCGCTTTGCCATTGATCTGCCGAACCAACTGGCTGAAAATACTATCACCAGGGTAACCATTAAGAAAATTACTATGTAGATCCACTTGAATGGATTTGCAGAGATGCGAAGTCGTTGGTACTCATCATAAGAACTGGAGAGTTCAACCACGGTATCAACCACATTTTTCGTGATCAGTTGATTGATAACAAGTACGCCCTTGATGACATCAGCCTGCTGTAGGGAGGGGATCGGGATGCCGAAGCGAACCAGAGTGCCCTGGGTCGTCTCCTCCAGGTCATGCATCCTCTCCCCGCGCAACGCCCCTTCTATTATCTTTTTTGACTTGGTCAATGATTCCGTGATCGCCGTATCTTTTTTCGCTCCCCTGATCAACTCCACCCCCTGGGCATTATATATCTGAATAGCATCGAGGTTATACTCCATTGCCCAGGTTTGCAGTTGCTGCTTCAAGCTCTCTGGGTCCTCGCCTTGTAACAATCCACTCTTAAGGATGCGGCTCACTAACACGCTTCCATAATGCTCATTGGTCTTTTTAAGCCATTCCACATGGTAACTAGCTACCTGATAAGCACCCTGTAAAAATTCATCCACCTCCGGGTTGAACCAGTTGTTTATGCTATCAGTTATCAGCTTGCTGGCGAAAAAAAATAGCAAGATAGTCGGTATCAACGAGGCTGCTGAGAAGGTGAGCACCAGTTTGCGCTGAAATTTCTCCTTGCGCTCGAAGAAAACCTTGCCAATATTACGAAAAAGTAGAAGTAAAAGGATGAGAAATGCGATTACATTGACATTTACCAGTGCATGTCGGTAGAAATTTTCTATATGGTACTTATAAAAAAGAATCGAGGAGACAATACCCACAGCGAACATCAAAACCAGTAGCAAGGCTATGATGCCGTATCTTTTCTTTCTGGGCATCTCTTTCGATTTAGCTTGCTTAGCCATTTAAAACATACACTCCTAGTTATTATTTAGCGGCATTGTTACCTTTACGGTAGGGGTCTCGAAGTCAAAGGATATGAAAAATAAGATATAGTTAAACGGGAAGAAGAGATGAGATGAATCAAGGGTTGCTTTCATTAGAAAATAGGCGCCCTCTGCCTGCTCCAAGACATGGCTGCGCAAGATCAGCGATTTTTCGATATAGCTCATGTAGTCCTTCATCAAATTGACATCATCGGTAAAATAGGTCTGATCACTCCCTCCTCTAGGAACAATAACCTTATATTCCATGCTGGCACTATCATAGGAGACCCTGTGGGTAAATTCAGCCTCGAATAGCGTGCTGTCAATCCAGAAACCGCGTGGTTTTTTAAGTTTGATCTTGAACTTGAAGACGGTCTCAACGCCACTTCTAATAGCTTCCAGTATGTCATCGTTGAAGGCATCTACCAGGTTCCCCTTGAAAAGGAAGTTGTTGTCGTCTCGTTGGACACTAAGATTAGCGATTACAGGCTTTGCTGTCTTCTCCTTGCCGGCACAGGGGGATTGCCACAAAAACACCATTGCCCCAAAAGAAAACAATAATAAAATCCAACGCTCTCTAGCAGCAGTCATCATTGATCCCTAATTATATCATCTAAAGCCTGGTTGCTCTAATTTTCCATAAAGGGAGTAAAAACAAGAACCGCCCGGCACCATTTGCTGGCACCGAGCGATCTTTTATAGGGATATCTATCCTTATCTAAGGTTAACCTTTACAGTTTGAAGTCAGCTTCCTCGAAGTTATCCAGAACGCCCTTGATCTTGGGATCTTCTCTTTGCTCCTCGACCGCTTTGATAATGGTGGGGGTGATGAAAAGCACTCCATCGGATCTCCCCTCACGGAAGTCCTTGGAGCCGAAGAGATATCCAAGTAGCGGTATCTTGTTGAAACCGGGGATGCCGTCAATCGCTCGCGAGATACGCTTGGTCAAGAAGCCTGCCAACATCAGGGTCTGATCGCTTTTCAAGTTCACGAAGGTATTGGTCCTCATGGTCTCCAGGGCCGGATTACCCTGTACTTCGTTTGCGAAATCGAGGGCGCTGAACTCCGATTCAACCTTCATATCGATGTTGTTGATCTTATCGATCTCCGGTTTAATCTTTAGCAGTGTACCATAAGGCTTGTACTCGATATTGGCGATACCTAAGCCAGTAGTTATGGTATAAGGTATCTCACCGCCCAACTGGTACTCGATCTCCTGTCCGCTTTTCACCGTTATCTGGTGATTCTGCAGCAACCGGATCCTGTTATCATCGGAGTTAAGCTTAATAGGATTGAAGGTGTTCTTATAGGTCAGGTAGCCACCAGCCTCGCTTTGTGAGAATGGCATCAACTCGGTAACCGAGCCATCTGGATTGATGGTTCTTTGTGGCTGCGCCATGTAAGGGGGACCGCCATCCACCAGTTGCTGATACTCGATTGCAAGGCTGCCTGCGTTCAGAAGGTCATTCCAATTCAAGCCCATCCTGAGGATATCTTCCTTATAGACCTGATAAAAGCTAAGGTCTAGCAGGATCATCCTTTGCATCTGGATATATGCTTTAGTGAAGTCAGCGAACAAAGCCACCTGGTTAGGGTAGAGTTCCTGTACCTTGCGGCACCTCTCCAGGTCTCGATCCCTGAAGACCTCGCCATCGATGATGACCCTATCACCAACGATATGGATATTCACACCCTCTACTTCACCGATCAGTTCCATGACCTCTTTCTTAATTTCTTTGGGATCTTTAGCTAGGACTTTGACGGTGAAGGTAACCTCTTCGCCTGCTCGGTTCCAGACCGAGATGGTAGTGATACCAGGGCTCATGCCGATGACCAGAATCTTGTTGGTTCCCTGGATGACCTTCACATCAGCAACATCCGGGTTTGCCACTGCAACCCTGTTCAAGCCGGGTATCTCCAGTGATTTTTGTTCACCCATAAGTAGCATGATGAAGTTCTCCTGGGCATAAGCCATAGTTGCGCATAAGGCAGCCAGGATAACCGCCAGGGAAAAAAGCGCTTTAGATCTCATTCGAACCTCCGCAACATATTGTATTCGTTAAACATAAAGTTCTTTGTAACATCAAAAAGAAGCTTCTTAATCTCCACCGCGTATGATGGTGATCCTCTCCTCCATCTCGCGATGCGCCCGCCGTCTGATCTCTGGCTTGATGATATTGGTGAAGGTGATCTTCGGCAGATCCTCGTCCTTGAGTATCTCCAGGTCGCTAGGATTGCGAAGTGCAAGGCTCAGCTTTCCTTGCTCCAAAGAGAAGACCAATATCTCAGCAGATAAAGGCGTAACCAAAAGGGTAACCGTGGCGTAAGCCCTGCCCTGTCCACCCCCCATGAGGTTTGCTCTCTGCATTGCCATGGCAGGGGTGATCTGAGCACCCTCTCCGCCAGCGCCAGGGAGCAGTCCAGGGAGCACGCTACCTCTTACCGTGCCTCCAACGATATTGCCAACAGCCAACACCAGTACATTCTGAAGCAGGGTAAGAGTAGTTCTCTTGACTTCCAGTCTCCCACCACGCCCCAGGGCTTCCAGTGCCTCAGCCATGCGATCCTCTTTCTTGATGTTCGCCTCGGTGAGCACCATCTCTCTTGGAGTCTCGAAGGTGCCGATGATGTCAACATGATCGTCAGGATGGATGAGTCCAGCGATCCCGGATACCTCGTCCACCGGAATGGCTATGGCTCGCTGACCAACCTCGATGAGATGTGCCACTGGTGGCTCGGTAACGATGCCGTGAATATCGGACCACAAGATTGGCTGATCCTTCTTCAACGGAGTTGCAGTGATTTGCCCCAGGATAAGCTCCATATCATTGGGATGGAGCGTCTGGGGATTACGCCACTTCAAGGGCATCTTGTCTTCCTTGAGCATGGAGACATCCAAAGCGGTGCCCTGTGGGATATCTCGCGCTGCCACCAGTACGCTTACATACTCCTGCTCACCGGTCTTGGTCTTCTGGACGATGTAAAGGTGCATCAAAGCAACCGCGGCGGCTCCAAGGAAGATAGCAAAGATTAAGATACCGACCTGTTTCATAGCTAACCTAACTTCTCCCTTCTATAAAGGTGATTCTCTCATGTTTCTACAAACAACTATCTCAAGAGCGTTTATATCTGCTTCAAGCTCTTTCTTTACCGCATCTTGTCTCGATCCTGGTAAAAAACATTGGTATATACCCTACCGTCTTCTTTGCTTTTCGAGATACCAATTATACATACTTTTTGATCTTTTACATAGAGCAAAGTTTTTCCTTCACCGTAAGAGCTTCGCATTATCTCCTCGATGTTATCCATAGTGTTCCAGCCATAATAGCGCATATTGGAACGATAGTACAGCATATTCGAGGTAACTGATCCGCTGCTGACATAGACCTTCATCATCGCCTCCCCCTTGCTGCCATAAGCGATGTCAAAGACCTTAACCGAACCAGGCGGTCGAGGAACATCGGGGAGATCGTCTCCTGGAACCTCCTCGTATTTGGGGCTATTCAAGGCATCGGTTAGCGCCGGTAAAAAGTTGCTTTGCACCTGCGGCTCCCGCCAGAAATCCTCCGGTAACAGCTTCAGCAGATCCACCGGGCTTATGTTGTTCTTGCCAAAATTCTCCAGTATTTCCGCTGGGATACCATACTGCTGCAGCATAGCGACAAGATCGAACCCAAGGGTCCCCCCTTCTTTAATAGAGGCGGTAAATAACTTCTCTAGCCTCTCGTTCTCAGCAGTAGGATCATCGCTCCAGGCAAAGCCGAGCCTGGTCTTTCCGGTCCATTTATCCTTTGAGGCGGTGATAAGGTAGATTGTCTTTCCATCAAAAGCGCCCAAAGCCCCCTTTTCCGGGGTTACATGGTATCGAAGTACAGCCTTGGTTCGCTCCAGCTTCTGAATATAGCTCTCCATTATGGCGATCACCGATGAAGAGCTGTAGGAGCGGGAAAAGTGAAATGTCCGCCCATTGAGGGTAACATCACCATAAGGTGTAAAGGGTCTGGCGCCAGGGGGAGGATTGCGATCCGGGCGGATGAAGCCAACCGTACCCTCGACCGTTGCATATAAAGGGGATCCCAGGAATGACAGGATCAATAAGGTCGCAACCGTTGCAACCATGATCGTTTTATCTTCGAAACCAAAGTATTTACCGTTTGTTATCAACATCACGCTCACCCCCTTTGGAGCCTTCTGTCTATCAAGCTCACAAAAGGATTATACAAGGTTAACAACTCAGCATAACAATGTCAAACCATTTCCTCGATCAACTCGGTCAAATTCAAGCAAACGGTTGAGCATCCTATTCCAAAGAAAAGGGAAGGCATCCCCTATTATGGACTCCTTCCCCCTATAATTAAAAGCTTGATCCTCTGATTGTCTTTATAACAGCAAAAGTATGTAGCTGAACGGTACCCCCCACCAGAGGGTGTCGCCGCCAAAGTTGATGAAGTGCCCATAGAAGACCAGCCAATGCAGCCAATACAGGTGTTTTATTCCCCAGACATCGAACCAGTATGGCTTTCGCCACGAGTTGGCATCTATCCCGCAGTCTGCCGAGACGCTATGGGTTCCCACCCAACTTAGCCCCGGCGGCGGCTGTATCACCGCGGATGCATGTCCATAATAGGCATCCTCCGGAAGTGCTATTATGGCATAAATCCAAGGAAACAGATGCGGATAGTCCCCATGGAACAAAGGATCTACAATCATGACCAAGGAGAGCCATAGCCATGCAGCATACTTAGTCCAGGGATCCGAACGATACCAGTAGTTCAATGGTGGTCCATCATGGAAAAACTTATGGTGCAGATCCCCTATGTTCTCTTGTCTTGCCTGCTTGAGCGCAACATAACGAGCCGCTCCGGCTACCCTGACCTTGTAGGAATACGCGTTGCCAAGGTACATGGTGCAAAGTAGAATGAGCACTAAGGGAGGTATAACGATCAGGGTTTCTACCATTGCTTGACCATCTCTTCTTTTTAACCTGCCCATAATTCTATTTATCATTGGCTTCTCCCTCCCTTTCTAGTGAAGAATAACAAAGTCGGTGATCAGTCCAAGGATTGGACCTATAAACGGTATTAAAGCCAGTAGCCTGTTATCCACGGTAATGGGCATCAGTTGCACCTCCCAGTCGGTGTCCGGCCACCAGTTCCAGACATCATCTCCGAGTAGTTGTGGGTCCCCGCGACACGGTCTCGCTTGCGCCAGTGCCAGGTATCCATTGAATAGATAGCTTTCCGCCCTGAATGTACGATGTAACAATGGCTCCTCGTGGAAGTTCTTGTAGCAGGCAGCGAAAACGAAGGTGGCATCAGGATAGTTGGGCTTCTGGCAGGCTGATGTCTTCAGGTTGCCAAAGAACCAGCCGGTACTCTGATTCTGATGGATATAAAGTTGTGGCCATAAGAACCAGAAGCCACCTAGTGGAATAGTAAGATCGGCGTCGTTCAAACCCCAGCCGAACATACCACCTATCCACAGCGGCTCTATCAGGGCGGTTATAGGAACCCAGATATTGGCTATATCTCTTTGTACTCCATTAAGAAACCCATTATACATCTGGATCCTGGAAAGCTCGGAGAAGTAGTCCGCGGTCTGGGTGATGCACCCCTCGATCTCGTAAATACCGATTGTGCACCAGTAGATCGCCTCCAGTTCCTCCATCATCAGGTGCCATCCGAGCCACATTATGTGTACATTCATCATCTCGATGAGGTTCAATCCCCTAGCCTGCCAGGAAGCGCCGGATAGTGCAGCCGCATCTGCTATGCCCTGTAGATCGGCCTTGGTGTAGATGAAATCACCTACATTTATAGCCAAGGCGATAAACACGATCAGCCCGGTAATTATCAATGCCACAAAGGCGAGGGTTTGACCATCCTCATCTCTGGAGACCTTGAGCAAGTCTTTGAATAGTATGTTAAACATCTTCTATTATCCCCCTATCATCATGGCCAATACCAGGTCCATTGGCTTGGTTCCCATTCAGCACTGACCTCCTTGCCCTCATAAGGCATGGTGCAGTAGGACTCTATTGCCCAGAAGTTGGTGTCGTAATTGCCAGCCAGGGCGGTTGGTGGGTTGGGTGGCTCTCCCCGCAGGTAAGGCGCATACTGGGCTATAAAGTGATTGATGAAGGGGATGCCCAGAAACATGTAGTAACGAACCAGGACCACTATATCCCCGCGATCCCATTGAGATTCGTTTATGTAGTGATCCGTGCCCCATATCTCTTGGTTAACATCTTTGGAGATAGAGGTGCCGCAGCCAAACCAAGGCGCAAAGCCATTGACGCTGACTGCGGCATAAGCATATACGAATCTATCCACCCCGTCTGCGATAGTGTGCCAGATACCGGGAAGTGACTCTATGATCGCTCGAATTATCCCGGCGATCCCACCAACGCCTGGCCAGGTCTGGATGACCTCGGTTACTCCTGGCGATACGACCATAAGTGGCATAGCTACTGCCACATGTATCTTAAGGTACTTCTTGAACCAGTCAACTTGCCCCGCCTGTCCACTGAATGAGTAGCCAAATACAGTTATCCACTCCCAGCGTGGAACAAATACCGTGGCGCACCTGGCGCCGCAGAAGGCAGCGTAGTCCACCATTGCCTTGGCATTATACATCAGGGCAATCTGCATGATGGCAAGGACGATGAGAACTACCCAGGGAAAGGTGATGGCGAACTCCACCATCGCCTGCCCGTCCTCACCGAGCTTGCGCTTTCGATATCCCTTTATCCTGAATCTATCCATGTAATCAGCCTCCCTTTGAAGCCTTAGTTTACCTTGCTTGTCGTATCAGTATCTTCATTCTCATGTAAGTTATAACCATCAAAAGAGCTATGATTGCGAAGCCGAGAGCATATAAAAAGTAAACCTTGACCGACTCAGCCCTGTACTTCCAAAGAGCCTCCTTGTACTGCTTCGGATCCGTGCGTATCTTGGAGTACTCGCTCTGGTAGCGAGCGATCACCTTTTCGCGCAGTGTCATCGGCTTTGGCGGGGTGGAGGCTTGCGCCTTAACCTCGCCCTTTTTCCCCTGCCTCTGCTGTCTCCCTTTCCCTGCATCCCCTTTTAGCTCATCAGTAGAGACTTCGGATTCAACGCTCTTGCCAGCTCTGAAGATCAGGCTGATCAACGAGTCGCTGAAAAGCATAAGGGAGAACATGCTCGACAAGACAACCACCGACAGCACCAAGATATACTCGGTAGTCGCTTGAGCAAGCTCCCCAGCATCTTTACTCAGCGGCCGGGAGATCGCTCGCATGACTAAAGCTGATACTCCTTGATAACACCACCAAGAAACAAAAGCC
Source organism: uncultured bacterium (assembly GCA_964448115.1). GTDB lineage: Bacteria > CAYUVA01 > CAYUVA01 > CAYUVA01 > CAYUVA01 > CAYUVA01. The sequence goes on from CAYUVA010000006.1 coordinate 73,574, forward strand.
AGGTTATTAGCGTCCCGACCGAGATGCCGTATCCATAAGGTATCTTGAAGCTATCCTTGGGATCCGGCAGCTCGGTCTTGTAGCCCGGCATCAATGCGGTAAAGACCGTCCTTGCCACATTGCGCAGGCTCTTGAACAACCTGCCCCTTAGGATAATGACCACGATGGCGATCAGTCCGCCGACCATTGCCGAGAGGAAACTTGCATATATGACAAAGGGGTAACCCTGGAGGGCGCCGATAGCTCCGACCAGTTTCACATCACCCCCGAAGATCCCGCCCATCATGTATGCCAGGAAAAACAGCCCGAAGCCGATGATGAAGCCTAGGATGCTTATCTTAGCTCCCGACCATCCCGAAGCGATACTGTTCAGGGCAATACCTATTGCCACCGTGGGCAAGGTTACCAGGTTGAAGATCTTCTTGTAGATCACATCGGTAAAACCGCAGACCACCAAGAAGACTATGGTGTACATGTTTATCACATGAAGCACCATAAGGTTGGTGGTGTTATCCAACCATGCTGGACTATTCTGAACATCAAAGATCAATTGCTCGAACAAGGCAAGTTCCTCTCGGCAATATGTGAGACTTGCATTTTACGCCTGGTCTAGGCTCTGGGCTGCGAAGTTGATCTTCCTTCTAAGCGCCCTTCTGAAGTACACGAAGGCGGTAATCGCAGCCAGTGCGACCAGCACAAGGATCAGGACATACTCGGTCATACCCTGTCCTGTCTCATCCTTGAGGCATCTTTTTAGCGCCTGTAGCATATTCTTTCACCTCCTAATTTATATAGTCGGACTCCGATACAGTCGAAGCCCCAAACAGCCTGGATATCACGGAAAGGGCATAGAAACCCACTTGGTTATCGTTGTGTAATACTCCATGAGGATCTGCCCGAACAGTTTGAAGGAGGCAGACAGTGCAACCGCAACCGAGGCGATGAGCAGAAAATACTCTGACAGTGCTTGCCCCTTCTCGTTCCCTAGATATCTTTTTGTCATCTCTTTTATCATCTTTTAGTCCCTCGTATCTTTTCTTATGTCTCTACCTTTTCACAATCATAATATAGCAATTTCCATTCCACAAGTACAACCTCAGATCCAACCATCATCAAATACCAAGAAACTGCTTGTCTTTATTATTAAAAGCCTGCCGCACCGGATAAACTTTTTCCACTCAAAGTCTCTATTTTACGATGAAACTATGCAATCTATTGCATAGTTGATGGACTATGATTGCATACCCTTTGGCAAGGGGGCTCCTCTTACACGCCCGGTACTATCCTGCATTACATGCAACATAGGCTTGACAAAGACAACTCCAAGTACAACATATAAATCTAATATGCAAAAGACCAAGGGCAAAACGGTGATTGTTGCCATGAGCGGCGGAAGCGACAGCTCAGCAGCAGCACTATTGCTAAAAGACAAAGGCTTCCAGGTGCATGGTGCAACCATGCTGATCAAGCCCGATAGCGATCCCACTAGGGAATTAAGCATACTCCATGCACAAAGGATTTGCAGGAAATTAGGCATAGATCACAAGATAGTCGATCTAAGGAAAAACTTTGAGGAAAGAATTATCTCTTACTTCGAGCATGAATATTTAAGGGGAAGAACCCCCAATCCATGCATCCTGTGCAATCCACTGATGAAGTTCACACTGCTATGGCAAGCTATGCAGGGGCTTGATCCCGATTACATGGCTACTGGACACTATGCGAGGTTAAGATACAATCCGGATCTCGATGAGTATGAGCTGCTCAAGGGAAAAGACGAACATAAGGATCAATCATATTTCCTGTGCCGACTTAACCAGCAGATCCTAGCTAGAACCTTGTTTCCTCTGGGAACAATGACCAAGAGACAAGCGCGTAGGATGCTGACGGATAGGGGAATAGATGCCTATATTCAACAAGAGAGCCAGGAGATATGCTTTATACCAAATAATGACTATCGAGCCTTCCTTTATTCAAGGGGTCTAGGCACCGGCATCGACGGCCATATCGTGGATCGACAGGGCAACATACTGGGTAGGCATAATGGCTTGGCAAATTATACAATAGGACAACGCAAGGGTTTAGGTATCAGCCTCGGCAAGCCTGCTTATGTGGTTAACATTGACCACGAGTCAAATCGTATCGTTATTGGCAGCGATGGCGATCTTTTCACCGATGGGCTGAAGGTTAGGGATATCAATTGGATAACAAGACAATTGCCCACTGAGGGAACTGAGATGTCTGTCAAGATTCGTTACCAGCATCCTGGAGCCAAAACCATTCTGCTTGGGCTTGACCAGGAAAAAGCTTATTTCAGGTTCAAGGATCCTCAACGAGCGGTTACCCCTGGGCAGGCTGCCGTGTTTTACAAGGACGAGAAAGTGCTAGGTGGTGGATGGATAATGTAGTATAATGAAACTCGTGGTATTGAAAAACGACTTCTAGGGCAACAAAATTAAGGAGACCAAGATATTTGTGTATGATATTAAATATTTGATTTATAGCCTGATCCTGTCGGGCTTCTTTATGGCAATCGGAACCATCGGCATATTCGCCAAGCCAAGGGAGACAACAAGAGGTCCGCTCAGACGGCTGTCATTAAGAGGCAAGCTGATCCTCTACCGTATTACAGGCTGGATCTTCTTCATCTTTGGTGTAATCAACATTATCTGGCAGGTAATCTAGGAGCATACTGATATTATGATAAACAAGATCCTGATCAAGATAGTAAATAGCGTGATCAACAAGCTACTTCGCAAGTATAAGATCCCGGACGAGGTGCTTTTATACCTAAGGAGCGCCTCGGCGATCAGTAGCAAGGGGAAGGTCAAGTATCCGACCGAACTTTTGCCATTGGGGGCTAGGCTCTATAGTCAAGGATTCCTTAATTTCATGGTGCTGCAGACCAACCTGGACTGGGTATTGCCCTACTGGGCTTGTAAGCAGTACGACTACAAGACTCCCAGCTTCATCCCAAGAGCGCTCTATCCGATCTCTTTGAACGCCTCCCATCGCGATTGGACTATGTTCGGCAATCTCGATTCCAAGCTGGAGGGTATAGTTGATCCCCGGGGGCTAACTACCCCCTGGATCAACTCCTACTCGGTAGATGTATGGCTCAAAGGGGCAGATGGGTGGATATTCCCTTCCCGGCTCACTGAATTCGAGCAGTCGGTTCCTGAGCATGCGCCAGTTGTAACCAACCGATTTAGCAGCGATGCAGCCGATGTCGCCACCCGCATATATGCCGTTAAGGCACGAGAGAAAGACCTTTGCCGCATGGAGGTAACCGTAACAAATGTCTCCGAGGAAAAGATCGAGACCTCGCTGGCAATAGCGGTGAGACCATTCAATCCCGAAGGGGTTACTACATTATTCGATCTTGAGTTCAAGTATCCTGGGTATTTCATACTCGACGGCAATATCGGACCGGTTTTTAGGGAATTCCCTAGCAGGATTGCTTGTTCTAGCTATGAAAGGGGCGATGTGGCCCTTGCTCTTGATGGGGCCAGCGATCGGTCATCGGCATCTTGCCCAGCCGGTTTGGCTAGCGGGGCAGCAATCTATGATATCGCCCTTAAGAAGGGAGAAACATACTCGGTGAACCTTGCCTTTCCGATGAGGGCAATCAAGGCGAACCTGGATGAAGTCCAGCATATCAAGGCATCGATGGATACCATCGTGATCGATGATGTTATATCTAGCTGGGAAGAAAGGCTCTTCGAGGGGATGCTGGTCAGATTGCCTGATAAGGAACTGGAGCGCCTTTTCAATGTAAACAAGTATTACTTACTTCTTCTCGATGATGCTGGTTCGATCACTCCCGGTCCAGCCACCTACCATCACTTCTGGTTTCGCGATGCTGCCTACATGGTTTATGCGCTGGACCTGGTCGGATATCACAGCCTGGCAAGACGCATCCTGTTTAGCTATCCCTATCGCCAGGATGTAAATGGATTCTTCATCTCTCAAAATGGCGAATGGGACTCGAATGGGCAGGCGATCTGGGCACTGATGAACCATTACTACCTAACCCGGGACAAGAGATTTCTGCGAGAGGTTTATCCTTCGATTAGCCGTGGCGTTGGCTGGATAAGGGAAGCGAGACTGCTCAAGGGGCATGAGAACACCCCACATCATGGTCTCTTGCCGGCGGGGTTTAGTGCTGAACACCTAGGGAATGTTGATTATTATTTCTGGGATAACTTCTGGTGCCTTGCCGGCGTAAGGGAGGCGTTATTTGCGGCTAAGATCCTGAACAAGGTGGAGGATACAATCATGTTTCACGACCTCTTCGAGGATTATCGCAGAAGCATCGAGAGGGCGATGGATCATGCCCAGGAGAAGCTGGGAGACAAGCTCATCCCGGCAGGTCCCTATCGGCGCATGGACTGCGGCGCCATCGGCTCGATATGCGCTGTATATCCATTGGACCTGTTAGCCTATCATAATACAGCGGTGAGGAATACGCTAAATTATATACTAACCAACTTTTGTCATAATAAGTGCTTCTTCCAGGATATGGTGCACTCCGGCATCAATGCATACCTGACATTGCACCTGGCGCAGTCTTACTTGATGGGACGCGATAAAACTTGCCTGGAGATCTTTGAGGAGATACGCAAGCTGGCAACTCCTACCCTTACTTATCCGGAGGCGATCCATCCGAGCAGCGGTGGAGGCTGTATGGGAGATGGGCACCATGGATGGGCAGCCGCCGAGATCTTGACCATGATTCGAAACCTGATCTTCATGACCCATAACAACATACTGGAGCTGTTCCCGGTACCAATAGAATCATGGTTCAAAGAAGGCTCGACAATCTCGGTAAAGGATGGGGGCAGCATATTTGGAGCGATCAGCTTTACCCTCAAGGTAGGCAAGGACCTGTTGGAGATCGACCTGGAACCGAGGTTTTTGGTCTCGCCGGATAAGATAGCCATCAATATCCCCTTGCCGTTGGCTGTTGCCGAGGCTGATGGGAGCGAGGTTGCCATACAACAAAGAGGGGATATCAGCTACCTCGAATGCGATGTAACAACTCGACGATTGATTGCAAAGTTCAAGACATAAGAATCATGGGCGTTTATGGCGATGTAAGAACCTTCTCTATCCCTGATATTATCAATTGGATAGCTATGGGGAAGCGTACCGGTATCCTTGTTTTGAATAAAGTCAGGGAGACCAAGAAGATCTTTTTCATCAAGGGGGATCTCGCCTCGGCATACTCCAGTCTTGCCAGCGACTCATTGGCTAACTTCATCGTAAAAAAAGGTATTCTATCCCGTGAGATGGTTTATGCACGAATAAACACCATCAAGGATAGCGACAAGGATGTAGCCCTCAAGCTGATGAACCAGGGACTTATCACCCTGGAGGATGTAGTGCAGAGCCTATATATGAAGATCGAGGATGTCTTTTACTCGGTATATGGCTGGGATAAGGGGCAGTTTTTATTTTTGGATCAGGATCTTCCATATAGCCAGTTCCTCTTCGTTCGTATGCCGAGTCAAAAGTATATACTTGAAGGCTCGCGGCGAAGGGATGAGTGGAAGATCATCCGACAGGAATTCCCTGAATATGACATGATGATCCACCCCATCGAGGATAAAAAACTGGTCAAGAAAAAGGCATCATCGCTCAGCCAGACCGCCAGGCAGATACTAGGTATGCTGGATAAGTCAATGGCAATCTTTCAGATAATCGCACTAAGCGAATTCTCCGAGTTCGATGTCATGTTCGAGCTTATGCAGCTAAAAAAAGAGGGCTTGATCAAGGTTCAGGATATTTATAAATCAGAGATCTTCGACAAGGAGGAGCGAATAGAGCAGCATTTCAAGGAGGGTGTCAAGTACTTCCACGAGGGAAGGATAATCGATGCCATAGACTCCTTCGAGAAGGTACTCTCCCTGGAGCCAAGACACTTTTCCTCCAAGAGATATCTTCAGCAGGCAAAAAATCTCATCTTCGAGAAGATCTACAACACTATCGGACACAGCAAGAAGGTTCCACAACGCTTTGCTGAGGTCGCTGACTGCACAATAAACGAGTTCTATTTGACCGAGCAAGAAAAACGAATCTTAGAGAAGATAGACGGAAAGGCCACGGTAAAAGACCTCTATTCGCAGGATGAAGCTGATATGAACACGGTCTATTATACGCTTTATCGGCTAATCGAGGCGAATATTATCGTGCTTTCCGAGGAGCCGGCGGCATGAGGAAAGATAAAATCCCAAAGAAACTACTAACTCCTCTAATCATCGTATTTATCGGTGCATTGCTCATCTATCTCGGATTAAGGGAGAGCACGGTCTATTACTATACTATCGAGGAGTTCAAGACCAATTATCAAGATCTGAAGGACAAAACCTTTCGTATAAACGGCTTGGTCAAGGATGGCTCCATAGTGAAAATCAATCGTCCCGAAGACAACCTGCTGTTCGATCTAATCGACAAGGATGACAACAAATCAGATAGCGTACAGATTCTCTACAGCGGCGCTGTGCCTGACCTGCTGGTCGATTCTGCCGAGGTTGTAGTGGAAGGCAGACCGATCAGCCTCCGAAAATTCAAGGCTACAACTATAATCACTAAATGCCCCTCCAAGTATGAATCTAAATAACCTCGGCTCCCACCTTTTATTCCTATCCTTTTTCACATCCATAGCAACCGTGATATTTTGTGTGATCGGGTACATAAGATCCGATGGCACTTACCTGCGAGCCGCAAGAAGGGGGCTTTTAGCGGTTGCCGTAATGGTGGGATGCTCCAGCTTCATCTTACTTAGAGCCTTAATCAATAGCGACTTTTCGGTCAAGTATGTCTGGGGCTATACCAGCCTGGAGCTGCCCTTTCTTTACAAGCTATCAGCCTTTTGGGCAGGTAATGCCGGCTCATTGTTATTCTGGACTTTAGCCATGAGCTGGATGGTGCTTTTCGGCACCCGCAAGGTCGAGGCTACCTTTGATCTTAGAACCAGCTATTCTATCTATGGTTTAATCGCGCTTATCGAGACATTATTCCTTTTCCCACTACTTAAGATAAGCTCCCCCTTCGTTTTATTTACCACCTGGTTGCCAAATGGAGCAGGGTTGAATCCGCTGCTACAGAACCTGGGCATGATATTCCATCCGCCGCTGTTATTTTTGGGATATGCCGGCTTCACCATCCCCTTTGCACTGGCACTAGGGAACCTGGTTGCGGGGAGTTCCAATGCGGACTGGATTCGCCTGACCAGAAGATGGACGCTAATCTCATGGCTGTTTCTGACCATAGGTATCGTGCTAGGTGCAGCCTGGGCTTATGTGGAGCTTGGCTGGGGTGGATACTGGGCGTGGGATCCAGTGGAGAACGCATCATTCTTGCCCTGGCTCACTGCGACTGCCTTTTTGCACTCGGTGATCCTGCAGCAGCGTCGCGGGTTGTTCAAGGCGTGGAACATATCCCTGGTGGTGATAACCTTTCTGCTTTGCATCTTTGCCACCTATTTGACACGCAGCGGGGTGCTAAGCTCGCTGCACGCCTTTGGAGAATCGACCATTGGTAATTATTTTCTCGTATTCATGGGGCTGATTACCATTTTTAGCCTGGTAATCATCTTAGCCAGGATGCGGATGCTGGAGTCAGAGGAATTGAGCTTTGGATTTCATCGCGAGACCTACTTCCTGGCGAACAACTTCGTATTCGTACTTATGGCAGTGGTGGTCTTCTATGGCACAATGAGTCCAATGATCTGGCGCGTGCTGGCAGATAGGGAGGTTACCTACCAGGCTAGCTTTTATGTTCGTACCCTTGCACCGCTTAGCATTATCCTGGTTGTATCACTAGGCTTGTGTGTCATCTCAGGCTGGTCGCGGAGCATTTCGAGCAGGGTTGCTTGGCGTCTGCTTGCCTGCATAGTTACTGGGTTTGCTGTTCAGGTGGCACTTTGGGCAACCAAGGTCAGCGAACGCTGGATACTTATTTTCATACCTGTATTAACCTTTGCACTAAGCGCGGTTTTATTGGACCTGGGAAGGCTAATGATGGCTTCAAATTCAAGTGTAAAAAAGAGCCAAGGCTATCGATCGATCGGCTTCAAACCCCGTCAACTAGGCGCTGCTATCATCCACCTGGGAATGGTGTTGTTTCTTGTCGGCACGGTGGTCTCATCGGTTTACAATTACGAGAAGGACTTGGCGCTTCTGCCCGGCGAGAGTGCAGCGCTCGATAACTATCCACCCAGGGATTATAGCATAGAGTACCTTAGAGAGATATCGTATTCAACGCCACTTAAGGATGTCTTTGGCATCGAGGTTATGCTTTACGAGAAGAATCGGGCAATGGCGTTACTCAACCCGCGCAAGGATCTGCACCATCTCCACGAGCAGCCACAGACCGAGGTAGCAATACGAACCGGGCTTATGGAGGATGTTTATGTTATCCTGCGCGGCTTCGAGAATGGGCGAGCACACATATCGATAAGCGTCAAGCCGATGGTGATCTGGCTCTGGATCGGCACCGGGCTCATAGTTATCGGCGGCATGATCGCCCTGATAGAGCCATCCCGTCCCCGCATTCAATAGGCGATCACAGATCTTCAAGCACTGCTCTAGCTGGCGCGCCATCAAGCCCTATAAATGCTAAAGGAAGGCAGATCAGACGGTAATCGCCGGGTTCTATGGCAGACAGATTCAAGCCCTCAAGGATAATCACTCCAGCACCGAGCAACCTTCGATGAACCCTGGCTTCTCTTGCGCCATAGCGCTCCACGGATATATAATCGAAGCCTACAAGCTGCACGCCGGCATCGATAATCGCCTCTGCTGCCGATAGGTCAAGGTATGCATGATCCTCCCTGAATCGATTATCGCTAGTCCAAATCCGCGAGTTGGGGGTTCGGATGAGTAAACGCTTGCTCCATTGAATACCTACATTTAATAGATCCTCACCGGCAATAGCACCCCCATGTTGGACCTCGATTACTCTCGCATTGCCAACAAGAAGCTCCAGGGGCACCTGATCACTCCTGATTCCGCTGTTAACGAAGTGATAAGGGGGATCGATATGGGTGCCAGCGTGGCTGCTCATTGTAAGGCGACTGAGATTACACTTAGCCCCTTTGTCCATGGATTGCACTTGTTCTATCTTGAGCTTCGGGTCCCCGGGATAGCATAACATTCCCTCGAACAAGCGCATGCTGATGTCATGGATTTTCTTTTCTTCCATGTTTTTATGATAGTCTAGTAGCAATGTTAATATCAACCTTGAAATGAGAGGGGGAAGTGATATTATAAGCCATCGAAAACGGTTCGTATCGTGCGAGGCTAGAGCGACCTATCGATCTAGCCTGTGATACGATCTGATATGGCAAAAACAAATGGCCTTATGTAAAAATGAGAAAGATGCGGGAGGACAAGGATGCGAGAGATCCATGTAGATGAGATAGCGAAGCTGGTTGCGCCACTGACCTACCAGGCGAACTACTACCTTGGTGAAGATGTACTCAATTCCCTTAAAGAGGGGCTGGAAAAGGAAATAAGCCCTGCTGGCAAGGATATCTTCAGGCAGCTTATCAAGAATGCAGAGATCGCCCGTGATGAGCAGATGCCGATCTGCCAGGACTGCGGTCTGGCGGTCTATTTTGTCGAGCTGGGCGTGGATGTGCATATAGTCGGCGGCACCCTGCGCGATGCATTGGAGCAGGCTACACGAGTCGGCTACAAGGAGGGCTACCTGCGCAAATCTACCTGCGACCCATTCACCAGAAAAAACATAGGGGACAACACCCCCAGTATTATTCATCTCGAGCAGGTTCCCGGCGACAAGATAAAGATCATCTTTGCTCCCAAGGGTGGTGGCAGCGAGAATATGAGCCGGGTTACAATGTTGGCACCTTCACAGGGAATTGAGGGAGTAAAGAAATTCGTAGTCAATCGCGTGTCAGAAGCTGGCGCTAATCCATGTCCTCCGATAGTAGTCGGCATCGGTGTCGGGGGTACATTCGAGCGCTCGGCTTATCTTGCAAAAAAGGCGCTTATCCGTGAGTTCGGACAGAGAAATCCCGAAGAGCGTTTCGCAAACTTCGAGCGCGAGGTCTGGGAGGAGTGTAACAAGCTCGGCATCGGTCCACAGGGGCTGGGTGGCAGGTTCACCGTCCTGGAAGTATTCATGGAGGTGGAGCCTTGTCATATCGCAAGCCTACCCTGTGCGGTAAATATAAACTGCCATGCGACAAGACATAAGGAGATATTGATATAGGCTTTAGGCTTTAGGCTTTAGGCTTTAGGCTTTAGGCTTTAGGCTTTAGGCTTTAGGCTTTAGTTTTTGGAAGAGCGAAGTGAGGCAATTAGACCTTGGAGAACCCTGCAAGCTTCTTGTTGAAGAACCGATAATTTTCTATGCTGGTCGCGTTTCAGGTAGCCAAGATCTTTTGACAAATCAAGTAGATAGGCAATCTCGAAAAGAGAACCAAGTGAAATTCCTAGGAAGTGTACATAATCGCGTTGTGAAAACCTGGCACTACCTTCGACTATATTTGTTGGAACTGAAACAGCAGCGCGCCTTAGCTGAGATGTCAAACCATACAACTCTTCCTTTGGAAAGTATTGTGTTTCCTTGTAGATCTCTTTCACCAAACAATCGGCAAGTTCGAATGCTTTTAGCCTATGATAATCCCTGGGCATACTTGAAAACTAACATAAATAAAGAAAAAAACAACAAAAAACTATTTTCCCAAAAGCAAAAAGCCAAGAGCCTAAAGCCTAAAGCCTAAAGCCTAAAGCCTTAAAAACCATGCGATTGCCTTTTAAACGATATGGGCGACCATTCTTGGTACTGCTGGGCATTGCCCTAACGCTCGGAATAGTGCTTAGAGTTATGGGGCTTGGCTGGGGGATCGGACCCGATCTGTTTCACCCCGATGAGTGGAAGATCGTCAACGATGTGATCCTGATTAACGATGGTAATTTCAAGCTCGGAGACTACAATTATCCGAGCGGATTTCACTATATTTGCTCGCTGGTAACTTTCATAGCTGCCAAGGTTGGCATAATCTGGGAATCCCTGTACAGTCCTCATATTCAATTACTCTGTCGCTGGATGACCATTTTGTTCGCCATGGCGAGCATAGTATTTATAGCTCTTTGCGGAGCGAGGCTTTATTCATGGCGAGTTGGTGCTTTCTCAGCCCTCTTTTTAGCCATTGCCACTATCCATGTAGTGCACTCGCATTACTGCACGGTTGATGTTGCAGCCACCGCCTGGATTCTATTCGTGCTTTATATCTCCACTTTTATCCTGGAAAAACCGAGTATGAAGCATTATATCTGGGCGGGTATCGGGGCTGGATTGGCAGCAGCCACCAAGTACAATGCTGGTCTGGCAGTAGTTATGCCTATAACAGCACATTTATTGAACTCGATCGCCGGCGATAGCCTCAATTATAAGCTGAAAAGCTTATTCAGGGCATTATTTTCATTCCGCCTGGTGGTCTTGGGATTCGTTGCCCTGATTGCCTTTATCGCGCTGGTTCCCTATGCGGTGCTTGACTTTCAGTGGGTCATAGTTGATGGCATGATCAAGCAGATACGCCAAGCCAAGGAGGGACCGGACTTCATGCCATACATGGATAAACCGCCCGGCTGGTATTATTATCTAATTGAATTACTCCCCATAAGCATGGGGGCGCCGCTTTTAGCCCTATGCCTACTTGGCGGAATGATAACCCTCACCCGCTGGCGAAGGGCTGATATCATCCTTTTGTCGTTCTTGGTGCCTTATTATCTGGGGCTTGGGTCAGCAAGCCTGATGTTCATTCGCCACGCGTTGTTTTTAGTCCCCATCCTGGTGTTATGGGGAGGTATAAGCTCGGATTGGTTGATAGGCATCCATGAAAAGTCGAAGAATAAGCTGGTCGCTTATGTTCCGATTACCCTTCTCGCCATGGTGCTCATCTATTCATTGGCACATTCGCTAGCTCACTCGCTGCTGTTTGTGCGCAAGGACACCAGGGATCAGGCAATGGAATACCTGGTTCAGTGCTACGATCCCCTGACACCGATCGGTGTTATGATAAGTCCAGTAGGTCTTGATCGCTCAGATAAGCCTGCCTTGCATGAATTCTTTGATAATATATGTTTAGGATATTACCTACAGGAGATCTTCGAGTATAAGCCAGAAGTAATGGTATTTAGCAATTATGACTACCGACAGATCTTGCGTATGCACCATAAGCTAAAGCGTAGCGAGTGGCCGCACCAGCGCGATATGGTCTGGGAAGCTGACCTTTGGAGGATATTTCTCGCTGAAAGGTTCGATGGATGGTGGGAGGAAGCCAGGTTAGAGCGCAGGGCAACCTTGCTTGGCATGGATTTCTCCGCTGATTGGATACCGCACGACTGGATGTACCTTAACCCAACAGTTCATATATTTAGACGAGATAACTGAGTTACACCGCATGGACGAGTGCTTGGGCTATACCTGGCTTGGAATTATTGCTTTACTGATTTTGTTTCTTTAGAATATCCTATTGAGTTGACATAATGGAAGTGCTTATCAAGACAGCGGCTCGGCAGCCAATCTTGCTTCTACTGCTAGTGGCTCTTTATTTTCTACCGGTTATTGCTTGTGCACAGGAGAATCTTATCCCAAGACATCCTCCCGAATCGCCATTTGGCATAAATATCCATCTACTGGACTGCGGCTCGTCGGAATGGGGTTTAGTGGAATATCTCGGCGTGGACTGGGTTAGGGTCGATTTCAACTGGGCTGATATAGAAGTTCAGGATAACCAGTATATCTGGAACCTGACCGAATCGAACTATTATGATTGCACTGCCCAGACAGCTAATAAACTTGGCTTGAATGTATTTGCAACCATATCCAAGACCCCATCGTGGCTCGGCGAGAGTAACTCGGTTCCTGAAGTTCATGCCTGGATGGAATTTGTTCGCCATGTAGTCGAACGCTATGATGGAGATGGATACGCCGATGCGCCGGGATCTCCTGTTATACGATACTGGGGGATGTGGAACGAGCCAGACAATACGGCATTTTTCACCGGCACTCTGGAGCAATATCGCGAGATCATCCTAAAGCCCGGATATCGTGCAGCCAAGAGCGCAGACCCGACCTGCAAGGTTGTGGGGCTGGCGGCAGCGGAGTACCTCTATCTGGGCTGGAATTGGGAGCCTATCTTCGATGATGGCGGAATAAATGCGCTCGATATAATTAGCACCCACGAGTACTACTACGATGGCGATCCACTATACGAGGTGCTCAATGTGCTCGGAATTCTCGATGATCTCAACCCTTACGGCATACAGAAGGAGATCTGGATTACCGAGACCGGCTCATATACTTATGGCGGTTCCCGCAAGGTAAGCGAGGCAGAGCAGGCCAAGAAGCTGAGAGAGATGTGCCATCATCTGATGTGTTTCTACAATGTGAGTAAGGTCTTCTTCTATGAGCTGAAGGACCTCCCCAACAGCGCTGGTTGGGGGCTTTTCAACATGAACAATACTCCCAAGCAGGCTGCCATTGCCTACCGGGAGATCATCGAGCGATACAAGTGCAAACAGGGCGGAGATGTAACGCTGCCATGATATCACAATATCGATCATTTCTGATATTGACGCTCATCTTCTACTCGATCATACAAGCTGGCTGTCGGGAGGACTCGGTGATATTGCCATTGGAGGGGAGGGATTGGATGCGTATTGAGGCGGCGCAGATGGATGCCTCTGGGAGCCTGGAGGTAATAGCAGCCAACTACCAGGACAACGCCATCTTCGTTCTATCCGATGATGTCTCCCTGGGATGGCAGATAACTTACAAGATTGAACCTAATTTCCAGCTCGCCGATTTCATTGTGCTTGACTTCGGTGGGGGAAGGCTGAATCCATACTCGGCAAAGGATGATATTGCATATCTGCTCAAGGAATATACCCGCTATAACACCGTGTTTATCAACCATTATTTGCAGGGAAACAAGTATGCCTTTCATGGCTGGGACATCAATCATCTAACCACCGGCGATATCGATGGAGACGGCAACCATGAAGTCCTGTTCACTAACACATCGACTATGGGCTTCGATACCGAGCAGATCGTCTGCCTTGACCTGGTTAGCGGCATCATGGAGGAGATCATTGTGTGCGATGTGGTCATGGATTGGTGCCAGTTGATCTGCGGGGATGTGAGCGGGGACGGCGCTGATGAGGTGATCGCTGCCTCGAGGAAGTATGGTGTTATAGTGATATTCAGGTTCTGCCCTACTGACAGGAGTTTTCATATATATAAGAAGGCTTACCTGACCACCCCGATGTACGCTGGGCATATAGCGGATATGCAGATGGCCGATAACCGTCTCTTTGTTGCCTCGGAGACACACCCCAGGGGAACTGTATTCGAGTTCATCCCTGAAGTGCTCCCCTGGCAGTATGGCTTCATTCAAAGACCGGTCGAGACCAACCCGTTTTATACCGCTCCAACGATTAGTACCGCTGATCTCGATGGAAATGGCGATATCGAGGTGGTATTCGCCAGCAAAGATCGCGGGGAGCTGTTCGCCTACGATATCGTAAATAACAACTGGCAACGAAATATCATTGCTGATATCGGAGTTCCAATAAAAGATATGGTTGCTGGCAGATTCTTAAGTCCATTCAGGCAGCAGGTGGCAGTGATCTATGATCAGGATCAACCAATATACCTGTATTCATTGCAAGATGGGCAAAAGGGATATGGTATCAAGCAGTTGACCGATCAAGGCAACAGGTTCCATGAGGCTGGCGCGGTCGATATCTATCAAGATGGTATCGATGAGCTTTTAATCGGCTGCCAGCAGGGTATCATGCTCATCAGTCCGATCGCTGCCCAGTAATCGACGCGGGTAGCGTAAACAAGTGGTCATTTATCCGAGCCGTGAGTTTAAGCGAGCGTTTATTCATTGCAATTGATCACTCCCTAACAGTCGTGGCTCGGATTAGGGGCGCTGCCCAGTAATCTACGAAAGTTATCCCCTAATGAAGAAAAGATAAGCATCACCAGCAGCCCATACAAAGGCACAAAGATGCGCTCGAAGGACTGGATGATCACCACCTTAAGTGTTTCTGCGCCCGGTGCGCTCATGGATAATAACGATAATACTGCAAGATAAAGCAGGATCGGCGTTGTTAATAACCGGTTCTTATTGCTCCTTGTGAAATTCCTCGGAGCTAATAGAAACAGGATGGTCAATACAGTCCACAAATATAGCCAGCAACCATCAAGGGCTATATCGTTTATAAAGCTGCTCCAGAAAATAAAGAGGTGATCAAGGTTGGATAGTATATGTAGCATTCCTGGTAACGATAGCTCCAGGTAGTGAGCCTGCACTGCGCCCAGACCATGAACAAGGCAAAATACCTGCCAGGGTAGCACAATAAAGAAAAAAGAGAGGATGATAGGTAGCAGCCTAATAGCTTTCCTTGTTGGCGATCGCACCACCAGTACTGCGATGGCAAATCCGATGGATAATACAAGCCCCTCGTTCTTGATCATAGCTGATTGAGCACAAAACAGCGAGGCTAGAACCAAAGCTGCTCTATCCTTTCTCTTTAGCCACCTGAGTAACCATCTCGCTGTCGCCGCCAGATATAGCCCCAGGCATAAATCTACCTGCGCAACCACAGCTTGACTTAGAATAAGTGGGGAACTGCAGAAGATTAGGGAGATCACAAGGTTGACCCACTTTAATTCTGGATTCAATCCACCCAGCCCCTGTGCGATGACCAGCACGAATAATAACCATAATAAAGTGGGAATTAGCTTGATCAGCCGCTCGTTGAACGAGCCGGCAAAATGGCAAACCCAAACCCCAAGCAGCGGGAAATGAAGCGGATAGTTTAAGGTAAGCGGATGCAACAATGGCATGGTAGCATTGGGATCAACCCTCGGATAAGGAGGATCCTGATAGCGACCTGGATCTGTGAAATGCTCACCTAGCTCCCCCTGGTAATACAACAGCTTCGCCTTTAAGCCCCACACCGCGTACTCATCCAACTGTCGGAAGCCGAAATCGACTGAGGTGCTCGCCAAGGAAGCAACCAAAACCCCCATTATCCCTATTAGGGCAGTAGTGCGCTTCCATCTTATGGATAAGCATATAGAATATAGATTTTCCCCTAGTCTCCAGAATCTAATTACGCAAACAAGAAAAGTGAAAAATAACATCAAACCCAACCAAAATGTAATGGTTAATCTGATGCCAACAAGTAACATGAGGTTTCCCGTAAAGCCGATCATTACAAGCCCCAGAAGCATTCCCCAAAGCATCACTTCGCCGAGCCTTTTGGCTTTTTGAGCGATGGACAAGTAGAGCAGGCAGCCCAGTAACAGCGGTATGAAAAGGCTGAGAACGACTGTCAGCACAGATAGGATTATTACCGTTCCTCCTTTCTTTTCAGAATATAAGCTGATTCGCTGTATGCCAGGACTTTCTCATACTTACTTTCCAGGATGTTTCGCAACTCCTCATCCTCCAGCTTCAGGGGATCCCTGAAATATACTAGCGCATATTCGGCATCCGGTGGCAGTGCCCAGATATCACGCGGCGCAAGCAGATACTCGGCGCGCACATAATGATAGGGAAAGTCGGCGATCATCAATAGAAATACAGAGTCATCCTGGTTGATCATCGCGCAACTGGCTGCTAGGAAATTCTCCAGCAAGGTAAATTTTGATGGCAACCCGGAACTGCTATATTCAGCTTGCAAATAATCCCGATTGAAAGTCAAACAATTCCAGAGATCTGGCACTGATTTAATTACCCCTAGTAGCAAAAAAACAAGCGCCAGGGTTAATGCGTATCCTCTCCATATACGAAGCGCCTGTGCCCATCGAGCCTTTCTAAGCGCCACTAAGGTCAGCATGACTAGCCAAAATAGAACTATAAATAAACCAGCAATGACCTCGAGACGATTCAATCCCCAGGTGAGAGCATAAAAGCGTAAGGCAGGCAAGCTCAACCGTTATCTACCTCCTTTTTGTCGAGATATCTCACGCTTGAGCACGGACAGATTACGCATAAGGTTTATATTGCGGGGATCTATATTCAAGGATAGCTCCCAGTGCTTTATTGCCTTATCATAGTCGCCGGTGATATAATAGATGTTGCCCAGATTGGCGTGTGCGTTTGCATCATTGAAATCATAGTTCAGGATCACCTGGTATTGGTCTAGCGCGGCGCGGTAATTGCCCATCTGGGTATATGCCACTGCCAGGTTGAAATGCGCTGACATAAGGTGGTAATCGAGACGAATAGCACGCTTGAAATAATCGATTGCTTTTGCGTATTCTTTCCTGTCGAGATGAATATTTCCTAGATTGATCAATGCTTGGGTCATCTTTGGGTTTTTCTCGATCACCTGTTCATATAACCTTTGTGCAAGTTGCAGTTCTCCCTGCTCATAGGCTATATTGCCCATGATGAAGTAAGCCAGGTGAAGCTTGGGATTTCTCTGGATTGCCAACTGAAGGTGCTGCCATGCCCTGCTTTTTTGCTTAAGATGTGCATATACCATGCCTAGTCCGAGCTGCTCGGCGCCGATAGTTCCTATTAAACTGGCATCGGATACTATCTCCTCAGCCTGCAGGTGGGCTTTGGCAGCCTTGCCTTCTTCGCCTGTATTGGCATAATAACCCGCCAGCAGGTAAAGATAGTTTGCCACAAGATTCTTCATGATAAAGTCGATATAGACTCGCTTATCATGCAGGTTCCTCAATCCAAAGACCATTTTCTTTTCTCCAAGCGCCCTGTACCAACCGTTCAGATCATAGCCTGAATCGACCACTCGGCAGGTGGCACCGTGATAAAGGTGCTGGTAACCATCGATAAAGTCGAGCGAGCGGGGGTATATATAAAAGACAGGCTTATGCCCCTGGCTAATCAGCTTCGCCTCTATGCGCAGGCGCTCTGCCGGGGGAAGCAAGAAGAAGTCATAACCACCTTGAAAGATGTATCCGTTGATATCCAGGATCTCGACATCCTGGCGCATCCTATTCACCATCTGCATGTAAGCACAAATAAAGGCTGCGTTATCCCCTTCCACATGCAGCACGCAGCCTGGCGGAAGGTGCAATAAAAGCTCCCTGCCATAGTCGAAGGCGATGTAATTGTCCTGGCGATGGGCTTTATAGTAATTATTTATGAGAATATAAATATTGAGTAAAATTGCGATTATTACTGCTGATAAAGCTATCCATCGCTTTTTTATCCTATAAACCAGCCTTAACAGCCAGTTAAAGCCTACGGCAGCAAACATGCCCATTATCAAGTAGGATGGGATGAAGAAGGGATCGATCTCAGCCAGTCCCCTCGGCGAGGTGGGATACTTCAATATGAGCATGAATCCAACCGATGATACGAGATATAATACGAGCAGTAGGGTCATGGCTCTATTTCGCGTCTTTATTACCTTATACAATCCGAGCAAAGACAATAATGTCCAGGGGAATGCCTGCCATAGAGAAGATTTGAGATACTCCTTCAATTGGCTGAGTAAAAGCGACCCGCTGAGAGGATTCTTACTCAGGGTGCCATACTGTCGGCGTACAACATGCTCGGTAAACTCGGTCATCGTGTCCGGGCTTCCCCAGTTGAGCGCTGGATGCGCCGATGATCGCAATGGAAGGTATAGATAAAGGCTAGCGCCAAGCATAATCAAACAAACAATTATCCAAAGGGTATTCATTCTCAAGGCACCTTTGCCCATAAAGGGGATTATCAGCGCTACGATAGTAACAACTAAAACCATTGGGGCTGTATAATGATTGCCGATACCGATCGACATGAGGAAAAATCCTGCCAGGATGTATGGTTTTCTAGGTGCCCTGATTTCCCTCATGACAAAGTAAAGCCCTGCCATGATACTAAGAGCATTGATAGCATAGACCTCGGCGGTAACTGCATTGCTCCATATCGAGCTGAATGTCGATATAATAAGGGTGGATATTGCCGCAACCCTGGTCGATTTTACCAGCGCTTGAATGATTAGAAAAACGAAGCAGAGAGCTATTGACATAAAGGCTGCGTTGGCGACATTGCTCCGAAAGGCGATGTTGCCAAAGGGTAGCAACTGCCATGGCTTGACGGCAAGGCTGAACAGGGGGTATCCTGGAGGGTGTGCGATGCCCAGGTAATGAGCTGCGGTGATAAGCTCGCCATTGTCGCCGATATAGACATTAGGGCAGGCAGTATTCAGGTAGAGCGCAAAAACGGCTAGACATAGTATTAACTCGTACTTCCTATTTTGCACCTCGCACCATCTTTCTTACTTGTATCCTCTGTATCTCGGTGGTTATCTTCTCTTTATTGGTCTTTTCTTTGTGTCCTTGTGCCTTTGTGGTTAACCAATCCTAGTGCATCAAGCCTATACTCACCCGCCGAAGTCCACTCGTTGCACCTGCAGGGCAGCGCGCCTTGCTGGAGATAAGCGATTCTTAAAGCGACGCAATACGAAATATATCCAGCGATGTCTCATTGGGCGCACTAACTTCCAGTAGGCAGCATAGACCGTGTAGTAATAAAGGTAAAAGCTCGCCTTGCGAAAGCGACTCCTGGGATTTGCATTCCAGAATCGAATCAGAAAGTAAGGAGTTCTGGGGATGATGCGCAGGATTCGGTTCAGGTAATTCGGCTCATAACACCAGAACTCCCTGGTGAAGACCTCATTGAGCCTTTCTTGCGGTATCCCTTCCTGGCGCGCCCTTTTTTCTAGTTGGGTGGCAGGGTAGAACATAAGGTGGGTGATCCCCAGGAAATAGGGCTTTTTAACCTTGGTTACCAGGTCGATGGTCTGTTGTGTATCCTCCTCGGACTCCCAGGGGCAGTCGGTAATGATATCGAGCCGAAGATCGAGTATGCGATCTCTGTACCTGTCAATAATTTCCATCACTTTCAGGAACTTTTTTCGGGAGGAATGTCGGTTGTATATATGCCTGGCTATGCGGTCGCTTCCGGTCTCCAGTCCAAGGTGAATGCCGACCAGTCCGGCATCGACCAGCAGGGCTAGCTTATCCTCCTTGATGGAGTTAGGATTTGACCAGCAAAAAAATGGCATATTTACCCGTTTCTTGTATTCCTCAGCAAAGCGCACCATCCATTCTTTTTTATGAAACAAAAAGCTATCGTCCATGAAGACGAAAGCCTCGACAAAGGGAAGCCTATGTTTGATATCCTCAAGCTCGGTGATGAAGTTCTCGGCAGACCTTTCCCGCAAATACCTTCCGCCAGCAAGGCTATTGAAGAAGGAATTCAGGCAGTACGTACAGGAATACGGACAGCCGCGACTGGAGATGACATAGTGCAACCTCACCGTTCCGGGGTATGTTCTTTCCATTATCTCCAGGCTCATGGGCACAATTTTCCCCCTGATTTGTATGAAATGATCCCGGTAGTCATAATCGGGGAATTCAAAGATATCGAGGTTACCGATTCGGTCCCTAGGCTCGTTTTTATGGATCACCCCGTCCTTTCTTACCCAGAGGTTGGGTATCTTGCGGTAGTCTTTTCCATCCCTGATCGCCTCGGCAAGCTCGACCATAGGAAGCTCACCCTCCAGCACGCAGTTTATATCGACATGCTCCATGGAGACTTCAGGGAATGAGGTGGCATGGACCCCTCCCCAGACAATAGGTGCATGGTTTACCTCTTTAATCCGCCTGGTGATGGCCACCCCCCTGGGGACATGACTGGACATGAGGCTGACACCGATAAGGCCAGGCTTCTGCTCCCTTATCCAGCCAGCGATCTCGTCCAGCTCCAGCTCACTCTCCATGTCATGATGCTCCCTGACCAGGAAAAGGATGCTGGTGTCGAAGCCTGCTTTCTTGAGCATGGCAGCGATATACCTTATACCAAAGGCGACCAGGGTGTTTTCAAGGCTGATCAGGAGTACCTTCATGATTCCTTTTTTCTTAAAAGCAGATATTCACCGGCAGGTATTCGATAGCATATTCGAGCCAGGTTCTCCATCCTATCGAGCATCCTGTAGCCTCTTTCATACTTGCCTGCCAGCCTGGTTAGCAGCTTTCTCATCGGTCCAACTATGTTTATGAAAGCAATGGGATATCGCTGCAATAACCTTAATCCGCTGCTATCGATCTTTGTTTCAATGCCTCGTGGAGTAAAGAATCGATAATATTGAAGCTTCTCGGAAAAGCTCAAGTAGTGTTTCAACCGCACCGGTTCGCCCCAATGCTTAGGGCTTTGCCCGAAGAGGAGGTAGGTGAAGAAAGATAGGCTATATTTTCTCGGATATGCCAGTAGCATGTAACCACTGGGTTTCATAACAGAGGCGAGATTGCTCAACACGGCAGCCGGATCATCCAGGTGCTCGATAACACCAAAAAAATGTACCATGTCAACCTGGGGGATATCTAGCTTTGCTGCCTCTTCCAGGTCGCCAAGGATAGGCTTGAAGCGGTCGTTGAATCCCAGGCTCTGTGCCCTGGATTGAGCTGCTTTAAGCATCGCCTCGCTCATATCCAAGCCATAAATAGCGCTTGCGCCTAATTGTGCGTATATCTGGGAAAATTGTCCGTTTCCGCACCCGGCATCGAGGACGCTGAATCCACTGCCTTGAAAACATCTAGCTGTGAAATGGAGCAAGGGGGCGTACATAAAGCGCATATAATTCCAGTGATCGTAGGATGGCTGCGTGATAATGCCATCAAGCTTAATGATGCCATAAGAACCCGCGATACGCGAATGGGCGGTTATTATGTCTTGCTTGATCGATCCCATGGACTGTCGAATCCCCCAAAATCCATTATAGACTCTCATTATCTATCCTAAATACCAATAAATATCAATATACACATATCTCCGGGTCTCGGTAAACTAAATTCGATTTGAAAAAGTGTTAAAGTACCATTACCATTGAGTCATGGATTCAATATCGGTAACTTCTTACCGCATAGAAAAGGGAGGGTATAAGTTGAGAATACGGGTGTTCTTTTTAATCATTTTAGCTTTCTTGGTTGGGGCTCAAAGCGCTTCAGCCAATCCTTATGATGTTTTCAGCTATGACTCGCGCAGCGCAGCCATGGGGAGTGCATTCGTAGCGATGAGTGATAGCCTGGCTGCGCCATACTTCAATCCAGCACTGCTAATGTCCGATGGCAAAGCGGACTGCGGCGTTAGCTACTTCAGCTCTTATCCATCGCTCGACTTTCAGGTCATCGGTGAGAATAGCTACATGGATCCTGATATCGATGGAAATATCATCGAGAGGAACCAGCGACTGGCAGAGGAAGCCAGGGATGTTGAGTCGGTAACTGGCTACAGCCTGGTCATTACATCTCCTTTAAGCGAAAGGATCTCTGCCGGCGTTGCCATCCACCTGCCAAAGCACAGGATTATCAGGGAGCGCTTCCAACTGCCCACCAAGCCATTTTATCTCGATTATGACAATCGTTGCCAGCGTCTTGTGGTTCTTCCCAGCCTGGCATATAAAGTCAACCAAAGACTGAGCGTTGGCGCTTCGGTATCCCTTCTTTCCGATACAACGGGAGTAATAGTCGGCGATGTGCCACTAGGTGACGAAAACAAGATAGTAGAGATAAGCACCGACCTTTCACTCGATCTCATCATGGCTGGTATATACGGCTTGCATTATCGTTTCTCCGACAAGTGGTCTGTAGGCGCAGCCTACCATGAGAAGATGTACCTTTGGGTCTCGACCCACCAGGATATAACCTCCACCATCGGCACCGTACCGATCAGCATACCGCTCGATGTCAAGTCTGTAACCCTATTCCAGCCGGCACAGTGGATCATCGGCTCGGCATGGACTCCGAGCCAACGATTCTCCATGGGGTTCGATTTGGCTTATGTGGTCTGGCATGAATATATTCCGCCATTCCCGGAGATAGATATAGACTTCAGCGATGTAGAGGAACTTGCCGAGCTACCCAAGGTGCTGGATATCCACGATCCCTTGATCAAGAAATACTGGGACTTCAAGGATACAATAGTTCCTCGCATGGGCTGGGAGTACGCAGTGAACGATTTATTAACTCTACGATGGGGATATACATTCGATCCCTCGCCGGTGCCCAAGCAGGATGGCATGGTAACCATTTTAGACGAGGATACCCATATCTTAAACGGCGGATTCGGATTAAAGCTGAGCAAGAATCTCACTGTTGATATGCATGCACAGTTCTTTTATATGCCAAATTACAAGGTAACTAAAGATCCTGATATGTTCGAGGACGAGGTCTCGGATAACACTCGTCCTGGAAAGCAGATCTTCAATCCGGCATTTCCATCCTTCGAGGCGGGGGGAAGTATCCTGAGCCTGGGAGCATCCTTGATGTTCCGATTTTAATGTCCTTGATCGTAAGGCTTGAGGATCTCCCGACAAAGTCGGGACCACTTCTTCTGGGCAAGGAAGGATTACCACTCCCTTACGGTCGTGGCTCTGATTTTGCTATCTTTGTGCCTTTGTGATTTAATAATCATCGAATTTCGCACTCTTTCTTCTTTTCGCCTTTGCGTGTTTGCGTGAGATCTGCGGCTGGTGACGAAGATTTTTGGAGGCGGCACCCCCCAAGAGCCGAGTTATAAGCAATATCAATTATTATTAACTAATTAAAATCTTCAATTATATCAATGAGTTATCCCCCTTGTGTGCCATTTTGGCACGATATATTTGTGGTGAACTCTCCTGAGTGAGGATCCTCGGAAGAGGTTTTTAAAAAAATACTTCTTTAATATCAAGGAGATATCCTAAATAGATCAATTAGCAACCCTCTTTTTGGGCTTTTAAACTTGAGTCGATCCACGAAGATTTCGAGCAAAACCACCTAAAAAATCAAATAGTTAAGTCATATGTTCCACATGGAACATTAATTCATTTTTTGACAAAGCTCCTGTTTGCGCGATCTAGTTTTAAAAAATAGCAGTGGCACTCGGATCCTCAAATTTTAACCCTATAAATATTGGCTTAAAAGGGTGGTTTATATGCCCTATTTAGGCAATTATACTTATCAAATAGCCTGATATCGGGTATAATGTAGAATAATTGGATCTTTAGGAGGGTGGTTTTCGGATTCGCCTTTTTGAAGCTGCTATGAAAAGATTACCACTCGATTATCCCGACCATAAGGGAGTGGTCAAAGACAGACCGCTCATCGCGATTTAATCGGGACTCACGGCTCGGATTTTTTCCCTTATCACTCTATCACTTCATTTCTTGACTACGATAGACTATTTTACTATCAATGAGAGGGTTCAGCGGTAATTTATCCGCCTTTATATGGGTATTGAAGCATGAAGGTTACCGATTATAACTACTATAAGATCCTTGGCGTAAATCAGAACGCCTCGCCGGATGAAATCAGAAGCGCCTTCAGGTTCATCTCCAAGCGCCACCGACCATCTGCCGATGAAGAAAAATACGAAGAAGAGACCCCAATAGAGGAAAAACTGCAATTCGTAAAGGCGCACCTGGCTTATGATATCTTAAGCGATGAGGATAAAAGGAGGGAACATGACGAATTTCTTAGACGAATCGCCAATAAAGAACAGCTCATTGAACAGGCGGACAAACAAAGGCGAATAAAAGAAGTCAAGCAGGGTGAGGATGCCGGCGCTCAAGGGATCGAAATCCTGCTGCTAAAGGGCGAACTTTTCCAGATAATAAGCCGCCAAAGGCGAAAGTTCTTCGAGCTTCTTAAGGAAAAGGCTGAACAGTTGGATATATTCGAGCTAATCGATTATATAACCGAGCTTGAGGAGACCACGGTGGAAAGAGAGCGAGAATACCTATCCGAATCGCTCAAGGCACCAGTGGATTACACAGGATATCGAGTGGATCCGGAAGCTAAGAAATTGAGATATGATAAAGCATTAGCCATTATCAAAGAGCTGACCTGGTAACTTATTGAAGACATTGAGCATAAGTATAGAGGAAATCAATGGCGCTATCGAGGTAAAAAGATTGCTCACCGCTAAAGCGCTATACTCGGGCGACCTGTTCGTGCTCCAGGAATACTACCGTCGCCCCTTTGAACGGTTCGATGAATATACCAGGCACTTGGTCCCTCCCAAGAATATTCTTGAAGATCCTGAATTCGAGAGGATATACAACTCGGTACCCATTGAGCATCTTGAGTCTGATGTGCCTTATGCGACCGTGCTCGAAGAGGTCGGTTTTCAGGCTATACGGCTCGGAAAGCTCTCCTATGCAGCCAAGTGCTTTGAGATGATAAACAACACCGAGGGATACTTCGATGTTTTCACTCAGGTGGGCGAAGATCTTATAAATCTAGGCGATATAATGGGAGGTGGCAAGGCATGGGTGATCGCCTCGGCGATCAGGGACCCGGTGCTCAAAGTCCAGTATAAAGCCATAGAAAGACATCGCAATTGCCTGCAAAAGCCCTTCAATTGTATAGACAAGATCAAGCCGGACAACTGGATAAAGTCGGGAATAACTTACCTGCTCAACGATATCAAGATGCCCCAGGTGCAGGATCTTGCTCCCCAGAGGGCTGCCGAGCTGTTTCGCTTCCTGTGTCTCTTTCGTGATTATAACTTCGATGAGCTTCTGGATAATCTTACCAGGGCTGCGGACTATGTGCTCTCCAAGAGTAGTTTTACCAAAGAGGATTACCAGAGGGTACAAGACATGATACTCGGCTTTGATAGCAGCAACCAAAGCCTCGACTTCAACCTTGCCGATCTCGCCTTGGAGCATCCAGCGGGAGCGCTGTTGGTTTGTCCCCTGCGATACGAGGATGAGTATTACCTGTTCCCTATCCTGGTCAAAAATAAGCCCTTATTCAAGGTAGTTGAGTTGCACAAGGCTTTGACATTCAGGGCTAGCCTGCCCGAATCGAATCAGCGTGAATAATCGCCATACTCACTTATGAACTATGATCGCATCTATCGGCTTGCAACCAACTTGTATAGCGGAGCGCAGAGATATCTTATTCCAGCCGGCTGGGCATATCGTCCCTTATCGGTCATAATGGTTGTTACGCTAAGGTGTAATTTTAGGTGCTCAATGTGCTTCATCAACAAGGAGAATGCTCTTAGTAGCGATCAGACAGAGGTTCCAGCCAGGGAGCTATCCAGGGATAGCATCCTTAGCTTCATAAATAAACTACCTCGATACACCATCCTGACTTTCACCGGCGGTGAGCCTTACATGCGCAAGGATTTCGATGAGATACTCCAAGCCACGGCAACAAGGCATCCATGTCATATAATTACCAACGGAATGCTGCTTAATGATTCGAGGATCCAACAACTGGTCGAGCTTAGGCAAAAGGGAGCATTTTCGCCGGGTGTGGCACTGGTAGGTGTTTCCTTGCTTGGACCTCGTGATGTACACGATGATCTATGCAAGGTAAAAGGCTCTTTTGAGCAGGTAGTTGACCAGACCGTGCTTCTCAGCGACATGGCGCATCACCAGGATAGTTTGAAGCCCTTAATAGACCTAAAGGTTGTGGTAACAGCCGACAACTATGAATCATTACCCGAACTACTGCCGACCATCCGCAAGATAAAACCAAGATATCTCACCCTTCAAGCCGAGTCCCAGATAAGCTATTACTGGTACACGCCGATTCCTAAGCATAATCAGGATGTGAACCACCTGGATGCAACCGCCTTTGATAGGTATCCCCCGGCAACACACATACCTGATATCTATACATTGAAGCGAAACATCGAGGCGATAAGGCAGGGATTAAAAGGACAGGGAACTAGGCTACGCCTGTATCCTCATGCACCTTTGGAGCGATTTATCGAACAATTCGATAAGCCGCTGACCGGCAGGTATCACTGTAGTATTCCCTGGTACACGATGGTGGTCGATGCTGCCGGCAATGTAGGTAACTGTATCGATGGAGTCTATGGCAACATAAGCGAATATTATGAAGATCCCTTGAGGATGTTCAATCATCCCCGGATGCGTGCCTTTCGTAAGCTCTTAGGAAAACATCGCTTTTTCAAGGCTTGTCGTGGCTGCTGCTGGCTCGAGTACATGCCGTGGTAAGATGGAACGAATATAGCAGTATCTTACTGAAATCTCAGCTCTACCAGCCCAACGGATAACCGCCTAGGATCATCGCTCATACCGAGAGCTTTCGGGGAGCGAGCCTTGGATGCAAACAGCTCGATGGTATTGATGCCCCTTACTATACAATTCCCGTTAAATCTAAAATAGTACTCCCTTATTTCAGGTTCGAGCTGGATATTAAATTTCGCTTTGCGGTTGATGACTACGATTAGGTTTTGATCTTTTGCATCATAAGGAAATGGAAGAGCCTTGATTATCATCTGGTCTATCTCATTGTTTGTTGCGTAGAGGATAATTTCTCCCCGGAACCCTTCCATCCAGGTGCCGAAGGATTCGGGTTCAGAGAATCCCTTTACCAGGTAGCGTTTGCTTTCTTGGATATTGAACTCGATGCGATTGTCCTTTACTTCAAGGTATTTCAGGTCCGAGATATCGGCGTTTGCCGTTGGATAATAAAGATGATCCGAGCCTTTTATAGCTATTGCCTTGAACAGTGGCAATCTTTCAATGATCGCCTCATACTGCCTGGGAGCAGTTTTGATTATGCTGCCGGTCTCCTTGTCCAAAGCGACCAGGTTCAATCCGGGAAGATCAGGGGATACCTGACGGCCATTAACATAGATATGTGCGAAATCTCCCATATCAAAGGCTCCGAGTTCGATTCTTATACCAGTCGGCATCCTTGCGTTGAACATGCCTTGATAATCGTTGGGATAAAGGTTCACTGCACCGAGATTATCGATAGTTCTTATCATGCAGGTTCCCATCAGGTTGCCGATGATACAAAACGGCTTGTCCGCGCTTCTATGGTTGAGATCATGGATGCACCCAAGCATCGACTCGAAATCGAGCAGCTCGCTCAGCCATCTTCTCCCCTGTTTACGCTCTGCTAGGAGTATTACCGCATCCCGCTCGAGATCGCTTAATGCCCGATAGACCGCCTGCCCGGGTGATGGCTGGCGAATACGCCGAAACAGCATCTCATCGGCAATGCCGGCAGGCAACTTGTATGCGTAAGCCCGCATAGGCTGGTTAGGCTTTTCTATCGATCCAATAACAGGGATCCAAAGGTCATCTCGATATCGCATCACCGAAGATGCATAAGCGAGAGTCCAGTACCATTCCCATTGCACTGGCAGATAAACTGCCGCATTGAATCCCAGCGGATCGAGCATCTGGTGGATCAACCTCATGCCATCGGTTTGGGTCGATGCTTCTATGCTAGTAAGTTTCCCAGGAAGCATACCAATGCAACGGCTTATTACGATAAGGACGACCAGAACGGCGAGCCATCCATGGAGCTTTCTTTTATCCTGTAGTATCCATCGCAACGAGAAGGCAGCGAAAATGGCTAGTAGAGCAGTGGTGGGCAACAGGAAATACCTGATATCACTTATCGCATAGCCTAAGGCAAAGGCGACCTGCAAAAGGCACCCTATGCTCATCGCTAGCCAGATCATGGATCTACTTGCCAGGAGCAATGCAAAGCCGATTGATGCTAATAATAGGACGATAAATGGCATATCCCTTGTGATATAGATTCCGAAGAGTCGCAGCCGATCAGCGAGTTTCTCCAGCGGTAAGGCATATACAAGCTGACTGTATTGCCTGGCGGTTATGTGATGCAGCGCCCCTTTTAGTCTGCTCAGATCCTGCGGATACGCCGATTCGGGCAGCCTTATGAAGACAAACAAATAAACAGAGATCCCCATGAGAAAAAGTAAGACCAGGATGGGTGCTTTTCGGAGAAAAAACCGCCAATCTTTGATGACAATGACAAGCGCACCCGGTAGCAAAAATGCTATGAAAGTGAGGTGGTGAGCAACTCCTAGCCCTGCAATGAAGCCTGATAGATATAATAATCGCTCTCTTCCAAAATGAAGGTATGCATAAATGGAGGTTATAAAGAAAAGGGTCAATACCAGGTTTAACGAGTAAACCTCAGCCTGCATGCTCGATTCCAGGAATATACCCCCCGTGCCAACGAATATCGCTGCTCCGAGTGCACAAAACCAAGAGCCGGTGGCTAATAAAAGAAGATAATACGTCGCCTGCACCGCGATGGATGCAAACATTGCGTTGATGACATGAGCCTTGAAACAGGCAGAGCCAGTCGGAAGCAACATGCCAAATCGGGTCAACAGCACGGCGAGAGGATAGCCGGGGGGATGCAGAGGATGCAATCGCCAGCTATTTACCGCTATCGAGGAGGTATCATAATAACCGATATCCTGGTTGATGGATAATAGGAAAAGCTGAAGAGCAACTAAAAACACCACTGGAAGATGTTTAAGTGAGCAACCTGTCTTGGCTTGGTCTTTGCAGTCATATTTAATGCGCCGAGCTGGAAACATGGTTTTTTCAAGCACTCCGAAAAATCAAACGAGCATTAGCACTAATACTATCATCAATACCGATTATATCCACTCATTATCCCGGTTATTAAGCCGGGTTTTTCCTGGCATTTGCATCTTGATTATCTGAAGGGGTAATATTTCTCTGTTTATGGCACGAGACTTTGGAAACATGAATGTTTAATGTGGAAAACGAAAGGGATTGCAAATGTCATCCAAAAGCTCAAGACGAATAGTGATTATAGGCGGTGTAGCTACGGGTCCCAAGGCTGCTGCCCGGATAAGACGACTCGACCCAGATGCGGAGATAATAATAATCGAACAAGGAGAGTACTTCTCCTATGCATCCTGTGGATTGCCATACCTGGTTGCAGGTGCAGTGCCAGGCGTTTCCGATTTGCTCACCACCCCCTGGGGCGAAAAGCGAGATGCAGATTTCTTCAAGCGGACAAAGAATATCGAGGTGAGAAACTGTACCCGCGCCTTGAGCATCAATCGAGAGATGAAAGTGCTTAAGGTCGAGGATCTACAAAATGGCAGTAAGTACGATTTGCCCTATGATAAGCTAGTAATTGCCACTGGAGCCGAGCCGGTAAAACTCGATATCCCGGTCGATGAATATGAGAATGTCTTCGGTGCCCACAGCATAGACCAGGCGCAACGAATAATCGATTACATCAATGATATGGATGTTGAAAATGCGGTTGTTGTCGGGGCAGGGCTTATCGGACTGGAGATGGTCGATGCATTATCAGCCATGGCAGTTGAAGCGACTCTAATTGAATCTCAGCAACACATTGCACCCTATATCCTCGACCCCGAGATGGCGACCTTGCTTAAAGCCAACCTGGAGAAGATGCAAGTAAAGGTTATCGCCGGTCAGCGAATCGTCGATCTCGAAGGTGAAAATAAAAGGGCAAATACAGTGATTACCGATAAAAGCCGCCTCCAAACCGAGATGATCATCCTCTGTACCGGCATGAAACCGAATGTTCGGCTGGCTCAACAGGCAGGACTGAAAATAGGAGAAACTGGAGCTATCACGGTTAATCAATTCATGCAGACCAGCGATCCTGACATCTACGCCGGCGGTGATTGCATTGAAAATATCCATAAGATCACCGGCAAGCCCTATAATCAGCCCCTAAGCGGCTCTACAGCCAATCGGCATGGCAGGATCATCGGCAGCAATATCTGTGGTATAAAGGAGACGCTTCCACCGGTTGTAGGGACGGTTATCTTCAAGACTATGGGTATGAATATGGGCAAAGTAGGTCTTGGCGAAAGGGAGGCAATTAACCTTGGCTATGAGACCATTTGTGCCTATGCTCCTACAAAGGACAAGGCGCACTATTTCCCCGGTGGCAAGCCCTTTATTATAAAGCTGATCGCAGATAGAAAGACGCAAAGGCTGTTAGGTGCTCAATTCCTCGGCTCTGGGGAGATCTCCAAGCGCCTGGATGTGGTAGCCACCGCATTGTACCTGGGGGCGAGCATCGATGATCTTTCCTCGATTGAATTAGGTTATTCGCCACCTTTTAGTGGCGCGATACACGGGCTGACACATGCGGCAAACACCATGAGAAACAAAATCGAGCTCAATATTCCATCCATGCCCATTCAAAAGATAAAGCAAAAGATAAAACTAGGCGAGGATTTCATTTTGCTCGATGTGCGCACAACTGCCGAGTTCGACAAGGGAAGCATCAATGATCCTAGAACTAGAAATATACCACTTGACCAGCTTCGAGGTAGATTGAAAGAGCTTCCTTCTGACACGCAGATTATTACCTTCTGTAAGATTGGCGCGCGCGGATATGAGGCAGCAAAGCTACTCAGGGATTCTGGTCTCAGGAATGCTTGCTTTATGGACGGCGGCTTCGAGATGTGGTGGTGATACAGGCTTGAGGTTGGAGATTTTTTAGCTGCCGACCGCTATTTGCTGTTTACGCTTGAGTTGCTTTGTCTGAGCTGATATCGCCTCCACATAACCGGGATCAATCTTCAGTATATCGAGCTTTTCTTGGAGTAGATCCTTAAGTTCAAGCTCGCCGAGGCTTAGCATTCTAAGGTTGAAATGAGGGTTCTTATCCAATGCCATCGATCTAAAGCGAGTAAAATGATTTACACAATCCTGGTAGCGATGTTCCATCCCATAGGCGATGCCAATAAGCAGGTAACTAAGCGGAGCCCCTTTCTCGGCGAGGTTCTGACTATCGATATACTCTAATACCTTTTTGTAGGCGTTACCGCGCAATAGTTCGATGGCGAAGCGGAGCTTTTCCTTGTTGTTTTTGAAAAGTGCGCCGATGTCATACCCCCTGAGATACATTTCGCAGAGCCTTCCCCAATCACCAGTTTTATAATAAACCCTCGCCAGGGGATCATCGAATACGGCGGGATCGGGGCTGCGAAGCTGACATTGCTGGTAAAAAAACTTGGCAGGGCTGTAAAGATGCAGCCCATAAGCAATCCTGCCCATAAGGCGATGAATCTGGTATGCAATCCCCCCTATAGTGTATATACCTACCTTGTCGATAATCGCAGAGTCAACCGATCCAGGGCTATTGATAATCGATATCTTGCCAGCTATCCCAAGCTCAAGCTTAATCTTTCCAGCCTGCCAGAATAAGTACCTGCTATTGAAGCGCCCAAGCTCCTGATTATTATTCTTCACCAGCACTTCTGCTTTGGCTGGGGATTTACAGAATACTACCAGTCTTCTTGGATGCTTGGTTGGCTTGATTTCAAGGCTTATCCAGTCGCCGGGCTGAAGTTCCCAGCCATAATATGACTCGCCATGATAGTAGGGATCCTTTTTTACAGGGAAGATTCTGCCTCCATTTTTGTAAAAATCGTGCTTGTCCTCAGCCTCGAAGACATGCTGCCTGAGGGTCGCTGCAAAAAATAAGATGATGACAACCAGGCTAAAAATAGCTAAAAAACAGGTGGAGCGTGCCAGATACAATGGATATTTATCAAGGCACGGCTTTTTGCGTATCACTAAGAAAAGTCCAAGGAGGACTATCCCCAATAGTGCCATGATAATTCCAATGCCGTTTACTCGGATAAAGGAGGGGAATACTTGTGTGAAGGCGAGGCGGCTGCCGTCATCGAATATCTCGAAGAGTACACCAGTTCCATCAGCCATGTTTGCCCGCACATCTGGTATGCAATAGGATAGGGCTAATATAATTGATGATAGCAACATCAACGGCGGAAATAGAGCCGATGAGATCGCTGGATATCGTTTTACCAAGGCAGCCAGGTAAAGACCGCCAAACGGGATAAGCAACCCAATATACCTCCCCGGTGGCGTGGGGGCGCTGTGCCACATCGGATGACACGAGTAAACAAAATATCCCAGAACAATGGCAGCCTTTATTATTCTATCAAGATGCCGATATTCCAGCCTTGCTAGTAACATTCCCACTAACACTAGTCCTAAAACCGGGCTGTAGATCAGCAATCCAGCCTCCTGATCAAAGAGCAAGCCAAACAAGCCCCTTATCGCACTTGAATCAGGAAGGTAGTTTTTTAGCTGGTAGATGGCGCCAAAGCGTTTGAAAATGAGATCCCCCTTCAAGAGCGTTAAATCCCCTAGGATTATGATCCCAATCAAGGGGATCAGTGTTAGCAGTAGGTACAATCTAAGGGCACGCTTTTGGGCATGAGTCAATACAATAAGCGCACCGATAACCAAGGTCAAAGCCACCGGCGCATATCGTATCTTCAAGACCATCAACCCTAGTGCTAGCAGTAATATAATTGTGGTCGCTCCAAGGATTTGCTTTAAGGTGGGATTTGATGAACCATGCTTCAATAAAAGCGCCAACATGCCCCCCAAAATGAGCATTGCCACTGTCTCTGGATATATCTGGGTAGCTAACAGCCCAATGGGCATGGTAAAGGCGATCGCCGTCCAGGCAATTATGGATCCCCTCCCCTCGCCGATAACTTTTACATAGAGTCGGTAATAAACAGCCATTGCACAGGCTGAGATGATGGCAATGGTTAATGTGGCGCCTAGCCGCCCGAGAACCGCAAATAAAGGCAACAAGACCAGGGGAAACAAGACACCTAGCCCCTGAGAACGTATCTCCCCTTTTATGACTATATCAGATGGCTTCGGCTCCAGTTCATACCAATAAAAATCTTGGTAGTCCTTATCTTGATAACCCCGATACTGATTTATGCTGCCGTCCTTCAGGATCGCATTAGTGATCATCAGGTAATGTGGCTCATCGCCGGTTGTGCTATAAGATATGACCGCCAGGTGTGCGAGCGAAATATAGACTACAGTGCAGACAAGCAAAGCTTTAAGGAACCCATGTTTACTCGATGATTTGCTTGATGCCCCCAGGAGCCTTGAGGTGCAAAGAATGACAAAACCCGCTGCATAAGCCAGGTGAACTAGTTGAATGAAGAGTATCTGCGACCAGACCGATCGACTGGCAAATAATCCAATCAAAGGCAGAAGGCTGATATTTATCGAGCTTAACAATAAAGGGGATGGGGAACCTGGAAAAAACAAGGTCCTATGAAAAAAGGCTGCCAGCGGAAAAATGAATGACCATATAGCGATCAGATCAATAAAAGGCTTGGATCGTGCACAGAAGTGGATCTCCCCCTGGCATAGCATTAAACAAGAGATCAGAAATGGAACGAGCAAAGAAAGCGCGGCTCTGGTTGCTTTTTTTATCATCCTAGGGATCTTCTTTGGTCAGCTCCTTAAGCAATCGCCTCGCCGAGGCTTTTTCTCTTGTGTTCTCTGCCTCTCGATCCTCCAAGACATCTGCTGGTGTCTCCACGATATAACGAAGCTGAGCTATTGCCTTTTGCTTTTCTCCACTCTTCAGATAAGCCTTTGCCAAAAAATATCTATTTGTAAAGAGCCTAGGCTCGATCTGTACCGCCTTGAGCGCCATCTCGACAGCCTTTTTCGGATCGCCACCTAACAGTCGTGGTGCTCGCAGATAAAGCTGACTATAATACCTATAGACACCGCCATAGTTGTATGTATCATCAAGCTCTTCGACCTTCCTTAGAAGGTCAAGCACCGGTTTTAATACAAAAAGGCTCTTCATTATCCCGGTGTCGCGGGCTATTACCCCCATGCAGGTAGCCTTCCAGAAGTATCCAGCCGGGTTCGTGCTATCCTGCTCGATTAGCCTTTCGGCTGTCTTTATCCCCCTTAAGAAGCATCGCTTTCGTTTTGGCTGTTCATCCAGCGAGCAATGCGCCCCTTGCCAGAAATATAGATGGGTCAGCTTTTCCAGGTACCCGGTGTTGCCGGGATCATCTTGAAGTAGTTGCTCGAAGGCTCTCACTGCCTGTTCGCACTTATCCCGCTGGTTGCGTTGCTCATAAAGCTGGTCAGCATGGACAGCCGGCTCATCGTCGGTGCCGGTGCCGGGCTGTGCCTTTATCGATAAGGCAGAAAAAAGTATAGCCAGAGCCACCGAAGACATGATCTTCCACCCCATAGCCCTCAATCCCGATCCAGTTTTGGATGATTCGAACCGGTGGAGTTAACCAAAGAATACCTTTGCCACCTCATAAAGCTCCTTGGGCACATTCTTAGGTTTGAGAGCATCCTTGTTTAGCGGTATGGGAACGATTTCATTTCCCTTTAATGATACCATCTTACCGAAGTCCCCTTGCAGGAAGCATTCCACAGCCTTTACCCCGTATCTTGTAGCCAGCACGCGGTCATAGGCAGTTGGAGTTCCTCCCCTTTGTACATGTCCAAGTTGGGTTACCCTGACCTCGTACCTGGTTCTTTTCTCTATTTTCTCTGCCATGTAGGCTCCGATGCCTCCCAGTCGTACATGTCCGAAGGGGTCGGTTCCTCTTGAAAGGGTGATATGTTCGTCCTGTCCTTTGATCTTAGCCCCCTCGGCTACGACTACTATGCTGAAGTCTTTTCCAAGGTCGTGCCTCTTTCGTATATTCTCGCAGACTTCGTCCATATCGATGGGGAATTCAGGAATTAGTATCTGGTCAGCTCCACCGGCTATTCCGCCCTCCACTGCGATCCAGCCGGAGTGTCTTCCCATCACCTCCACGATCATTACTCTATTATGCGACTCGGCTGTGGTGTGCAACCTATCTATAGCCTCTGTAACAATATTGATCGCGGTATCGAATCCAAAGGTGGCATCGGTGCCGGCTAGGTCATTGTCTATGGTCTTGGGGATACCGATAATCCTAAGCCCCTCATCGATGAACCTGGCACCGACTCCCAGGGTATCCTCACCTCCTATGGCTATCAGGCAATCTAGTCCAAAGCGCTTGTAGTTCTCCAGGCATTTTT
Source organism: uncultured bacterium (assembly GCA_964448115.1). GTDB lineage: Bacteria > CAYUVA01 > CAYUVA01 > CAYUVA01 > CAYUVA01 > CAYUVA01. Next base: position 109,300 of record CAYUVA010000006.1, read on the forward strand.
GAATATCCTGTGTCTTATTGAAGGGGTTGGTTCTGGTGGTGCCAAGTATAGTACCCCCTTTATGGAGTATCCCGCTTACATAGTATTGGGTTAATGGCACAGTATCGCCGACTATCAGTCCAAGCCATCCCTTTTCGATCCCCACCACCTGTATATCATGCAAGATCGCCTTGCGGGTAACCGCCCTTATGGCAGCGTTCAATCCAGGGCAATCTCCTCCGCCGGTCAGGACTCCTATGGTCTTCAAGTCGATCAACTCCTTTTTTGGATCTGTCAGACAGATTAAGAATAAAATGAGCTATCGGCTTTTAAGCCTAGTTCAATGAGCAAGAATCGCACTAGGTGCCTGCTTTTCTAGTTATTCACCGGCAGCCTACCGATGGAGTAATACTTGAATCCGAGTTTTCGCTTTGTTTCCGGCTTGAATATATTTCTGCCATCGAAGATTATCGGATTGCGCATGGCTTTTTTGATTCGCTCCATATTTAGCAGGCGAAATTCGTTCCACTCTGTAACCACGAGCATCGCATCAGCGCCCTCCACAGCCTCGTAAGCGCTCTGACAGTATGTAATATCCGGATGCAGCAACTTCATGTTCTCCATGGCAACCGGGTCGTAGGCTCTTATCTTAGCCCCCTCCTCCTTTAGACGATCGATAAGCTCCACGGATTTCGCCTCGCGAAGGTCATCGGTATTCGGCTTGAATGCTAGTCCTAGGATGCCAAAGGTAAGCCCTTTTATATCCTCGAAAACAGACTTTATTCTTCCCATGAATCGCTCCACTCGCTCATCGTTGACCTTGTCAACAGCCCTGAGTATGGAGAAATCGACCCCGTACTTACTCGCCGTGTGGATGAATGATTTTACATCCTTGGGGAAGCAGGAGCCACCGTATCCTAAGCCAGGGTTCAAGAAGGCGTTTCCGATCCTCTTATCCAGCCCCATCCCCTTTACCACGGACTCGATATCAGCGCCGGCTTCCTCGCAGAGATCCGCTATCGAGTTGATAAAGGAGATCTTTGTAGCCAGGAATGCATTGGATGCATACTTGATCATCTCCGCTGAGTGTACATCGGTAATTATCATTGGACGCTCCAGGGTCGAATATAGCTCCAGGAGGATCATAGCCACATTCTGGCTGGGAGCGCCAATTACCACCCGATCCGGGTACAGGCTATCGTTGATTGCAGAGCCTTCTCGCAGGAACTCGGGGTTGGAGACAACATCGAAATCGACCTTTCGTCTCTTGTTCTTCTCGATAATCTCGGTTACCAGGTCTCCGGTCCCTACCGGTACGGTACTTTTATTCACGATAACCTTATATCGATCTATGTGTCGGGCTATCTCCAACGCGACTCCCTCCACCTGGGAGAGATCGGTCTCGCCGTTGGGCAAGGAGGGAGTGCCCACCGCAATGAAGATGACATCTGATTTCTTGACCCCCTCAGCCAGGCTGGTGGTGAAGGTGAGTCGCTTATCGGCTGCATTACGGATGACCATCTCCTTCAACCCCGGCTCGTAGATAGGCATGATCCCTTTCTTTAGCCCTTCGATCTTCTCTTCGTTGTTATCTACGCATACCACATCGTTGCCTAGGTCTGCGAAGACAGCGCCGGTAACCAGACCGACATACCCTGTGCCAATCACGCATATGTACATTACACTCTCCTGTTGAGACTAGTTATTTGGTTTTCCAAATCCTGTTATGCAGCGCCATTGTAAGCCCGGAAGATGGTTAGCAAGAGTATCTTAAGATCAAATCCGATCGACCAGTTCTGTATATAGTACATGTCGAACTCGATCCGTTTCTCTATTGAGGTATCTCCCCTTAGTCCATTGATCTGCGCCCAGCCGGTAACCCCGCTTTTCACCTTATGGCGAAGCATATACCTGGGGATCTTCTCCCTGAACTCCATGACAAACGGGGGACGCTCGGGGCGAGGACCGACCAGACTCATATCCCCTTTGAGCACATTGAAGATCTGCGGGATCTCGTCGAGGCTGGAGCGACGAAGGATCTTGCCGATGGTGGTGCACCTGGGATCGTTTGGTTTAGCGAACACGGGACCAGTCTCGTCCTCTGCTCCTTCCACCATTGTGCGAAACTTATACATGATGAAAGACTTGCCATCCAAGCCCATGCGCTCCTGTTTATAAAAAACCTTGCCCTTGGAGGTTAGCTTGATAGCAATGGCAATGACCCCCATCAGCAATGTAAGGGGTACCAGAAGCACCAGGCAAATAGTGAGATCCAACAGCCGCTTGGTTAAAGCATTCCAGGTGTCCAATGGCGTCTCGGATAGGTTTATTATGGGCAATCCATCCAGATCCTCCACCCCGGCGCGAATGGTTATATATTGCAGCAAATCAGGGACAACCCGCACATCGACTATCTCCTTTTGAAGCATATTGAGTAGCTGGGCAGTGCGGCGATGCGCGGTGAGGGGAAGAGTAACAAAGATCAGATCGATCCCCCGCTCGCTAAGAATATCTGGCAGATCATCGATTGAGCCTAGAACTGGGTATCCAAGCACCTTCTCACCGTGCAGCCTTGGATTATCATCGACAAAGCCGATGATGTTAAGCCCCAATGCCGGATGGAGGTTGATCTTCTCGGCTAATGCCCTACCCAGCCGACCGGCGCCGGCGATTATAACATGACGAAGGTTGAAGCCCCGGCTGCGCAGATAGCGTAAAAAATGACGAACGCTCAGGCGGGCGCTTATGATAAATAGATTATCCAGCAGCAAGAATAAAACTACTACAATACGAGAGTACTCGGTCTTTCTATAGAAAAAGGAGATACCTAAAAGGATGATAGTGGATAACAGCACGCTATTGAATACAGAAAAAGCCTCATCAATGTTCGATTTGCCTCGCTTTGTCTTATAAAGTCCGCTGAAACGGAAGATCACAAGCCAGATAATGGCGATGATGACTACCACATAAGGATTTAGAAAATCCTCAAAGGGGGGGATGCCGTGAACGATTGGAAATAGCTCTATGAATGGCTCCCACTTGAAGCGAATATAATAAGCCACCAACACCGCAAGGAGGGTCAGTGCCACATCCAGCGTCGCTAGTATGGTTATCATCACCCTGTTATACTTCTTTAGCAAGACGGCTTTCTCTTTTCCTTCTATTCTACGAAAAACTAATTATATATAACTAACCATGAAAAATACAAGTTCCAGTTCCCCCAAAATCATAGGTATGAAGATGCCTATGCGGACAAAATAAGCAGCAAAGGCATGATGGACAAAAAAGTCCATAAGTTTTCTATATGATCAGCCTTACCAGCTAATTGCTATCACTCAACAAAGGTCAACCAATTGAAACGATCAGGCTTTCGCCCCTTAAGTATGTTAAAGTACTCCATTTGGAGTCTCTCGGTCAATGGACCCCTTCTACCTTCACCGATCTTGATCTTATCGATGGAACGTATAGGGGTAACCTCAGCTGCGCTGCCGGTAAAGAATACCTCGTCGGCGATGTACAGCATCTCCCTTGGGATAGCCCGTTCGATGATAGGGACTCCCCAGTCCTTAAGGATGGTCAGGATGTTTTCACGAGTGATACCTGCAAGGATGGAGCTGCCCAATGGCGGCGTATAGACAACATCATCCAGTACCAGGAATATATTCTCGCCTGAGCCTTCGCAGACATAGCCGTTTACATCAAGGGCGATCCCCTCGACATAACCTTCCAGGATCGCCTCCATCTTGATTAGTTGGCTATTCATGTAGTTAGCTCCACACTTTGCCATAGCCGGGAAGGTATTGGGCGCCATTCGATTCCAGGTGGAGACCTTGACATCAACACCTTTCTCCAAAGCCTCTTCGCCAAGATAGGCTCCCCACTCCCAGACCGCAATGGTTACATTGATCGGGCAGTTGAAGGGATTCACCCCTAGCTCCTTGAAGCCGCGATAGACTATGGGACGAATGTAGCAAGCCTTCAACTTGTTCGCCTTGATGGTATCAATAACCGCCTGCTCCATCTGTTCGATGGTATAAGGTGGATCGAGCCGATATACCTTAGCCGAATTATAAAGCCTCTTGAGATGTTCTCTAAGGCATAATATCGCTGCCTTGCCGTTGTAATTGTAGGCTCTTAAGCCCTCAAATACATTCGTGCCATAGTGAACCACATGACTCAGCACATGGATCTTAGCATCATCCCACTTGACAAGCTCTCCGTCCATCCAAATGTAATCGACCGCTTGGATAGCCATGAGTTTCTCCTTAAAGGTCTATTTCCTATGTTTAATCATGCTAAACAGGACTTTAATATAATCATAACATTGATTTGAAACAATGTAAACAGCTTTGAGATCTAGAGCTACGACTCAGAAAAAACAGGCAAGTAACTGCCCACCTCAGCCAGCAGCCAAACGCCAACTGATGTTATTCTTGTGAGTAAAGATAGGGCCAGGGGAGGCTGGTTACGATGCCGCCTTCGCAGGATCCGACTAGTTCCAAAGTGAAGCTCCCTGCCGAAGCACCGCTGCTAACATAGACCGTCGGGAACAAAAATACTCCTGGATTTAAAGGATCCGGCGATAGCATGATGCCAGTCGGTGCACCTTCTAGGTAGATCTCGACAGACTCGATTCCACAAGCGCCGGGATCGCTCAGGTAGGCAAACATGGTGAAATCGCCCCCCTGGCTGGAGGTGATACGAGTGTTCATATAGCCTGCGATCATAATAATCGGCGGCTCTGGTTCTGAGGTCGGCGTTGGGGTCGGCGATGGCGAGAAAGAGGCGGTAGCGCTGGGTAGCGGGGTTGCAGTGTAGGTCGGAACTGCTGTCGGCGATGCTGATGGCGTGTTGGTTGAAGTCGGCTGATGTGATGGTGTTGCTGTGGCAGTAGCGGTTTCAGTTGGTATGGCGGTTGCGGTCGCTGTTGGGGTTTGACTCGGCGTCCAGGATGGCTCACCGGAAGGTGTGGAAGTCGGAGTTGCAGTAACCGATGGCGTGCTGCTGGGTGTCGAAGTGCTGGTCGGTGTATAGGTGTTTGCGCCTGTGGGCGTTGCGCTGGGTGTCATGCTCGGTGTGCTGGTTGGTGGTGCTAATGTGGCGGTTGCAGTCGCAGTTGCCGTGGCGGTTGCAGTCGGGATCTGCGTATTGGTCGGTGTTCTGCTCGGCGAGGCGGTGGCAGTAGCCGTAAGGGTCGGGGTTGCTGTGCCGTAAGGAGTGGGAGTATCAGTTGGAGTAGGCGAGGCTTGAACATCATACTCAAGGTATAGCTCGAAGTCTCCATAAGCAGCGGGATCTTGTCCATCAACCATGATATAGTATGTCCCGGCGGGAAGCTGGACTACAATAATATCCATTCCTATATTATCCGAGTAAGCAAAGCAGCTTCGAGTATCATCGCACTCTGATAGTAGTAATATATCAATGCCTCCCCAGCCATCAAGCTCGGTCATCTCGATATAAACCATGGAGAAATCATCCAGGGTGAATGAATAGGCTACCTCGGGTCCATAGCCGATCCATGAGCTGCAATTATACTGATGATAAAGCGAGATTCCCTCGATATGACCGATGATCGTTTGGCCATTCTCGATTTCCTGCGGAGCAAGGCATGGATCCGGCTGCTCTGTCGGCGATGGAGTATAGGTTGCCATTCCGCTGGGGGTGCTGGTCGGTGTCGATGTCGGCGGTAAAGGCGTGGGTGTGGGAACTCCAGGGCAATCGACTGTCAATCTGAAGGCGCCCTCAAATGGAAAGCGACTATCGACAAAAAGATAATAATCACCGGAACTCAAATAAATGGTAAGGTTTTCATCGCCGCTGGTAGCGCTTCGTTGAATACAGTTGGGAAACTCCGCACAGTCCAGCGAGATGAATAAATCTGTATCGAGACCATGGGGACCCTGGATGGCTTCGAGCAGGAAACGAACCTCGCCATTTATTGGATAATCGAGGATGAAAACCCTCTCCGCCCCCTGTTCCTTGTCGTCGTAGCACCAGTAGTCCTCGATGTAAGAATCGCCGAAGATATCCATCTCTATCGACTCCCAGCAATGGATCGGGATTGGCGAGATGCAGGGATCCGGCAGCGATGTCCTGGTGGCGGTCGGCGTAACCGTCGGCGTCTTGGTGGCAGTGGGGGTTATGGTTGGTGTTGGTGTCATTGTAGGTGTTGGTGTCATTGTAGGTGTCGATGTCATTGTAGGTGTTGTGGTCGGTAGGTGCGTGCCGGTTGCAGTTGTGGTCGGTGTTGGCGTTGCAGTCGGGGTCGCGGTGTTGGGATCCGGAGTCGGCGTAGGCGTGTCGGTGGGGGTCGCGGTAGGAGGTGGAGTCTCTCCTGGAGAAAAACAGCGCAACGTAAACTCGAAAGGCTCATTAAAACGATTGAAGAATGAATCGACGAAAATATAGTAGGTGTCTGCGGCTAGTTCCTCGTAATAGTAATTATACCCTAGATAACCCGGCGCGAAGTCTATGCAAGTGCCGTTCACATCAGCGCAGTCCCCCACTAATACTATGTCCATCAGGCTATCGTCATCGTAATTGAGCAGCATCTCCACCGCATAGCTCTGATTTAGCTCAAATATATATA
>CAYUVA010000007.1:0-108423 GCA_964448115.1 uncultured bacterium
ATAGACTCTTGGTCATTATCAACCACTTATGACGCATTTACTGTCTGAATCACAGTTCCATCAAGAGCTAGTTAACATAAGATAAAATAAGTGGTAAAATGGATTGCTTGGCATAACTTAAAAATGCTTGTAGTATGGTATGATAATACTGCCCGAAGATGCAAGGTAGAATCGAAGAAATAAACCTTTCCTCCATCCTGCAACTATTACTCCAGCAGGACAAGCCCGGAACACTTTATTTAAGACGCGATGATGAGCAGGCGTTTGTCCACATCAAGAACAATAAGATCGTCTCTGCAGGATTCAGCGATATTGATAGAAAGGATGAATTCAATCGGATACTCCTAAAAAGAAGGCTCATATCGGAGGGTAAATACAAGCAAGCTCTGGTCAAGCAAGCAAAAACATCACTTACAGAAAAGGAGCTAATTGGCTTAGGGCTGATAGACAAGGATAAGCTTCGCAAGCTGAAGAGGGAATATACCATCCAGGTGCTCAGCGAGCTTCTAAGCTGGCAAAGCGGGGAGTTCAATTATGCAAGCGATGATCAGGTGGTATCCAATGACCAACTAAGCTCTGATCTAACCGCTGAGTTTGCTTTAATGGAGAGCTTCCGGCGCATGGACGAGTTTAAGCGATTGAGGGATATGCTCCCCTCGCCGGATACAATCCTGGTCAAGAAGACCGAGCTGGGTACATCGGTAACCTTTACCAAAGATGAAAAGAGCATTCTGATGCTAGTCGATGGTAATCGCAAGCTAAAGACGATAATCAAGGAAGCACCGCTGGAGCCGATAAATACCATGCATATCCTCCATGATTTGCTGGAAAGAGGCATGCTCAAGGAGACGAGCAAACCATCCAGGCCAGTGCGCCCGGTCAGGATCGAGGTTCGTGATGTGAGCCTTTCCAACGACCGAAGAGTTACCGAGCTACTGGATATCTACAAAACGATTGTCATACAACTGAACAGCCCCAAAACCGATGAGAGGATAGATGCCCTGAAGGTGCTGGGCAAAATATATATAAACCTGCATAGTAAAAATCGCCCGGATATAGTCGAGGAGATCCTGAGTATCTATAAAAAGATACTTATCAACGAAAAGGTCTCCTCCATCCTGGTAGTAACATTAGAGATCTTGCTAGGATTACTTAAATTTCATTCCAAGAGAAAAGAATCAAAAGAATGTCGAGCAGTACTCACTTCGATCGTAGAATTCCTTAAGAGCAAACTGAGGGTGGATAATCAACTGGTGAAAAGGATATTCAAAAGGCTAGAGGAGCTTGAATTGAATGATGCACTGATCCCGGTAGTGGATCTGTTGGAAAGCCCGTTTTATCAAAACGAAACCACGATTCTCCTGGTATCCAAGGGGGAGAGTATCGCGCCGCTATTGTTAACAACCCTGTTCGAGAGTGAATCTCGAAGCGCCCGCATGAGCATCCTGCGCATACTCAGGAACTATGTTCATCTTATTATTGAGCAACTAATCGATGGCTTAAATCATGATTCATGGTTCATAAGACGCAATTGTTGTCATCTGCTTGCTCACGCAAAGGATAATCGATCTGTAGAGAGGCTATTGGAACTACTAAGGGATGAGGCTCACCAGGTGCGGGAGAGCGCAGCAAATGCCCTGGCTGCCATTATGGGAAGTGAAGCCGAACCGCACCTGCTGGAGCTTCTGGATGATAAGGAAAAATCGGTGCAGATGGTGGTGGTTAAGCTCCTTCAGCGAATTGGTACAAAGAAAAGTGCGCCGGTTATTGCCTCAAGACTGAAACGCAATATATTCGGCATCGGCGATATCGACGATGAGATAAAATGCGAGATCTGCCGAACATTGGGAGAGATAGGAAGCTCTGAGGTTATCGATACCCTAGGTGATATTATCAAGGAAACCTATTTGCTTTCACCCTCCAAGCATAGGGTGCAGGCATTCGCATGTCGAGCACTAGGAAAGATTGGAGACACCAGGGCAAAGCCGATCCTGAAAAAAGCTGTTAAAAGCCGCATCTCATCAGTCTCAATCGCTGCAAAAAAGGCACTAAGAGACCTTGAAAAAAATAGAACTTGAACAATAGGTTACTTATCTAGCAAGATAACGCACATTCGCACATCATAATTTTCATGCGTAAACTGTCATTACCTTGAAAGTAGGGGCGAACACTTATGTTCGCCCCTAAATGGGCAGACACACGGATCTGACCCTATGACACATTTCCACGATTGATGACCTGGACAAGGGGCTGGAACAGAATTAGTTATAGGGAAAAATAAGCGCGGATTCTTTCCGTGATTCCTCTCATTTTTTAGTTGCTTTAGACACCCCCCAATTGTATAATCTCGATTTGTTATGGGAGCTTATAAAAAGTACAAGAAAGGGAAAAACTGGCACATCGATTATCGCTACAGCAAATGTGATAGTTTGATAGATGTGATAAGTTATTGTAATATAAGGTATTCGGGCGATTAGCTCAGCGGGAGAGCACCGCTCTCACACGGCGGGGGTCGTCGGTTCAAGTCCGACATCGCCCATAAGAAAGTGCTATGGGCAAAGTAAAAAGGTGCTATGGTTTCTTAACCACAAAGGCGCTAAGGCACTAATAAGGAGAGATCTGATCACCCAAAGATGCAAAAAAGTGCGAGGTACAAGGTACAAAGTACAAAGAATTCCGATGGTATCGAGACTCACTATCATATTATATTGTCTTGCCTTTATAACCGCAGCCATTACCGGCTGCAGCGCAAATCCATCTCCTGAAGAAGCTAAGCAACAAGCCTCAAAACGAGAGGAACTGGACAAGGCGATCCTACAGGCAATCAATGAACAAAATAGAAACATGAAGATCTTGGTGGAAAACGAGAAGCTGATCATCGAAGGCTTGCGCATCATCTATGAATCCAACCAGATGATCTTGACCTACCTGTCCAAGGTAAATGATAAACTCGCCCTGGACCTGCATGAGGCAGCCGGCAAGAAGCCGAGCGAGGTTTCCGAAGGGACAGTTATAGCAGCAGAGGTTGTAGAAAAAACGCCCAGGATGAGCAAAACACTTCATCAATTGTCGCCGCAGGATCTCTTCAAGGGAGCATTGTCTCTTTATGAAAAAAAGGACTTCAACCAGGCGATCCTAAAGCTCGAAGAGTTCATCGCCCGATACCCACAAAACGATTTGGTGCAAAGAGCTTATTTCGTTAAGGCTGAGTCATACTATTACCTGAACGATTTCCGAACCGCGCTCGATGAATTCACCAAGTTCGTCTTTCGTTACCCCAATTCAGAGATGCTCGCAAAGGCAAGTCTTTATATAGCCCTATGTTTCAAGGGATTAGATAACATAACTGCTGCTACCAATGCACTGGAGAAGATCATCGCTGACTATCCGCGGACAATCGAGGCACAAAGGGCAAAAGAGGAATTGGAAGCCCTGAGCAGGTAGGGAGTCTATGGGCGATGCTGAAGAAGATTGTCCTTTCCATGGTCTTCTTTTTCTATATCTTACTTCTTGCAGAATTATCGCTGCGCTTTTTAGCTTCCTTCTACTCGTGGCGTGTCTTTAGGCAATCGAGGTCAACTCAGCGTGATAATGTCTATCGCATCGACTGCTTCGGCGATTCGCATGTCTTTGGCATGGGAGCGCCTTTGGGTATGGGTTTTCCCGAACAGTTGCAGAAGCTGCTCGATAGGTATGCAGATAGCAACATGACCTTCCAGGTAAGGAACCGGGGACAGCCAGGCTACAACAGCTCGCAGGTGCTCGAATTTATGAAAAAAAGAGCATTCGATGATCCACCTGACCTGATAATTGTCTGGGCGGGGATTAACAATAGATGGAATCTTCAGGAATCCAATATCCATGAGCTTATTCCACCTGAGTCGATAATGAGCGCTATTTATCACTACTCATTCTTGGCTATCCAAGACATCCGCTTGTATAAGGCGGGCATGTATCTGGTAAAGGGAGCTGATTTCGAGCGCTGGCGTGAGCCGAATACAAGCGACTCATATAGGGAACTGCTGCTGAGCGCTGAGAGCCAGAGGATTCTTATACAACATGATTACGAAAAGATGAAGCAGTTTGCTGATAGGCTTGGCTGTGAGATTCTATTCATAGCATATCCTTTTTATCGAACAGTCACAGAGGTATTGGAGCAAGAGGAGTATCATTTCATAGACACTAAACCGATATTCGAGTCAACACTGCCTTTACAACTCATATATCGGGCTGATGACCATCCAAATGTCATCGGATATCATCTCATTGCCTGGCAGGCGCTCTATTATCTTGTTGATCATAAGATGCTGCCGGTTACTTATTATAAGAAATCATTTTCTACTAATAATGTTTATTTTAAGCAAAGGTCGTTTCTTAAAATAATCAAACAGTTCTTTGGGAACCTAGGAAGAGTTGAGCCAATAGACGAGTTATCCCCATTGAGCGATAAGTATGAGCGTATCAGACCAAATGATGCTTCCTTTAGATTTGAGCTGATCCTAAAAAATGGTGAGCCTTTTATGATAAATAATCGCGACGAAGCCTTCAAATCGAAGTACCATGCCTTGCCACAAACTCAATTGCCAGCGCTTTTATTCAAGTATCTATTTGGTGAACCCCATCAGGTCATCGAATCCTCTACTGATGAAGATTACGCCCAGGTCCTTGATGAGCTATGGATCTATAAAGACAATGGCACAGAGTACCGCGCTTTGATCAACAACGAGAAGGTTAAACAAGTGTTCTTTGGATATACTTTGAGCAATGGGTCGCTTATCGCTCCTGGGGTGATCCAATATGGAATGGATCAGGAGCAGTTCTTTATACTCTTTGGGGAACCTGAATGCAGGCTGTTAGTCCAAGAACCAAAAGGCATCGAGGTATGGGTATTCAGCAGATATCTTGTGTTTTTCCATAATAGAAAGCTGAGTCAAGTATGTCGATTCACCAATGAGATCTTTGAGGATGACAGTTTCGGTTACGAAAGCTGTAAGCGCGGAGAACTAAAATTAAAGGATTTTATAAACACTTTCGATTACCGCTTGAATCCAGTGGAGTCTATTTATCATCGCGATAGGATGATCCGGCTCATCGAGGATCCTTATCAAGGGGCAGTTTACGACTTCGACCCCATTACAAGCCTTTTAGTCAAGGATAACAACGGCATCATAGAAATGTTTATTCCCACCGTTTATGACAAAACAGCAAAACCAGGTACTGAAGAACTCATTTTTATAGAACGCCCGCGAGGAAATACATACTACTATATACATGTTGATGAATTGGAAATAATGATCGATTCAAGTACAAACCAGGTCATCGAGGTAATGCGATGTCTAGCGAGATGATCCTCTTCGATCATCACCCTCCCCAGGTTCAATGAATGTCCTAAATACAGGTATTGCCTGTTCATCTCTTTGTATGAAGAGCTTCAAGGTCGATACTCTCGACTCGCGAGCCATCTTAATATCCAGAATCAGCCAGTAATGTTTATCCTCGATTCGGGTCATAATATAAAGTAGATCATCCCATAGGGTTAACTCCTGTAAAGCCAGCAGACTGGGGATTCTGTGTGAAGTAACCCTGATGGAGTGATTGAGATCCTCTATAACCACCAAGCTGCATAAGTTCCCTGGATTCGAGATTGCAATGGTGAACTCGATTTGATCTTCAATATCCAAGATCGGGTTGGAAGCGTAAAGGATATTAAAGGGGACTACTGCTTGATCCATAACATCAGCCAAGGTTATGTTGCTGTCAATAAAGCGGTAAAAACATGGCTCTTCGCATAGCTCCAACCTTAAAGGTTCAGGTATTCTCTCGGTTCGGTTGGGATATTGAGCACAAATCGACTTAGCTTTTGAATACAGTCTGTAGGGAAAAACATCTGAGGATTCCCAAAAGTTATCGAATGATAACTCGGAGTTATCAAAAAGTATTCCCTGGAGACTGTTATCGATAAATACAGCAAATTTAGGATTGGGTTCACCAAAGACGACCATCTGTGTGTCTGGTTCTAATTCATAAGAGGCGATTATTTTAGGATATGGTATGATCAGCCCCATGTTCAGGTCAAATCTGTAGTTGAGGGGGGTTCTATTCCCATCTGCATTTCTTAGGTATTCAAATAATCCACCCTTGTCATCGACTAGCCTTCCGCTGTAATCGATTGTATAGCTTGCGATCGGCTTGGTAGAATCGCGAGTCCATGAACGCTGGCGCATTACTGCCCACCTGGAGATGATTGCGTAATCGCAAGGCTGCTGATTGCAGAAATCATAACCATATCGCTCTAACAAGTATTCAACGACCCAAAGCACGGAGTTTTCATTGTAGCCGTAAATGATTGGAGCAAGCTTGTCATCACATTTATCTCTATAGTCAGTTATCACCTGATGAACTAAAGCAGCTCTTTGCGCTGGGGAACACATCATAGATTTAAAAGCATTACAAGCATGGAGATAAAGCCAACCCGAGAAGACGAGAAGGACAACTAGGAGCACCAACGCGATCAGCTTGCCAGGTTTGTTAACAATCCATCTCAAAAAGAGAAGAAATAAACCGACCAAAACTATGTGAAATATCAAGTAGTTTCTGTATTGATTTAAGTAATATGAGGGATAAATGGTTGCTAAACCCACCAGAGGAAGTATCGATAAAAGCCCGAACAACAACAAATATAAAGTCTGAGCGCTGAAACCTGATGGATAGCGTATAAGCAAGAATATAAGGCTAACAATAAAAAATAAAGGGATGATTAGATGAACCCATGATGGATTTGTGTATAAGAACGAAAAACTTCTCTCATTAGCTAACCCAAAGATAGTTGCCACTCCATTCGCAACCAACTGGGGATAAACATTGGTAATCAGCGAAAAAAGCTGTCCCTTATAGTCATCAGAAGGTTCTCTGATCGGCTCGAATAACAAAAAAATGGTAATGAAAGCAGCAATGAGGATACCAATATCACGATAAAATCTAATATCTTTTAATTTTCTTTTCTTGAGCGTATCGATAAAAAGCATAATTGAAAAAAATAATGGTATAAATATGGCGTTCTCCTTTGAGATCATTCCTGAGATCATCGCAAAGAGAGCGTATCCAAAAAGCCTGGTATTATTTGTTCGCATATATCTCCAAAACAACCAGGCAGAGAGTATTATGAAGATGAAAGATAAATAACAATATGCATGTCCGTAAGTATAAAGATTATCAAGGTTGCTATACAGGGACATTATTATGATTACAGATAGAAAGCCAAGTAAACGATTACTTAACAAGCCTTTCATAAGTATGTAAACAACGATACAGAGAAAGCCAAAAAGTGATACCAGGATTATTTGATCAAGGATTGGCGAATGGGATACGGAAGATGCTAGAGTCCTTAAAAGTAACCGAGACAAGAAAACATGATCTAAAGCGCTGTCTCCCAGGAACCAATCAACCTCGTCCGTGTCCCAGAAGTAAAGCCCTATCAGGGGACTAGCAAGGTAAAGGGCAGTCCCTATGATGAGAAAACAAAAAGTAAAATCCTTCCAGTTGAAGCTGACCTTCATAGAGTGCATCTTTATGGTATTTGTTTTGTCTCGCTTGTGAGCTTAAACATTCTCCGCTAACCGTGGGCTATGCGTGCTGAAAACTAGTATACCGAAGCTCAAGGAAAAAATGGTAAACAACACCACCTTGGTCATTGCTTGGATATTAGGCATTTGCCCATAAAGCAGCAGGTCTCGGTAGATCTCCGTGAAGACGGTCATGGGGTTGAGCAAATACAAGCGCTCAAAAAACGGCGGTAATTGCTCCACGAGCCGCATCGGATACACGATCGGGGTCAACCAGAACCATATAGTCAGGAATACCTCTAATAAGTGCTTGATATCTCTGAAGAAAACATACAAAGAAGCTAACATCAGCGAAAGTCCGATAGTAAAAAGAGTATGAAGTAGTATCGTTGCCGGCAACAGCACTAGCACCCAGCTAAGCTGCACCTTCCAGAAAAAAAGCGCTGGAAAAAGGATAAAAAAGGTGAGCAGGAAGTTGACCAGGTTGGAGAGCACTATCGATATCGGTAAAATCTCGCGAGGGAAGTATATCTTCTTTATCAGGTTGGCATTATCGACCAGCGAGCTTACCGACATGGATAGCGACTGGGAGAAAAAAGCCCAGGGCAGAAAGGCGCACATAAAAAAAAGCGGGAAGTTGGTAACTCCGCCGATCTCGCGTATCCTGAGCACATAATCGAAGGCGAAGGTATAGACTATTAGCATTAACAGCGGATTGAGCAGGGACCATAAAAAGCCTATGGCAGAGCCTTTGTACTTTATCTTAAGGTCGCGTATGACCAGGTTGCGGGTCAGCTCCCTGTAAAGCAAAAAGTCTTTCAGTCCCTTGAACATCTTCTATTCTCCGATTATTTTTATACTAAGTATTGTACTTAAATTATTAAGTATTATTTTAAATTATAGGTTTTGGCAGAAATAACTCTCTAATTGCCTGAAATGCAAAATTGTCTGTTAGTGTTGATAGAAAGTCTATCACTATCCTTTGATATAAAAGTTCATTATTATTGTACTCTGGTTCCTCCGAAAAATATAAAAATTTTCGATCTAAAATGAACTTACCGAATATTATAATAAATCTATGCTTTGATTTCATATACTTCTCAAAATCATCTTCAAACTCATTTATTTTATTAACTAATATATCAAACAACGCGTTTAAAATATCCTTAACAGAGATTTTATATTCTATAATATTGGGATGACTATATATTCTTTCATAATTATACTTAAATAATTTTTCCATCAAATCTCTATTTTTACTAGATAATTGAATATTTTCTGAGTTCGAATTATCAATCAAATCTCCAACGAAAAAATCAACTATTTCGCCGTTTTTGCTGCCTATTTGGGCAGCAATATTTCCAGGTATTTCTGTCTCCTTTATTAAACCTGCGATTATTGCATCTTCAAGATCTCTTCCCAGATATGCTATTTTATCGACCATCCTTACTATACAACCTTCATAAGTAAAAGGATATGAATTGCCTTTCAAATTAGGGGAGACTGACGGGGAAATACAATAATCCAATTTTTCTCCACAATGATTTACGATTCCATCTCGTACTGCCTGTGTAAGATTTAAGCCGATCAAAGGCTTTCGGTTTCTTGGTTTCTCGATTTTATCAACTATTCTAAGGCTATGTCTTTCGTGCTTGAAGCCTCCTATATCTTTTGCCAGTTTGTTGAGAACTTCCTCACCAGCATGACCGAAAGGTGGATGACCAAGGTCGTGTCCAAGACCTATGGCACTAGCCAGCATCGGCTCACATTCAATCCCTTTCGCATGAAGTGCTTGACAGACAATGAATGATATAGTTGCCACATAAAGCGAGTGATCTAGTCGAGTGCAAACATGATCATTTTGAGAATAGAAAAAAACCTGCGTTTTATGTCTTAGACGCCTGAAGGCATGAGAGTATAATATTGCAGTATAATCTCGATCAAATTCTCCGCGCCCTTGCCCTAAATGCTCAATCTTTTCTTGTCTTTGGATCCGTGGATTCATCAAATGGTTCCATATTATTCTTTCCGTTTTCGTTGCGCCATTGTTGTAGCACTATTTCCGCTTCTTGTTCTAAGGATGGCAAGTCTCCATTTAATGATATATTATCAAGCCCAAAAGGGTCGTGAATTGGGAGAATGATCGTCTCTGCTTTATTGTGATTCTTTGCTCGGGTCATCTGTTACTCCTTTCATTAGTATTAAAATACTTTGTTATTAGCTTCACTGTCAAGATGAATCATGGTTGAAATCAATCTTCATACTCCAGCGCCTTGTCGATCAGGTGCTGCTTTGTGTAGTGTCCCAAGGTCATTATCTTGAACATACCTTCTTTGCCCAGCAGGCGAAGACGAATCTGAATCGGGCTTAAACCCTTTGAGTAAAGCTCCTTGGAGCGCTCGATAAGCTCTTCATAGAAGCTTAGTTTAGTTCTCAACGCGCTTGCAGGATGGCGCTCGATCCTCCCGTGGCTGCAATAGAGCACCCTGGCATCAAGCTCGATTAGCTTTTTTAGCGAACTTAAGAACTCCTCCAGGCTCTCCTCGGGGCGCATCACCTTGACTCGCTCGTTTATAAACATATCGCCGGTGAAGAGCCAGCCATATTTAGGCTCGAAGAGGCAGATATGCTCTGGGCTGTGTCCCGGCGTGTGGATTATCTTGAATAGATGCTTATCCGTGTACACCTCGTCTGTCTCCAAAGGGGAAGCCTCCTCGCCGTTTATGTTTCCCCAGATAAGGCGCCGATAGGCTTGCATCTCACCTCTTAGCCTCCCAAGCTCATCAATACCTAAAGGGTGAATCTTGGGGGTTATGCCGAGTTCCTGCTTGATAACAGGATTGTTGCCCGCATGATCCTCGTGGTGATGCGTGTTGACCACCTGCTCGATAACGAGTTCCTTTATAATGCGACGGATCTCCTGGCTATTTCGAGGCTGTCCGGTATCGATAAGAAGCTTGTCAACATAAAAAAGACAGACCATGTAAACGCTCTTTCCGAACAGGCGCGAATAGGAACGAAGGCGGATGATCCCGTTATCCAACAGGTCTTTCCTTATCATTAGCTTTACCCTAAAGTAGCATTATCTTATCAAGCAGCTTCTCTTTGATATTTTTTTTCTAAGAGTATGTCAATAACCCGAAGCAGATAGACCTTGAATATTGTGAACCTATAATATAGACTCAAATGGATATTTGAATAGATGACAAATGCAAGATAAAGAGACAAAAGGCAACGGCAGCATTACTATCGCCATGGCGAATCAAAAAGGCGGGGTAGGGAAGACCACCACCACCTTGAATCTCGGTGCAGCAATAGCACAGCAAGGGAAGAAGGTGCTGCTGGTTGATCTCGATCCCCAGGCATCCCTCACCATAAGCCTGCGCATCGATATCATAGCCTTAAAATATTCAATCTGCGATATCCTATCCAAGGTGGATGATGTAGAGGAGGAGGAGCTTTACAATCTAATAAGCTCCACCATCTTGAAGGTTTCTGACACTGAGCTTTACCTGATACCATCGCACATATCCCTTTCCAGCCTGGAGGTGAACCTGTTCAATGCCTATGGCAGGGAGCGAATACTGAAGAATGCACTCAGCTTGATCCAGGACGAATATGACCTGGTCATCATCGATTGTCCCCCTTCCCTAAGCCTTTTAACTACCAATGCATTAACTGCTGCCGATTGCATCATAATACCGATCAGCACCGACTTTCTAGCCATCGAGGGTGCAAAACTGCTGTACAGAACCTACAAAGTGGTAAAAAAGAAACTCAATCGCGACCTTAAAATACTTGGTATTCTAGCCACCAGGCATGACAAGCGGACAAGGCATAACAACGAAGCCCTCGAGGAGATAAGAAGGCTGTATGGCGAACTAGTTTTTAACACCGTGATACACTCGTCGGTCGATCTAATGGACGCCAGCCTTAAGGGAGTCCCCGCCTATAAATATGACGCCGCCTCTCGATGCGCTGGCGAATACCAATCACTGGCAAAGGAGGTCATCGACCGTGGCTAAGAAAAGAACATCATTCTCCGAGAGAACCATACCCAAAGACACCATAGAGGAGAAAAAGGAGGAGAACCTCCACGAGCAATCCCCATTATTATCCGAGCAATTCATTGACCGCATCGTGGAGCTTCCCATCAACCTTATAACAGCCAATCCAGACCAACCGCGAAAAAACATAACTCCCTCCAGCATCAACGACCTCACAGAGTCGATAAAAGCACATGGGCTACTGCAACCGATCGTGGTTAGACCACACGGCGATGGGTACCAGGTCATAGCTGGCGAACGAAGATACCTCGCCTGCAAGAAAGCCGGGCTGACCCGCATTCAAGCCCTGGTCAAGCAAAAGGATGATGAGCAGACCACAGTGCTCGCCTTGGTGGAGAACATCCAACGCGAGGATCTAAACGACATCGACAAGGCTGTTGCGCTTCGCGACCTGAAGAAAAGAACCAACCGAAGCTGGGATGATATCGCAAAGGAAGTAGGCATATCAAAAAGATTAGTCTTCTTCTTGATAGCACTTTTAGACCTGCCAGAGCAGATGAAGGAAGCAATCCGCAAGAAGAAGCTCTACGAGAAGCATGGTAGAGCGCTGCGCAAGCTACAAAAAGATCCCGCCAGACAGCAAGAGCTTTTCGAGCTCTTGTTAAAACAGAAGCCCTCCGGGGACGATTCCATAAAGATCGCCACCGAGATGCTCAAGCCCAAAGAGCCGATCAGCGCTACTGAGGCTTATGCCGCAATCTTCAAGGAAAAGCCACAACAGGCTCAGAACCAGATCGAAAAGAAGGACTACATCGCCCTGACCCAATCCAAGGTCTCCAGCCTGCGGAAATTCTTGGATAGGCTTCCCATCAAAGAGCTTGACAAGTCTGAGAAGAAAGGGCTTTCCAGGGAGCTTGATTCGCTCAGCAACTACCTGGAGAGTATCAGAAAAAAGCTCTAGCCTTAGAATATTTGAATTTGCCCCCGTTTATTTTTAGGGCTATAATAAGCCTGTTGATATAGCAGATTGATCGAAAAATCGAATAAAGGAGATATAAAATACTATGTATAGGTGGAAAGATACTATGCATCTGAAAGACTTATATTTCATAGGCATTTGTATCACAATAATTGCACTGTTCTTCCTAAGCGGTGCAGAAGCGAAGTATCTCAGCGCTGGAATGCAGATTAACGATGACAATCCGGTGTTGAATGTCATCGAACACGACTCTCAACGCATTGTACTTGAGATCGTCGTGCCCGGCTTCTATTCTACTGAGCATAATATCAAGGGGGATGTTTACCAGTTCTTGCATATCGCCGGTGAGATGCACACTAGCGAGCCGGGCAAGCCGAAGCTCCCCACCATTATACGCAAGATAGCCATCCCTGATGACAAGGATGTACAAGTCAGTATAATCCGCCAGGATGCCTTGAGTTATGAGGGTTTCAATGTCTTTCCAGTGGAGCGACCAACTACCGACTCTGTAAGTATAGATGACTTCGTAAAAGACGAGCAGTTTTATCGTCAACACACCATGTACCCTGCTAAGACAGTACGATACAATGGACCCGGCATCTGGAGGGACTGTCGAATCATTGCCCTCAAATACACCCCATTTCAGTACAATCCTGCACAAAAGCTGCTTCGGTTTTATCCATATACCAGGATTGAGATAAGCTTCAGCGGTAAGTCAGATGTCAATGTGCTTGAGCGGAAAAGGTGGGAAATAAGACCTGGATTGTGGAAATCATACAAATACCTGATCCTCAATTTCGAGCAGTACGCCAAGCAAAATGGCTTAAGAAAGCAGACCAGCAGCAAAAAAGCTACGCCCAAGTACCTTATCATCGGAACGGATGATCTCTGCTGCCATGTCGGCTCGCTGGTCGATTGGCGAACCAAGAGCGGCATTTACACCATCACAGAGCGCTTATCCAATATCGGCAGCACTGCCGAGGCTATTAAGAACTATATTACTCAGCAATATAACGACAACGGCATCGAGTATGTGCTTCTGGTTGGGGATGTGGATGATCTGCCGGCATATAATGGCTATGGCTTTTTATCTGATCACTGGTACACCTTGATCGAGGGTGATGATCTGTATTCTGATATCAATATCGGCAGAATAGTCGCCCTGACTGCTATGCAGGTTCAGCACCAGATAAACAAGGTGCTCAACTACGAGCTGGATCCAGTGGTTGGCGACTGGCCTAAAAGGACTATACTGGCAGCCCATGAACAAAGCTACCCCGGCAAATATACCGAGTGCAAGGAGCAGATACGGACTTACAATTATAACTTCGTGCAACCTATCTTCGATACCGCATATCCCCCAGAGGGCGGTAATAATGAACAGGTGGAGGCTGCTATCAATCAAGGGAGGGGTATCACCAACTATCGGGGACATGGTGATACAACCTCCTGGTCATGGGCGCCGCAATGGACAAAATCAAACATCAATCGACTCAACAACGCGGGCAAGCTATCGGTGGTGCTCAATATCTGCTGTTTGAATGCTGCCATGGATTCAAGCAGCGAAACCCTGGCTGAAAGCTGGGGCTACGGACAATACGGAGCTGTGGGAAACCTGGCTGCTACTGACCCATCCTACACGGTGGAGAATCATACCTTCGACAAGGAGATCTACAAGGCAGTTTATGACCAGGGCGTGCGCAACATCATGGATGTAATCAATATCGCCAAGAATGTTATTATTGACCAAAGCTCCAATGGACAGACCAATGCAAAGATGTATTTGTGGCTTGGAGATCCAGCTAATATGATCTGGTCGAACAGCCAAAGACCGGTTACAGTGGAACATAGCGGGATGGTGCCTATCGGCGAATCCGAATTTGAGGTTACCGTTACCACCATGACCCAGATGCCGGTGGAAAACGCCCAAGTCTGCCTATGGCAGGATGAGAATGCTTACTACACGGGATTTACAGACAGCTTTGGCATAGCAACTATACCAGTCAACCCAACGGAAGTGGGTATGATGAGTATATGCGTAACCGGGCAGAACATACTTCCTTATGAGGCGACCATACCTACTATGGTGTCCGGATGCGGAATGATTACAATAAAAGGAAGCACACATAGCTGCACCGACCAGGTAACCATCAAGCTCTGGGATGCAGATCTAAATAGCGATCCAGGGGCTATTGACACGGTGGATATCCTGATCGTCTCCGAGAGCGATCCAGCAGGAGTAACCGTTACACTTACCGAGACTGAGCCAGATATCGGCGCTTTTGAAGGGATGGTGCAATTTTCTCCCAGCGCAAGCGGGCCTGATACCATCAAGGTCGGGCATGGAGACCTGGTGCAAGCCATTTACAACGATGAGGACTGCGAAGGGGAGCCACAACAAAGCACTGACTCCACAACCACAGATTGCATCGGTCCTAATATCTCTGGGGTCGATGTGCCTAATATGACCAATGTGGCTGCCCAGATCGTGTGGACAACCGATGAACCGAGCAACAGTATCGTCAGGTACGGCAAGACCAGCGAGTTAGGCAACGAAGAGATAATCGAAGACCTTGAGATAAATCATGAGGTTATTCTCTATGGTCTCGAAGAGGATACCGAGTACTACTTCGAGGTAGAGTCGGTAGATCCCTATGGTAACAGCACGGTCTTTGATAACGGAGGTCAATATATCCGTTTTAGAACCAAGAGGATGGTTTTTGCATTCTATGATGACTTCAACTTTAGGAAGGGCTGGAGTATAAACGGCGGACAGTGGGAACGGGACTTCCCGCAGGGAAGGGGCGGGGGCACTCCACCCTTCGGTGGCGGCAATCCTGATCCCGAGCACGATCATACCAGCGGAACCGGCAAGGTAATAGGAACCGACCTGACCCAGGATGGCAACTACGATACAGGCTCCATCTCCAGCATCACTTCGCCGTCCATAAACTGCACCGGGATGACCGGCTGCCAGCTAAACTTCTTCCAGTGGCTGAATGTAGGCGAGGGAATGATACCCTTCGGTGATGGAGATAACGCCTTTATTGATATATCCGGCAATGGTGGCTTCTCCTGGGTCGAGATCTGGCGCAATACTCACGACATAACCGATAATGAGTGGAAAGAGCGCAACTACGATATCTCATTCTGGGCTGACAATAAGCCAAATGTGAAGGTGCGCTTCAGGCTTGAGGCTCGAGCCTGGATGAGCGCCTATAGCGGCTGGAATGTAGATGATGTGCTGATCAGGGGATATGCGCACGCCGGGGTGCCGACCGCTACACCAACATTCAATCCGACATATACCCCAACCCCGACTGGACAGGTGGCAACTCCGACGCCGACTGCGACCTATACGGCAACTCCTACCCCCCCGGGTCCGACCTGGACTCCATCACCGACCCTTCCAGCTGATACACCTACCCCGACTAGGGTACCTGGTGATGCTCCTTCAGTACGCATCGCTGGCTATTGGGATTCGAGGATCCACGCTAGCAGCGGGGGCATCATGCAGATCATCGCTATTGCTGATACAGCTCAGGGTGTCCCCGCCGACAAGTGCGAGGTATGCTATGGAGGTCTCCCCATCGGTTTAGAGATTCCCCGTTACAATGAAGGGGTCTTCTGGCTCACCTATTTGCCTATCCAACCCGGCGCACCGCAAGGGAAATTTTTAATGGAGCTTATGCCTAGTTTGCAAACAATAGAAGGAAATCTCTGGCCGTATTTCATTGTAGGCGACTAAGAGAGGCTCGTTAGGAAGCAAACTGTTTCAATTATGAGACAGTTAATTTAAATAGAACTCCAGCGTGCTTGAAACATGGAAGGGTGTTTTTTCTATACAGTTTGTTTCCCCAAAGAGTATGCTGCTTGTAAAATAGCGCTACGGGGAATCGAACCCCGGCTTGATGGCTGAGAACCACCTGTCCTAACCACTAGACGATAGCGCCGCCGTTCCTTCCCTTTATAAATAAAGGGAAGGGATGAGGATTGCATAGGCTCAATCCTCACTGGGAGAGGAGGATTCGAACCCCCATAGGCGGATCCAGAGTCCGCAGTCCTACCATTGGACGATCTCCCAAGGCTCGCTTAAAAATCGCAATGTCAAAATAGCTCCCTATAATATAGGAGTATATCCCCCTTTTGTCAAGTTAATTTTTACTTTCTCGCCGCTTGCCAACCTCCAGCAAATAGGTTTTGTTAAATTTCATGATATCTTGATTTAATATGGCTTAAAGGCTAAGATACTAGGGAGGATGCCCAAGGCATTAGCCTAGGACTTTTATCTGCTTGCAGACTATGCTAGGCTAGATGGGAAAATGATAGATACGGAGTAACAAGGACAATGGGAAAAAAGATAAAGATATTGCTTGGAGTAGTTATTTTCTTTGCTGCGGTGATCTTCGCATACTTCAATAGCCAGAAGGTAACCCTTTATTACTGGGAGGATAAACCGATACCCCTTTTAGGTTATGAGGCCATAAAGGTTGAGCCATCACCGGGAATGGATCCCATAGAGAAAAGAGGTGATGCAAGAGGGATACCATTATTCCTTTTGATCATTATCTCCTTTGTCCTTGGATTCGCCACCAACTGGATGCTAAGTCTTCGGGATTACATAAAGGTCAAGTGGAATCTTAGAAAGACCAACCGGGAGCTGAAGAAAGCTAAAAAGGATAAGGTTTCTTATCAAGCCAAACCAGAGTCGGTACCCACTGTGGAAAAAGCTGCCTCCAAAGAGAATAAACCACAGGCTCCTTGATGCAAGGTTAAGACAAAATAGCAATATTCGAATATCTTTCTTATTCGCGCTATAATCAAATCTAACTGATTTCCGATGCAAGGTTTTACTATATTCTCTACAGGCATTGAAGGGCTTGACCAAGCCCTTGATGGGATTCAGCCTGGCGATAGCATCCTATGGCTGGCTGATACCCTAAAGGATTATGTCTATGTGGTGGATAAGCTGTTTGAGTATAACAGGAAGCGTCAAGCCCCGGCAATCTATATCAACTGCGGCGATTATTGTCTGTACCATCCGAGCATAGGGCGTCCTTTCCACTATGTAACCTGCGATATTAAGTCAGACTCTAAGCGAATGATAAAAGCGATAAGTCCCTATGCAGCCAAATTTCGCTTCTCTAAGGCTGCCTTCATTCTTGATCCCCTGGAGAACATATACAGTAAGCTTGGTAAAGATAAGAGGCAGCTTATCGGATTTTTGAACAGCTTCCTCGAGCTGCTTGCGGACTATAAACACATCGCCTATCTGGCAAGCCTGGGCGATTCGCTGCCAAGCGATATTATTAAGGAAGTAAAAGAACTGACAACTATCAATCTTGAGATAAGCTCCAATGAAAGCGGTTTCAGTATCCTTGCCCAAAAGGTTGCCGGCAGATTCAATCAAGGCATGTATAAAAGGCTAGTGATTACAGATGGTCAAGTGGTTAGTAAGCAAAAAATCGATGAAAAAAAATATATTGATCTGCTTATAGATAAGATTGATGAGCTGATAACTATCAATAAATCGATTACCGAGCAAGCTACCAGTTCCAAAAGGGAGCTTGAGTTCCTCAACGAGATCCTCGAATCCTCAGCAGAAGCAATAATCATAGTAGATCGGTATGGTTATATAAGGACTTGGAATCAAGGGGCAGAAAGGCTGTTCGGTTATAAGTCCGAGGAGATGTACGGCAAGCCGCTCAACACCCTGTTCGGGCTGGTTCAAATGAAGGAGCAGCAGCTTGATGACCTGACCAAGGCGCTGATGCGAAAAAACTTCGTTATGAACTATATCTTCACGGCGAGGACCCGAGATGACGAGGAGATATTTATAGATATGACCAATACCCTGATCAGGGATGAGGAAGGCGATATCTTGGGAACCTCGATAATCATGCGCGATATTACCGACCGGGTATTGCTTGAGCGATGGCTACAGAAGAACATCGAAGAGCTAACCATCTTGAATAACCTGTCCAGACTGCTTTATAGCACGCTAGATCTAGAGGAGATCTTCAAGATAGTGCTTATTGGGATCACTGCCAATGAAGGGCTTGCCTTCAATCGAGCCTTCCTTTTTCTGTACGACGAGGAGACAGAATCCCTGGCAGGAAGGATGGCGGTCGGACCGTCAAGCCCGCAAGAAGCTGGACGAATATGGAATGACCTGAAGACCAAATCAGCCAGCATCGAGGATATACTCCATATTTACCGAAGCGGAGATGATAGCGCTGATCAACTGCTAAACCAGAAGGTTAGGGAGATAAAATTTCATGATGATAAGGAGCCTGAGAATATAATATTCAAGGCATTCCGGGAGCGAAGGACCGTGAGGGTTATGGCAGGTAAAATGGCAAGCCCGGCAGTACAAAGGCTCAAAGATGCCCTGGGAATGGAACAATTCGCCATCGCCCCTTTGTACGACGAGAATCATCCAGTAGGGATCATTATTGCTGATAACTTCATCACCGGTAAAGGCATCACAGATGCTGACTTAGCCATACTGGGCAATCTTGCATTTCAGACCGGGTCTGCAATCAGCAAAGCCAAGCTCTATGTGGAGCTTGATAAAAAGGTGGAGGATCTTGATAAGATAAACCTTGAACTTAAGCAAAACCAGCAACTACTCCTTAAGTACACCCAATTATCAGCCATTGGAGAGATCGCCACCAAAGTGGCTCACGAGATACGAAATCCGCTATCAGCTATTGGTGGATTAAGCCGTTCATTGAGAGATGACCTGGTCAAGGATGAATCGAGCATCCAGGTGCTAGATATTATCATCAGCGAGGTGGACCGCCTGGAAAATATTGTAAACGAGATACTTAATATGGCAAAGCCGGTATCGATAAAAAAACAACCTAAAGATCTCCATGATATATTAAGAAATATACTTGAGATTTTAGAAAAGGAATTGAAAGCCAACCAGGTTCTAGTGAAACTATGTTTTGATGAATCGATACCATTGGTTATGGTCGATGAGGAGAGAATGCGTCAGGTATTTCTGAACCTGATCATGAACGCTATACAGGCAATGCCTAACGGTGGAGAATTAACCATCTCGACATCCAGGTCTAAAAACAATCTGATAGTGGAAATAATCGATAACGGAGTCGGCATTGCACAAGAGAATCTTAAACAAATATTTAATCCTTTCTTCACTACAAAATCACGCGGATCTGGTCTAGGATTGAATATTGTAAAACAGATCATTGCGGAACATAACGGCATGATAGATGTGGAAAGTAAGGTAGATCATGGAACAAGAATAATAATAAAGCTACCCTTGTCCAAAATATTCAAGGAGGTGGACTAGAAGGTGTATAAGATAATGGTTGTTGATGATGAGCTGAGCCTACGCATCCTGTATGAGAAAGAGCTGCGCAAGGAAGGCTATCAGGTGTTTTTAGCCGCCAGCGGAAGTGAAGCACTCGATAAATTCGAGCAGGTCAATCCAGATCTAGTTGTGCTGGATATCCACATGCCAGGCATGGATGGGATCGAGACCATGAATCGTATGCTCGATATCAACGCAAAGCTGCCGGTGCTTCTTAACACAGGCTATAGCGATTACAAGGACGATTTCAGAAGCTGGTCCGCGGAGTCCTATATAATCAAGTCTGGAGATCTTTCCGAGCTTAAAAATACTATAAAAAAGGTACTGGAAAAGAAGACTTCCGATAGCTAATTAAAAGCCTCACATAAACAACAAATAATCAAGGGGAATTCAATTAAATTGTATTTTAAGACCGACCTATTGACCATAGTGCTCGCCGGCGGAAAGGGCGAAAGACTCTATCCACTTACCAAGGATAGAGCCAAGCCGGCCGTTCCCTTTGGAGGAATATATAGGATTATTGACTTCACCCTATCCAACTGCCTGAACTCGAATATCAGGAAAATATACATACTGACCCAGTACAAGTCCTTGTCCTTGAATCGACATTTAAGGATAGGATGGAACATCTATAACCAGGAGCTTGGTGAATATATCATCGCGGTTGCCCCTCAACAAAGACAGGTAAATCGCTGGTATCTGGGAACCGCTGATGCCATCTTCCAGAATATCTACACGCTTCAGATGGAGAGACCCAAAAGGGTCTTGATACTCGGCGGAGACCATATCTATAAGATGGACTACAGCAAGATGGTTAAAGCACACATAGAAAATGAAGCAGATGTAACCATCGGAGCTATACCGGTGCAAAAATCTGAAGCTATGCGCTTCGGGGTGATCGAGGTGGATAAAGATAGCCGGGTAGTTGCATTTCACGAGAAAGTGCCCAATCCTCCGAGCATACCTGGAGATACTGACCACTGCCTTGCATCCATGGGAATATATGTCTTCGATACCGAGACGCTGGTTAGAGCAGTCATCGATGACTCCAAGGAGGAAGGAGAGCATGACTTCGGCAAGAATATACTGCCCAAGCTGGTGGATTCTCATCGTCTGTTCGTTTATTCGTTCGTTGACGAGAACAAGGAACTGGAGCCATACTGGCGGGATATAGGCACGCTCGATTCCTACTATGAGGCTAATATGGACCTGGTGAGCATCAAGCCGCATTTTAATCTGTATGATAGGGACTGGCCGGTTCGAACCTACAGCGTTCCCGGTCCGCCAGCCAAGTTCGTTCATGCTGTCCAAAATCGTAAAGGAATGGCTCTACAATCTCTTGTATCCCAAGGATGTATAATCTCAGGAGCAAGGGTTTTCCATTCAATAATTTCCCCACATGTAAAGATACATAGCTACGCCAGTGTGGAGAACTCAATACTCTTCTCCGGCGTGGAGGTGATGGAGCATGCAAGGATTAAAAACACCATCATAGATAAAGATGTGAAGATACCTCAGGGATATGAGATCGGATATGACCTCGAAAAGGATAAAAAGGAATTCGCTGTTACTGAAAATGGGATCGTGGTTGTACCTAAGGGCATGATCCTGGAGAAGACATGAGATCGAGAAATTCAACTAATAACGGAGGTTAAAATGAGCGAAAAAATCGCTATACTAATGGTTGCTTCAGAGGTAGCTCCTTTTGCCAAGACCGGCGGGCTTGCCGATGTAGTCGGCTCCCTTCCTAAGGCACTTCAAAGGCTAAATGTGGATGTCCGCATTATTATGCCTCGCTACAAGACCATAGATCCCCATAAGTATAAGCTCAAAAGGCGACTTGAGGATATTACTATCAAGATGGGAGACTACAGTTATCATGGCGACTTACTCGAAGGAAAACTCAATGATAAAGTGCCTATTTACCTGGTAGAAAATAAACAGTTCTACGATCGGGACAATCTATACTCCACACCTGGCGGAGATTATCCTGATAACCTGGAGAGATTCACCTTCCTCAATCGATTCGCTATGCAAGTGCTTGACAAGATAGACTTCGTTCCGGATATCATCCATTGCCATGACTGGCAGAGCGGGTTGATACCAGCCTACATCAAGAAACTGTATAAGAACGATAAGAACTTTGGCGGAATAAAAACCATATTCACCATCCATAACATAGCCTATCAGGGCAATTTCCCCTCGGAGAAGCTTCCAATTACCGGCTTGCCTTGGGAGGTATATAACATGAACGAGGTCGAGTTCTATGGTCGCTTCAGCCTGATAAAAAGCGGCATCGTTTACTCTGATGCAATAACCACGGTAAGCGAGGGCTACAGCAGGGAGATCCAGACCGCTGAGTACGGTTATGGCTTAGAGGGGATACTCTCTCACCGAAAGGATCGCTTGTATGGCATCATAAACGGCGTGGATTACGAGCAATGGAATCCTCGAACCGATGATCTGATCGCTAAAAACTATGACCTTGATGACCTTGAGGGGAAAAAGGAATGTAAGCGCGACCTACTAAGGGAGTTCAATATTGAGCCCAACTTTGGCGGTCCCGTGCTCGGCATGATAACCCGCCTTGCAGACCAGAAAGGACTCGATCTGGTAGCCCAAATTATCCCGCACCTCCTAAGAAAGAAGGTGGTCTTCGTGCTTCTGGGCACCGGCGAGGAGAAATATCATATCCTTTTCGAGAACCTGGCAAGGCGCTATCCTAAGAAGACCGGCATCAGCATAGCCTACGATAATTCCATGGCGCACAAGATAGAAGCTGGCGCGGATATGTTCCTCATGCCATCCAGGTACGAGCCATGTGGGCTAAACCAGATGTATAGTCTAAGGTATGGCACCATCCCTATTGTAAGAGCGACCGGAGGTCTCGATGATACTATCGTGGAGTTTGATCCCAAGACCGGACAGGGTAATGGATTCAAATTCCATCGCTACGATGCAGGGGACTTTCTTGCAGCAATAAACCGCGCTATGGAGCAGTACCGAAGAAAGAGAACCTGGGACAAGCTGATTGAGAACGCTATGCGATGCGACTTCTCCTGGGATGCCTCAGCCAAGAAGTATCTTAGGCTATACAAAAGACTGCTGGGTATAACCACAGGATAAACATCTTTTGAAAGGAAGCCACCATTGATAATCCAATATGACTCCATATAAAAGTCGAGGCTCGCAGAGAAATTGCCGGCAGGGTCGTTGAAGGAATACTTGAATTATTCTAAAAAAATATGACTTTTTCGCCAAAAGAGAAATTATGTTTAAAGAAGATTTGTTCAAAATGAATAAATATGCTATATAAGTAATGAATATAGAAATATTTCAATTATATTGAAAATGAAGGACAGGTTGAAAATCTGCATACTCTGGCATCACCACCAGCCATATTACATCATAAAAGCGCATAAAAGAGCCGTGCTGCCCTGGGTTAGGATGCACTGCTATAAGGATTATGTGGATATGCCGATGATCGCCTCCAGGTATCCTGCAATAAAGACCACCTTCAACCTGGTGCCATCGCTTATCAAGCAGATACTCGATTATCAAAGCCATGATGTGATGGATGACTTCGAGGAGCTTTCGTTTAAGAATCCAAGTCATCTTTCAGGTGAGGATAGAATATTCATCGCCAGGAATTTCTTCTCGGTGAACTACGACAACTGCATCGCTTCGCTTCCACGATATAAAGAGCTGCATTCCAAGAAAGCCATGCTAGGTGATGCTCCCATACCGCCTGATCTTTTCAGCGATCAGGAGCTGATCGATTTGCAGGTTCTATTCAATATAGCCTGGTGTGGAAATCATCTTCGAGAAAATACCGCCCTGCAAGAGTTGATTAAAAAGGGGAGCAACTACCATGAACAGGATAAGAAAAGGCTTAGAGAAATACTTAAAAGCCACCTGGCATCGGTCATACCCACCTATAGAGAGCTGGCTGAACAGGGCATTATTTCACTTACGACATCCCCCTTCTATCACCCCATTTTGCCATTGATTTATGATAACTACATGGCTAAGAGGTGCCAGCCTGACTTGCGGTTACCCAATACAAATTTCAGGCAACCAGAAGACGCAAGAAAGCAGGTGGCCGAGGCGATCGAGCTTCACAAGCGCACCTTTGGAGTCAGACCTAAAGGCTGCTGGACCCCCGAGGGGTCTGTATCCCCCGAGATTATCGAGCTGTTGGCAGAGAACGGTTTCGCCTGGTGTGCATCCGATGAGATGATATTGAAAAAAAGCCTTAAAATGTCGGGGTTGGAGCAAGATACTGGCTGGAAGTACCTCCCCTATCGATACAAGACCGCTCATGGCGAGGTGGTAATATTCTTTCGAGATCAGAAGCTTTCCGATCTCATCGGCTTTTCCTATGCTAAGATGGGTGCCAATGAAGCTGCCGGCGACTTTGTCAACCGGTTGCATGAGATCAGGGACACTCTCCCGGATGATGGAAAGCCTTATGTGGTAAGTGTTATACTTGATGGGGAGAACGCCTGGGAGTGGTTTCCGAAGAACGGGAAGGAGTTCTTGGAAAACCTTTATGAATCTCTTTCAGGCTCAGAAAACCTTCAAGTCATAAGCTTCGATAACTACCTTGAGGGATTGTGTAAGTCGTTGCCGGTGCTACCCAAGCTGTACAGCGGCTCTTGGATCAAAGCCGATTTCTCCACCTGGATCGGACATGAGGAGAAGAACCGGGCATGGGATCTGCTTTATAAGGCTAGACAGGATATCCAGTCCCACATCGATCATTCGGCAAAAATAGATAAGCAAAAAATTGTTGAAGCGATGGGTTGTTTATACAGGGCTGAAGGAAGCGACTGGTTCTGGTGGTATGGAGATGATAACTTTACCAGCTTCGCTGCCGAGTTCGACTATATCTTTCGTCAACACCTGAAGGAAGCCTATCATGCTTTGGGATTGGCTCCCGATAGTCGGCTTGATGAGCCGATAAAAACCAACATAAACATCGTAAAAAACATTGTTCAGCCTACCGGAATAGTTACCGCACAGATAGATGGCATGGTAAGCGATTACTATGAGTGGCTTAATGCTGGCTTTTATGATCCCGCACCTAGCCTTGGCACAATGAAGATGGGAGAAAAGATAATAGAGGGGATGTACTTCGGATGCGACAGGGAGTACTTATTTATAAGGCTTCAACCTGTGAACGGGAAGCAGAGTGTTATTGAGCAGATCGATCGCATAAGGCTGACCATGGCTGATACCAATAGGATAATTGTTATCCTCAAGCGTCAGGGAGTAATATATACTGTGGAATCAATTAGACTTAATAGCAGCCTGATCGAAGAAGACGAAAACGGTTTCATAGGCATGTCAGGAGAGATTGTTGAGCTTAGAGCACCGCTGATCTATATTAAGAGCCATGACTTAAAATGCTTTTCCTTCAGCGTTGAGCTTTATTATAATAATGAGTTAATACAAAGAATTCCGCTATCAGGGAGCCTGGAAACCTTTTATCCTACGGAGGAATTCCTGGCAGAGAACTGGATTGTATAAGATCTAAAAGGAAAGCTTTATGAACAAGATAAATTTTATCTTCGGTATCCATTGCCATCAGCCGATCGGCAACTTCGATTTCGTAATCGAGGATGCCTATCATAAAGCATATTTACCGTTTTTGGAGACTTTAGGTCGTTTTCCTGATATCAAGCTGGTGATGCACTATAGCGGTTGCCTCCTGGAGTGGCTGGAAAAGAATCACCCTGAATATCTTGAGATATTGGCTAAGTTGGTGGAAGATAACCAGGTTGAGCTGCTTGGGGGTGCTTTTTATGAGCCGATAATACCGGTTATCCCTCCACAAGATGCGATTGGGCAGATAATAATGATGCGCAATTATCTGAAGGAACGGTTTGGAGTACAGCCAAATGGAATCTGGTTGCCTGAACGCGTCTGGGAACCACATCTGCCCGACATATTACATGAGGCTGGGATCGAATATCTTGTGGTTGATGATTTCCATTTCAAGCTAGCTGGAAGACAGGACGAGGACCTGGTTGGCTATTTTACCACCGAGCATATTGGAAAGAAGGTTAATGTATTTCCTATATCTGAGAGGCTGAGATATCTCATACCGTTTAGGTCGGTGCAGGAAACCATCGATCACCTGAGCCGGTTCGCTAACGAAAGCGGAAGTAATCTCCAGGTCATGACCGATGATGGGGAGAAGTTCGGCATCTGGCCGGGCACTTATAATCTTTGCTATTCCCAGGGGTGGGTGAGTAAATTCTTCCAGGCGCTGGTCGAACAAAACTCCTGGCTGGAACTGACCACCTTTTCAGAGTATGTAAAAAAATCTAAGCCTCTAGGCAGGATCTATCTTCCTGGTGCATCTTACTTCGAGATGAGCGAATGGGCATTGGATAGCGGCATGAGCGAGGCATTCAAGAGCCTGATCGATGAGCTGAATAAACAGGAAAAGCTTGAGTTGTACAAGCCGTTTCTGCAAGGTGGTATATGGCGAAATTACCTATCCAAGTATCCCGAGTCGAACCAGATGCACAAAAAGATGATCTGGGTTCAAAAAAAGGTGATGGCAGCGCTCGGCGATGATATCGAGTATAGCAATAAAAACGAGATGCTCGCTGAGTTTTATCGCGGGCAGTGCAATTGCGCATATTGGCATGGTGTGTTCGGTGGTCTTTACCTGCCGCATCTAAGGCGCGCTATCTACCAGAAACTAATAAATGCTGAGGTACTTGCGAATAAAGCCCTTGGAGCATTTGATGATAAACCAAAGATCGATGTGGAAGACTTCGATGGCGACGGCACCAAGGAGATAATCTATAGCAGCCCTAAATTTAACCTGGTGATATCTCCCGCTTATGGCGGCGCTATCGTGGAATGGGATATAAATGACAAGGGGTTGAACCTGATCAACACACTTTCCAGACGACATGAGGCATATCACAGGGAGATGCTAAAAAGCTCCAAGGAGGATATAAAAGAATATGAGACCCCGAGCATCCATGACCTCAACAAAAAAGGGCAACACCTTGCGCAATACCTTGACTATGATTGGCATAGAAGGGTCAGCTTTATCACTCACTTTTTAAGCCCTAGCACAAACCTTGATGACTATAGAAGGTGCAAGTTTTATGACCTAGGAGATTTCACCCTGGAACCGTTTGATTACACCTACGAAATAGATGGAGGTGTTACCAGAATAACCATGCATAGAAGAGGATCGCTTGCTAGCCTGGGGGGGAGGATACCCTTTGAGGTTCAAAAGACTATGATGATCGATTCTGAATCCAATGAGATGGTTCTGGAGACAAAGGTAACCAATAGCTCGCAGCATAACCTTCTTATCTGGTTTGGAAACGAGTGGAACTTCGCGCTTTCAGGTAGTAAAAAACATGCATTTCTTCGATTCGGAGATCCGCCAGGCAAGAAAAGAAGCATCCACGAGGCAGGACAAGTACATCATACCCAGCTAGCCGAGCTGGTTGATGAGCTTTTTAACCTTTCCATTGAGATCTCATTCGACCAGTGCTCAACTATATGGTTTTTCCCCGTGCAGACCATCTCGCAGTCGGAGAGCGGTTTTGACAAGACATATCAAGGGACAACCATTTTTGCCAGCGCAAAAAACAATATCGCAAAGGGAGAAAGCTCAATATGTAGAACCATGATAAAGATCACCGACTTTTTATGAGCTTGAATCTCATGATAGGTATATCGGCTAATGGATTTTTCACAGGGCAACAAACATAGCCCTTAATAGCAAGGAAGAGAGGCCATGGATATAAATAAAGATAATAAAAAGCTAATCGAGCCGGTATCGGAGCTAAGACATGATCCGATACAGAGAAGATGGGTTATCGTGGCTACTGCACGAGGTGGAAGACCTCACGATTTCTCTGTAATTGATGATAGATCCCAAGAAGGCAAGTTCTGTCCATTTTGTCCTGGGAATGAGCACAAAACTCCAAAGGAGATCCTGGCTTATAGAGACCCCAACACTGAGCCTAATACTCCGGGGTGGGAACTGAGGGTAATACCGAACAAGTTTCCTGCGCTTGCAATCGAGGGAGAGCTTAATCGCCAGGGATTCGGGTTATATGACAAGATGCGCGGGCTGGGTGCTCACGAGGTGGTGGTGGAGACCCCTAATCACGACCAGCATATGGCTGATATGCCCCTGGAGCACCTAGTGAAGGTAATATATGCCTACCGAGAGAGGCTTGAGGACCTGATGAAGGACACACGCTTTAGATATGTCCTTATCTTCAAGAATTGGGGATTGACTGCTGGAGCTTCGCTATCGCACCCGCACACGCAGATAATCGCCACTCCCATAACTCCCAGAACGGTCGCAATTGAGCTACAGTCAGCCCAGGATCACTTCCGGGTAAAGGAACGCTGTCTTTTTTGTGATATGATAGCCCAAGAGGTCGCATCCAATGAGAGGATAATTCAAAGTAATAATCGTTTCTTAGCAATAGCGCCTTATGCCTCGAGATTCCCCTTCGAGTCATTTATTATACCGAAAAGGCACTCATATTCGTTTACTGAGATCGACGATGATGGTATCTGGGATCTGGCACGAATGCTAAAGGATATACTAGGTAGATTGAAGATATATCTCAAGGATCCCCCATTCAACTGGCTGCTGCATACCTCGCCCAATATCAATATGACACCGAAAAGACCGGGTTACTGGCAGACCATCCAGTTCGATTACCACTGGCATATCGAGGTAATACCACGACTGACCAAGATGGCTGGATTCGAGTGGGGAACCGGGTTCTATATAAATCCAACTCCCCCTGAGACCGCGGCTGAAGAGCTAAGAGCCGTTGATTTAACAAAGGATAGATAATGGATGGACAACAAATCAAGGGATATTTTGCCCTGGTGCTGCATAGCCACTTGCCTTATGTTCTTGGACACGGCAACTGGCCCCACGGGACCGACTGGCTTTTTGAGGCTGCCGCAGAGACCTATGTACCCTTAATAGAGATACTTGATGAGCTTATAAAAGAAGGCTTATCGCCAAAGATAACCATCGGCATTACGCCTATACTCGCCGAACAGCTCGCTGATGAGCGATTTGCAGCCGGCTTTGATAATTATCTTGATATAAAGCTAAGCGCAGCAAAAGATAATTATACCGAGTTTAAAAGGCTAGGCGAACCTAACCTGCAACGAGTAGCCGAATACTGGAATCAGAAATATACAAGGGTCAAGGAGCTATTTGTTTCCCGCTGCCAGAGGAGCATAACCAGTGTCTTTGCTGAGCTGCAAAAACAAGGACATATCGAGATCATCACCTGCGCAGCCACCCATGGATACCTTCCCTTGCTCGGATATGACCGATGTATCAATGCCCAGGTGGCGCAGGGAGTGAAGACATACCAACGTATCTTCGGTCAGAAGCCTAAAGGGATCTGGCTTCCCGAATGCGCATATCGACCAGGTTATTTGTGGTCGCCACCACTGAAGGTAAAGGGTCTTGAACGGACTAAAAGACAGGGCATAGAGAAGATACTAGCAAAAAATGATATTGAATATTTTATCATTGACTCGCATCTGCTGACTGGCGGGGAGGCGATTGGCGTTTATCTCTCACGCTTCAAGGCACTTAAGAGACTTTGGGAGCAGGCAAAAAAAGGCTATCGACCACGAAAAGAGAAGACCGAACTAGCGCCATACAATATCTATCAACTCGCCTCGGAGGATGATCTGCCCCCAGTAACTGTTTTTGCCAGAGACCCCAAGACCGGCTTGCAGGTATGGAGCGGAGAATGGGGTTATCCTGGGAACGGAGCATATCTCGACTTCCACAAGAAACACTTTCCTGGTGGTCTGCGATACTGGAGAGTAACCGGCGCCAATTTAGACCTGGCGCAGAAGGAGCAATATAACCCTGATTGGATACCCGATACAGTTGATGAACAATCCCGGCACTTCGTTGATTTAATATGCAATACAATTGATGAAAGGGCGACTAAATCTGATGATCCACCGATAATCACAGCACCTTTTGACACTGAGCTATTCGGACACTGGTGGCACGAGGGAATTCTGTGGCTGAAGCAGGTGATAAAAAGGCTCTCTAGCAACCCTAATGTACATCCGATTACCTGTTCTGAATATAAACAAAAGTTTCCACCGGAGACGGTGATAACGCTCCCGGAAGGCTCCTGGGGAGAGGGAGGATTCCACTACATCTGGCTCAATGAGGACACCCTTTGGACTTGGGAGAGGATTTACACCATAGAGCGTGATCTTCTCGATATGCTCGACAAATGCCCTCAGCATAAGAGTCATGATATGGTTTCAATATTGAAGCAGGCGGCGCGAGAGCTGATGTTGCTCGAATCTTCTGACTGGCAGTTCCTTATCAGCACCTACAGCGCAAGAGATTACGCCGAACTGCGTCTTGCCAGGCACTATGAGAATTGTTCCAGGATGCTAAGGATGGCTGAGAAATTATTGGATGGTTATGCCTTGAGTCAACAAGAGATTGAGTTCGTGGAAACTCAGGCATCGATAAAAAACATTTTTCCAGACATTGAGCTTGATTTCTACAAGCCTTGAATAATGACATTGAGGGATCTTTTACAATGAAGCAACTTGATGAACAACTCGAGGTAATCAAAAGGGGGGCTGTTGACATAATAAGCGAAGCCGAGCTTGTTGAAAGGCTCAAGGAAAGCATTCGTTCAAATAAACCGCTGCGTGTCAAGTTCGGCGCTGATCCAACAGCGCCGGATTTGCATCTAGGACATACGGTGGTCCTGCGAAAGATGAGGCAATTCCAGGATCTCGGACACCGGGTAGTCTTTATAATCGGTGATTTTACTGGCTTGGTCGGCGACCCTTCGGGCAGAAATGAAGCCAGGAAAGCGATGAACAAGGACGAGATAGAGACCAATGCGCAAACCTACCAGCAGCAATTCTCCAAGATACTCGATCCTGAAAAGACAACCGTGGTATTTAATAGCAGTTGGTTTGATAAGATGGATTTTCGCGATGTCCTTGAGCTTGCCTCCAAGTACACGGTGGCAAGGCTGCTGGAAAGGGATGACTTTGCTAAACGCTTTCAGAAGGGTATTGGGATCTCAGTCTTGGAGTTCCTTTACCCTCTGATACAGGGATATGACTCGGTGGCTGTTAAGGCGGATATAGAACTCGGCGGTACGGATCAGCTTTTCAACCTGTTAGTCGGCAGGGAGCTCCAAAGAGAGTATGGACAGAAATCACAGATTGTGCTTACTATGCCGCTGCTTGAAGGGACTGATGGTGCCCAGAAGATGAGCAAGTCATTGGGCAACTACATCGGAATCAACGAACCACCCTTGGAGATATACGGAAAGATCATGTCCATCAACGACACCCTGATGTTTAAGTACTATACATTGCTTACCGATGTCCCCATTGAGCAGATAAACCAAATGCAAACAGAGATCGCGCAGGGAAAAGCACACCCAAAAAAAATCAAGGAGAAACTGGCACTCATAATTACCAGCATGTATCACGGGGAAAAAGAGGCTGCTAGGGCAAAAAAAGCATTCGATATCAGGCATGGAAGTACCGATTTTGATACAAAAATACATGCACTGGAAATACCCGAGTATAAGCTAGATCGTAATCAGCTTGACGGCGATGAGATATGGATATGCAAGCTGCTTAATCTGAGTGGCTTGGCGCCTAGCAACTCTCAAGCCAGGCGACTGATCCAGGGCGGAGGTGTTCGCCTTGACGGCGAGAAGATTACCGACTTCGAGCTTAGGCTGAAGCCAAGGGACGGCATGGTGCTTCAGGTTGGCTCCAGAAGAATGGTACGGATAAGGGATGACAGGGGGGAATGATTAGGCTGTCTGTATTTTTTACACATCCTAGAACCTTTTATCCCCTTGACACTATACTTGGCTTGTGCTAGCAGTATGATGTTTGAAGGAGTAAGCTAAATGCTATTGTTTTTGCTTCAGTTCATACATATTGTTGCCTGCATCCTTCTGGTCGTAGTAGTGCTCTTGCAGTCATCGAAAGGCTCTGAGCTCTCTGGTGCCTTCGGTGGTGGCGGGCAGGCTGCCATCTTCGGACCAACTGGTGCGCAGAGTTTCCTGGCAAAACTGACCCAGGTCTGCGCGGTTACCTTCATGGTTACCTCTTTGGCGCTTGGATATATATATCTAAAAAAGAGCAAGGGTGTCAGCGTTGACCTTAGCGATGTTCCCATACAGCAACAACAAACATTGCCTGGTCAGCTTCCCATGCAGCAGGATCAAGGTTTCCCCCAACAACAGGGCATCCCTTCACAAGGTGAGCAACAACCTATGCAGGGTGATTTAGAGGCGCCAATTCAGGGGGGTGCAGAGCAGCCTTTACCTATCAATAGCGCTGGTGAGGTAGGAGCATCCCAAGAGGGGACTGGACAACAACATAATAACGATTGATGAGGGATACCCTTAGTTGGCAGGAAGCATGACTGGACTTAATAACTTTTGGGTATTAAACTATAGATGTTAGCCGAAGTGGTGGAACTGGCAGACACGCTATCTTGAGGGGGTAGTGAGTGCAAGCTCGTGGGGGTTCAAGTCCCCCCT
The DNA here is from genome assembly GCA_964448115.1 of uncultured bacterium. Lineage (GTDB taxonomy): Bacteria > CAYUVA01 > CAYUVA01 > CAYUVA01 > CAYUVA01 > CAYUVA01. The sequence continues at coordinate 32,484 of CAYUVA010000007.1, forward strand.
TCGGCATTATATTGGGACACTATTGGACAATGGATGCTAGAACCGGGGAATAGCATGGATATTATGTATTTTTTAGAGAAAATGGTTCGTCGTCGTGAAAAACGCGGAAGCTGTAGAATTAGTATCATATCGGTTACCGAGAAAGGCAATGCAGGATTTTAAGATGGACGGTGGGGTGGAGAGGATATTTTTTGGGTACATGGAAATTCTTATCCAAGATACTATCAACTCAGGAATTAAGACGATATTCAGAGCATAAATAGGGGTTTTTTAACTGATTGCTACTTAAGGTATAATTGCTGTGGTATGCAATCGGTATTGATAACCTTATTTATTCTGTTGGTAGCTTTTATTGGTACTGAGTTGATCTTTGGCAAGCTACTTGGTGCCTCAAGGATGCTTCGCATTACCGGCACTAATGTTATTTTTATTTGTCTTGGAATCCTGATTGGTCCGGCTGGTATCGATTTCATCAATGAGCAGGTGGTTGCCCAACTTAAGCCATTTATCTTCTTCGGGTTGGGATGGATCGGCTTTCTTTATGGCATACAATTCGAGCGCCGGCAGATGTTAAGGTTTGATACACATAGATATATCTTCATCTATGGTCAAGCATTGATTACAGTCTTAATTGTCGGAGTCGGAATTATACTTATTAGTAAAATGGTCTTCGCCAGCTATACTGGAATAATCGATCTATTATTTTTCTCAGCTATTTTAGCCTTGACCGCTGCCGGAGCTTCTCCATCAACTATCTTCCTACTCACCAGGGAGCTTAAAATAAGGTCTCGACAGAATAACATCATTCAAATGACAGCCAGTCTAGATGATCTCCCGTCGGTTGTGGGCATAGGGATACTTTTGGCTCTGGGGCATAGCTACCTGTTCGGAGATTCGATAATCACAAAGGGTAGCTTGTGGATATTAGTCTCCATCATTATCGGAGTAGCCCTTGGATTATTGCTGAAGATCCTAGCTGGTTTATGGAAGGAAGAGGAAATCTATACTCTGTTGACTATTGGTCTTGTTGCGCTATCCAGCGGATTGGCTATGAAGCTGCATCTATCAGCCGTGTTTATAAATTTCGTGCTCGGAGCTACCTTTGCCAATATTTCTGACAATATCGATATATTTTTTCGTGGCTTGATCAAGCGTGAACATACCATATACATCCTGTTTCTGATTCTGATAGGAGCGTTGTGGCATTTGCACTACGGAAATCTGGCTATAATGCTCCCTGCTTATATAATACTGAGAATTCTTGGTAAGGTTGCTGGGAGCTATCTACTTGTCAAAACTGTGATTCCATACCGAGAGGAAGAGCCGATAAGCCCATGGTTAGGGCTATCATTGCTGTCCCAAGGGGGAGTGGCACTGGCGCTTATTGTTGATTATTTCCTTGTATTCCCCAGTGCCCTGACCGATTGTGCGATGACACTGGTCATACTTTCGGTAATCATTAGCGAGATTATTTCTTTACCAGCTTACCTCTCCATGAGCAAGAGGTTCATAAAATCATGAGAAAGATTTTTATAATAGTCGTATTACTTTTATTAGTTGTCCTAGCTAGGAGTCTGTCAGCTTTCATACCCACAACAGATGTACATGATACAACTTTCGCGCTCGGTTTTGTGCTTATTTCATCCTTGATCATAGGTCAATATTTTGCCCAACTCGGAACCCCGATGATAACCGGCTACCTGATTGCGGGTATCATATTTGGTCCGTTCTTGTTCAATAAAGTACTACCATTCATCTCGGTTTTAAGCGTCGATACGGTTAAGAGCCTGCGTACCATAGATAACATCGCCCTGGGAATCATTGCCTTTACCGCAGGCGGTGAGCTTACGCTTTCAAAATTAAAACAAAGGCTAAAAGGGATCGTTTACATTGTGTTTGCTCAGAACCTCGTGGTCATGCTTTTCGTAGCACTAGGCATCTACCTGGTGATGAGCTATTCGGGTATCATGTTTACCGATAATCCGAAGCTCTTGCTAGTGTCAGCAATACTACTAGGCGCAACCGCGGTGGCTACATCGCCATCGACGACCATTGCGGTTATCAACGAGACAAGAGCAAAAGGGGATATGACCGATACGCTTCTGGGAGTGGTTATCTTAAAGGATGTGATAGTTATCATGGTATTTGCCATAGCTATGGCTTTCTCCAAGGGGATCATATCATCGGGACCGATGCTTCAAGCCAATGCTTTGTTACCGCTATTATGGGAGATATTCGGATCCTTGATTTTAGGGGTTATCCTGGGTATTGCCGGGATACTATATATAAAGTACTTAAATTACGAGCTTGGGGTTGTTGTAGTTGCCATGGCATATATCATCTTGAAGATCGCCGGAGAGATGCACCTTTCTGGATTGCTCGCTTGTGTTGTGGTCGGCTTCATGATCCGCAATTTCTCCTCGCACGGCGATGAGCTTATCGAGGCTATCGAGGAGTACTCCTTACCGGTCTATGTCGTATTCTTCACCATAGCCGGTGCGGGGATCGACCTGGGGATCTTTGCCGAGATCTGGAGCATCGCACTGTTTCTAGTGGTACTACGAATCGTGTTCACCTATCTCGGTTCTTACCTGGGCGCTTGGCTAGCAAAGGAAAAAAGGGAGATCATCCGCTACAACGGCTTGGGCTTCATTGGACAGGCTGGCGTTGCATTAGGATTTGCTATTCTCATTGGCAAAGGATTCGGTGAGGTGGGGATGCCATTGCAAACACTAATAATTGCGACTATTGCGATAAATCAGATCATCGGTCCCATTGCTCTTAAATTTGTGCTTCAAGAAGTTGGAGAGATTGGGCTGTAGGAATGATCCTTTTTAGGGTTTACATGGAATTCATGGTCGTGCTATTCAAGATCGCAGAAAATGTTGAGAGAATGTCATCTCAACAGGAGGAATATCTTGGCCGAATTTATAGTCATGCCAAGGATTCTGCTAACGAGTAGTTTTTGTTGTTAATTTTGTTCTTCTATGCTCTCCCCTCTTTTAACCTAAGGTCATATTGCTTGCGGCTTTGCGGGTTGGAGAGCACCTCGTAGGCGCGGTTGAGGTAGCTGAGGATCTCTGTCGCCTGATCAGCGAGGTCCTCCAAGCCTCGTGCATGAAGCGTATCGGGGTGATACAGGAAAGCTAATTTGCGATATGAATTGCGTATGGAGTTTACATCCGCATCCCTTGATACGCCAAGAAGCTCGTAGTAGTTGTGTAACCTCAACTTCTTATGGAATTGCTGGATATCTGATACAAGTTTTTCCTTAGTAAGCCATGGTGTTGATTCATCATCGAAGAAAATGCCGGAGCTTTCGGTCGATTGGCGCACCTTTTGTGGCTCCTTGACAACCGCCTTTTCCTCCAGCTTTACCAGACCAAAGACCTTGAACATATAGATAGTTTTAAGAACTACTTCTTCGGGTAATCCACTGATGACATGAATATCCTCTATGGTGTTCATGTTATTGATGAAGCTATATAGCTGTCTTTCGCGCATTGATAAGGATAGGCTGATAAACTTCTGTTTGCTTTTATCGGTGAGGGTTACCAGAAGGTTCCTTGATGGAAGTGCTTTCTTTATATACGAAAGATCCTTTAGATTTCTAATCCCCTCCAGTATTATGTCCTCGCCTTCAATCTGGTGAAGTCCGATTGGCTCTGATTCCTTGAGCGTGTAGAAGTAATACTTGCCCTCGGCAATCTCGAATAATTTAAGTAACAATCCCTTTAAATATAGGCTTCTGAACATCATAAGTTCATCTTTGGAGATGAGTCCGAATTCAAGCACGGCAGATTCCTCGGAGCGATTCGGTTTTCTTCGCTGGAACTCCTTCACCTGCTTGTAGTCAGCCTTGGAGATCTTATTTGCCTGGAGAAGTACAAAACTAAGTCCCTGTTGTTCTTGGGTTGTCTTTATATCTACAAAGTTACCTTTGGAAAGCTCGATAATGGTCTTATCCATTCCGTGATCAATTGCCAGGATTCCATCCATTTTTTTTACAATCAACATAGCCATTAACTCTGCGATCGGTTTATCGATAAGATTGCCGCCGAACTTGGGTGTCAAGGTAGCAATGCGGTCTGCAAGGTCTGGCCTTTCGGATATGATCTCAGCAGAATCTTCTTCAGAGATGTATTCATCAAGAAAAGCTGGTTTTGCATCATCTTTATCATCCTGGACTTGGCTGACCTGTGCGCCCTCGATCTCCTTTAATGATTTAACATAAATTATCGAAGTACAATATAATCCGAAGAGAAGTATTTCGACTCTTGGGATGGAGAGTTTTCCCATTTTGATAACTTCCTCTTGAGTTCGAACTGAATTGATAAGGCTTAGGATCTTTTGCTCATTATTTGAGAGGTTAACCCTTTGGAATGCGATAATAGGATCCGGATTCAAAGCTGGAACTGAACTTGCTGGGGGCATAAAATGAGATATATAGTCATAGCTCTCAACTGTTCTTATGTAGCTCATTATAAGGTTAGCAGTACTAATATTCAGTTTTATCTTCTCTTCAAGCGGTATGGTTGAGAATTTGAAGCTGTAGCTGCCGTCCATGAAGTGCAATGTATCCAGGATTATCTTTTGTACTTGTAGCTTTATAATGATCTCAAGTTCGTTTTCGGTCAGCAAGCCTAGTTCTACCAATATCTGCCCGAAACGCTTGTTCGGCTTCTCCTTCTGGATTTTCTCAGCAGCCTGTAGATCCTTTTGGGTGAGTCTTCCCGAGCGAAGAAGTATAGTATCTAATCTTTGCAGCAGCCTGTTTGACCTGGCGAAGACTATATTGCCATTTAAAAAATAAAGCTGCCGAACATTATCATCATTCTTGATGGTTAAGATTCCTGTTTTTCTCTGCATGTAAAGGCGGTTGACCAGAAGACAGATATTAGTCTTGTGAAAAGATCCTTTCTTAATATCTATTTTCCAATCAAAAGCTGGTTCAATCTTCTTTGTTATACTACTATACTCAGAGCTGATCTTTTTTACTGGTTTTTTCCCGTTTTCGAGTGTTTTTATCCTTTTTACAAGATTTTCATCCGCATTTGGGTTCTCAACATGGTTCTCATCTGCTTGATGATTGGACTCAGATAAGCGCAGGAGATCGTTGATAATGCTCTTTATCTGCTCAAAGTCAGAAGGCTTCTCCAGGGTTTTTATCTTGACAGAGTCTGTCTTTGCTAGCTTTTTTACTTGGGTAACAATTTTTGTATCCGAGATTACAAGGATCGGAAAACTGTTATCTTTTGCGGTCTTGAGTAGTTGGGTGAAAAGAAGCTTGAAATCGCTTTTTTCAAACGCTGGATCGATAATAAGAAGCTTGGGTGTCTCAGCCCAAAGCAGGTTATAGCCGGACACAGGGTCATTTGCCAGTACTGCTCGATATCCCAGGTTATTGAGGGAATTTTTTAAGTAAAGCCCGAATCGCTTATCTTTGTCCAGTATTGCTATCTTTTCCTTTGCCATAGAGCTTATTTATTAACCTTTTCCCACCTTCTTTCACACTTTTCCATTTTGACACTACCCATCATCTTAGAAGCATTGCAAGATCCATGCAAATCTTGAACCTTCCAATCCTTTCGGGTCTATAGTATATACTAGAGTCTGTTGACTTGACAAGGAGTTAAATACCATGCCTTTCATTACTCGATTTAAGGTTTTCATGATTGCCTTTGCGCCTTTTTTGCTGGCAACAGTGGTTTTGTTCGCGCTGTCGCAGGTTAATATCATACCCAGGAATCCGGTTCCATTCGACGGCGGTAAGTTTATGGCTTTATACGATACCAGTCATCAGGACAATCAACTTGAGATCAGTTGGATGAAAGATGAAAAACACTATCGATTCCACGGTGCAATCCAGGGGGATCTCAAAGCCAGCGAGCATGGAGAAGCCCTGAGTGAAAAGGATTGGACCTATTACCATCCCTTATGGCTTCCCTTCGCCAACCCCGTAACCACCCTTAAGACTGAAAATCCTAGGTTCGACATATACGATGCACTGGGCATTCTGGGGGATGCGGGGGAAAAATACACTGCCATACAGGAGGGAAGTTTTATCCTGTGGGATGAGATCCTGCAAAGCCAGGCGTCTTACAGTTATGGAATCTTCGACCTGAACAACAGCCGGGTCGCCTCAGCAGTTTACGACGCCACTTCAGGCTTGCTTTTCAGGCTCCAGGTCAAGAAATCGGACAAGCCTGATTTAAGGTTAATAAAAACGAGCTTTCCCATAAGCCGCAACCGGGTCGCCCTCTTGATCATAACTCCCCTGGCATCGCTGGCATTGCTCATACTTCTATTTCGGCGAGCTGGGAGATTTGAGGGAGCCAGGAGAGCCTATTTGAAAAAGCAAGCATGGTTCGTGATGCTAGGCATGATATGCGTCATGACCGATACGCTGATGGACCTATGGTATCCGTTTGCGCTGGGGAACCTTGTTCCTATTGCATGGCATCTTGGGCTGGTGGTCGTATTTATGATATTGGGTGGCAGGGCTGCCTATCCTGTGTTTATCGAGCTGGCAATGGTGTTTTTCTTCTGGATATACCATCATGGAACTGCGCCGACAATGGCTTATATTCCCGGAGCCATAATCTCTTTTGTAATCCTGCTCGATATGCAGGGTAGGGGAGATGGAGAATAGTGATTCCCAAGATATGAATGACGATGCGGTAGAAAATCCGAGCTGGGGAATAATATCGCCTATAGGTATTATCTTTTTTACATTTATATTTGTCTATTATATTTTTGGTTTTCAGTTATCAATTTATGTAAAACATATTGATAAATCAAACAGTTATAACTATTTATTATTTTCCAGCATGTTGATTCAAGATTTTATTACCATCGCTTTAGTATATTTAATAATAATTAAATTTCAGAGGGTAGCCTGGAAGGAAATCGGGTTAAAGGATTTAAAAAATATTAAAAATATCAAGTATGGTATCAAGGGGTATCTTTTAATAATTATTTCACTTATCTGTATTGGCATATTTTTTACTGGGATCGCATTTTTAATGGATAATCTCGGTTACCAGGAACTTGCCGAGGCGATAAGAAAGGAACTTGAGTTTGCTGACAAGTACTCCAAGGAGATCCTCAAGTTATCTCTCTGGCAGATGTTGATAGCTATCTGTTTATTAGCACCCATTATTGAGGAGATTCTGAACCGGGGCATTTTATATCCACCCTTGAGGAGGCTGCTGGGAGTAAGAGCAGGTATGATAGCTACGGCACTGTTTTTTTCATTCTTTCACCTCGGGCAGGGGATTGTCGGGTTTGTTATGCGCTTTGTCATTGGTTATATTTTAACCTGGCTCTATGAGAGAAGAAGAAATTTAGCAGCCCCGATAACCGCGCACATCATGCAGAATACGGTAACAACTTTGTTGGCAAAGTTTGTAGTTGATGTGCCTACATAGCTTAAACAAAGGGAGGAGATTATGGCTACAGATTGCATCTTTTGCAAGATCGCTGCTGGCGAGATGAAGGCGGATATAATCTATGATGATGATAAGGTGGTTGCCTTCAGGGATATAAATCCACAGGCGCCGATCCACATCCTTATCATCCCTAGAAAGCATATTCCAACCCTCAACGATATTGCCGATGAGGATAAAGAACTTATGGGGCATATCGTCTCGATTATTAAAGTTCTGGCTGATCGAGAAGGCATCGCAGATAAGGGCTATCGCATGGTGGCTAACTGCAATCACCAGGGGGGACAGGCTGTTTATCATATCCACTTTCACCTGCTTGGTGGCAGGAACATGCAGTGGCCGCCGGGATGATAATATGTCCATAAAGGATGTTATCCATTGCATCTTAAGATAATTGCCTTTATCAGCGGTGCGGTGCTGATGGCGCTTGAGATCGTCGGCAGCCGCGTATTGGCGCCTTTTTTTGGATCATCGATCTTCGTTTGGGGGAGCCTGATCGGAGTATTCCTCGGCGCGCTAAGCATCGGGTACTTCGTGGGGGGAATGATTGTGGACAGGCATCCGACAAGAAGATTGCTTGCCGGCGTTCTGACTATTGCCGGTTTATTCACCATCCTTATCCCCACATATTCAAGCTCGCTTTGCCATGCGTTGAGTATGAATATATGGCTGGGGACACGATTGCCTCCGCTGGTTGCCAGTATCGTAATATTCCTGCCTCCGAGTCTATTTATGGGCATGGTCTCGCCAATAATCGTCCGCCTGGCAACCAATGATATCAGAAAGACAGGTACAACAGCAGGAACCGTGTTTGCCTTGGGATCGCTAGGCAGTATTGCAGGCACTTTTACAGCCGCATTTTTTCTAATACCGGCTCTAGGAACCAGAAACATAGTTTTTTCACTCGGCATAATCCTTATTGTTACATCAATAACACTGGTCAGAAAAACCCATCGGGTACTGCTTATCCTGACTCTACTTATTGGGGGCGGGATTGCCTTAGCTCATCATGAAGATCCCACTAGGTACATTCCTTTGGCTGGCAAAAAAGAGATATTATTTGAGGCTGACACCGACTATCACCATATCATCGTTTTTCAGGCAACCTATAAGGGAAAAAATATTCGATTCATGCTGTTCGACAACCTGAACCAGGGTCGCGGCTGCACTGATGGGGATGTGCTTTGTGATGCTGAGTATGTCAATTACTTTCACCTGGCGCTAATATTCAAACCTGATATAAAAGATGTCCTATTCATCGGCTGTGGCGCTGGAAGTGGTCCACTTCGCTTCCATCAAGATTATCCTAGTATGGAGATCGATGTGGTCGATATCGATCCCGTGGTCTTTGAGGTGGTGGAGCGATTCTTTATAATGAAACCATCCCAAAGGCTGAAGACATACACCTCTGACGGGAGAATTTTCCTGGAGAATTGCAATAAAAACTATGATTTCATTTCCATTGATGCATACAACGGTTCCAGTATCCCATTCCATTTGACCACCCTGGAGTTCGTTCGCCTTGTAAAAAGAAACCTGACAGAAGATGGGGTGGCTGTGGCAAACCTGGTTGGCTCGCTGGAAGGCGAAAAAAGCCGCTTGTTCAGGGCGATATACAAAACCTACCAGGCTGTCTTCAAGCATTTATATCTTTTCGTGGTTACCAAGGGTTCCCTTAACGGTTATAAGCCCACAGAAAAAACCAACCTCATATTGATCGCAACCGATAGATACCTTGATGAGACACAGATTAACCAGATCGCCTATGAGCTAGGTAAAGGCAAGGTAAGCAATCCGCTTTTCTATCATGCGCTGAGTCGCTTTTATGCCAATCCTATTTGGGTTGATGATGTCCCTCTTTTAACTGATGATCACGCTCCAGTGGAGATATTGCTGCGATGAGTGAAGGTGCAAGGGAGCTGTCGGTGATAATCTTGGCTGCCGGCAAAGGAAAGCGTCTGGCAAAGCATTTTCCACACACTCCAAAGGTGCTTCTGCCACTTAAAGGAAAAAGGATCATCGATTACACGCTGGATAATGTATATGCCCTCAAACCCAAGAATATATTTCTCGTTGTCGGATACAAGGCAGAGCAAGTGATCGAGGCGGTCGCTCGCCCCCAAATTACATTTGTGCGTCAAGATATGCAGCTTGGCACCGGACATGCTGTGGAGATGGTCAGGGAGCACCTTGATGAAACCAGCGGCGATTTCCTCGTCCTCTATGGTGATATGCCGCTAGTAAGATTGGAAACCCTGATCCATTTAATCGACCTTCATCTTAGCCAACCAGTAGTTGCTTCAATGCTGGTGGCTGAAAGAAGCGAAGAGACCGAGAGCTTCGGGAGGGTGATCCTAGATGATAAGGGTAATGTCAGTCAGATTGTCGAGGTTAAGGATTGCGACAAGGGTCAGTTCAGTTCGCCTTATGTCAATCCCGGTATATACATCTTCGAGGGGAAGTTCCTCTTTGAGGCTCTTGCACAGGTCGGCTTCGACAATGCCCAGGGAGAGAAGTATCTTACTGATGTTATAGGGATTGCCATTAGGCAGGGGCATAGGGTCAGTATCAGCTTTGATATAGAACCAGCAGAGACACTGGGGCTAAATACGCTGAGGGATTACTTGAGACTCAAGAGCTTATTTGGCGATAAAAGCTAGTTTTTAACATTCATGTAAGGCCAGAGTTCGCTCCAGGTAGCCTCATAATCGACTGCGCCTATCTCAAGTAGCGCTCGCACTGGTGATAAACCGCCGCCGAAATCGAAGAAGACGCCATATATATCATCATCCCTGCCAAAATCGTCCGAAAAGCCGTTGTCCTTGAGCTTTATCTGCGTATTTTGTCCCATGTAGAATATATATGCTTCCTCAACGCCTGGCTCGATAAAGTCAAGGATTAAAGCGCGTAGATGAACAACACCGCCGCTAGCTGCATTGACCCGTGTCTCCCAGTAGCCTCCTAACATCACCACCGGTCCTGTAAATGCCGGCGTGGTCGGGGTTGGAGTCCTAGATGGGGTGAACGTAGCTGCGCCGGTATTTGTGGGAGTGCGGGTCGGGGTAGCTGGAGGCGGAGTCTTGGTCGGTGTCCTCGATGGAGTAAAGGTCGCTTGTCCAGTAGCGGTAGCGGTCGGCGTCCTGGTCCGGGTTGCGGTGCGAGTGCGGGTCGGGGTGGCAGTAACCTCGGCATAACTGATAGCATCCCTTATCTGCAGCTTGCCATAACCCCAGGCATGGTTGGGGGTAATGCCAGTGAAGGCATCCGATTTGGCTGTCTGTTGCATCATTATGGCAATATCGACCAATGACCTCTGCGGGTACTTCTGAAACATGAGGGTGTATGCGCCAGCTAAGTGCGCTGCTGCAAAGCTGGTGCCACCGCCGACCGTGTAGCGATACTGGCTCTCCAAGATCGAATGGCTGCAAGCTGAGATCACATCATAGTGCCCGGGACAGGCGAAATCGAGGCTCATGAAGCCATCGATGCGCGGTCCCTGGCTGCTGAAGTCGCTAAGTTGTCCGGGGAATGCCCTGGTGCTATAAGAGCCGGCAACATCGGCTCCATCAGCCGTTGCCGGCCAGCAAACCGAGCCGGATGGATCTTGATAATTTGTAAATACAGTTGCCCCCTCGAATACTGCATGTTGATCAGTAACCCAAGCCTCGAACGGCTCCGCGCTCCCCGCGTCGTTCTGCACGCTGAAAGTCCAGTTGCCGACCACTGTCGGATTAACATCCTTCTGGACATAAAGGACGACCATGGAGGTGTTGCGCGATGAGACCTGGCTAAAGGAATAGATGATATAGCCATTCCATTGCTGAGGATTATTTTGCAAATCGAGTTCCCTGCTCCATCCATTAGGTGCGGTGATCTGAAAATTCATCATGTTGGAGGGGCTGGTCCAAAGGAAGGTTACGATGAGGACTAGACCAGGATCGAGTGGACTTTGCCAACCCGGCGGGGAATATATCTGCAGGTTCACGCTGCTATAGGCTGGCACGCTTCCGTGTGCATGTTTACCCCCGCTAGCAAAGTTGCCGCTGGGAAATACCTGTGGTATCTGCCGATTGTGGTAGTTATCGATCAAAGCCTCGAGATTGCTTGAGCCATCGTTGTACTGCAAGTGCGGCACAACCATTTGATGGCAAAAGACGCGAGCAGCCGATTCATCAGCCCACTGGAGTAGCCTAGGGTAATCATCCGTGGTGGAGAATAATCCGACCATGATCTCAGCACCGGGAGCAACGCCTACGAAGCGACGGTAACGGGGCATCTCTCCGGCGATCACCGAAGCCACGGCAGTGCCGTGCCCGGAGATATCCGAGGGCGTATCCAGCAGATCCTCGCCTCTCTTAAACTCATTGGTGGCATCGTAGTTCGCATAAATCTTGGATAATCCCAGCGGTATCAGCTTCTCGCCAACATCGAGCCGGTTGTTACCATTGGTATCCTTGACCACATAAAGCCTTTCACCATAAGTGGGATCGTGCTCGCCATAGCCCTGCTCCACGCCAAAGTCCCTGAATCCATTATTGTTGGCATCGTTAAAAAGCCAGTCAACATCCGCAGTAAAGGTATTTATCGGGTTCGGCTCATAGTTATTGGCATCAAGGATCTTGCTCTCCCGATAGGAAAGTATCTCGCCGCTGTCAAGCATGCCGTTACTATTCTTATCCACCCCGTCCATGCCGGGATCGAATTGGTGGTTGCCGTTGACATCGAGCCAGTTAAGCTCAATATCCATGGGGAAGAAGAACGAGGGATGATAGACATCGATGCCCGTGTCAAAGATGGCGACTCGCATTGAAGTGCCATCGACCGGATTACCACCAGGATCAGTAACCTCCTCCCAGACCTGGTCAGCCTGAAGCTCCGGGATGCTTTGGTTGAGTGGCTGGTAGAATACCGGGGTCCAGGAGGTCTCGATGCGCTCTATTTCCTCAATGCCAGCTAGCGTTTCAAGAATATTCAATGGAGCCCTGGCGATCGCGATATTTCCTGCCAGGTAGATTTTATCATCCGAGCGAGAGAACTTGATCCCGATATCCTCAAGTAGAGATTCTATCTGCGGGGTAGGGGGCTGCTTGAAGCGGATGGTAACATCGATCTCATCGGTGGAGGGCAAAAAATCAGATCTCATACCCGCCTTGTGAAAGGCGAGTATCAACTGGAGGCTGGGACCGAATACATTGCTATCGGCTTGATGCTCAGTAGCCATTGTTGGGGGCATAACAACAAAGAGTATAATTATACAAAAAACGAAACCGGCACCTTTTTTCCATTTATGTCTGTATTCTTTTCTACCAGATCTCATGGTCAACTCCTGTATGAATTGCTGCTTATTATCTTAGCTCGAATCTTAATCAGTTTCAAAGGCTCCTGGGATAGTCTCGCTGTACGGCGGATTCAAGACTCCCTTCTCGGTTACGATAGCGGTAACCAGGCTGTTTGGAGTTACATCAAAAGCTGGATTCAGCAGCTTAGCTCCTTCGGGCACAATTAACTTTCCATTAATATGAGATACCTCAAAGGTTGTCCTTTGTTCTATGGGTATATCAGCCCCGCTTGCTGTTTTTGTATCAATAGTTGAAAGAGGTGCCACCACATAGAACGGGATGCCAAAGTTCTTAGCAAGTATAGCCAGGCTCATGGTGCCGATCTTGTTTGCCACATCTCCGTTGGCGGCAATGCGATCAGCACCGACTATGACAGCATCGACCTTTCCCTGCTTCATCATCCAGCCAGCCATGTTATCGCAGATAACGGTAACATCCACGCCATTCTCCATAAGCTCCCAGGCGGTGAGGCGCGCCCCCTGTAAGAATGGTCGAGTCTCATCAGCCAGCACCTTGATATCCTTGCCCATCTCTCTTGCTGCATAGATGACGCCAAGGGCAGTGCCATAGCCAGCAGTGGCCAAAGCGCCAGCATTGCAGTGGGTCAAAACGCAACCTGGTGATGGCAGCAGCTCAGCGCCGTGCATGCCCATAGCTTTGTTCGTTTCTATATCATCGTTAAGCATTTTGATTGCGAGCGCTTCTATTGATTCCTTCAGCTCGGCGATACTTTTATCCTTATTATGCGCTACATGGGATTGAATGGCTTCTATAGCCCATCGCAGATTGACCGCTGTAGGACGGACATTCAACTCATCGCAAACCTTATCGAGCTGTCTCTTGAAATCATCGTAATCATCCGCCTTGATCTGCCTTGCGCCCAAAGCGATCCCTAAAGCAGTGGCACAGCCGATAGCCGGCGCTCCGCGAATAACCATCTCCTTGATAGCCTCGGCAACCTGAAGATGGGTGGTATATTGGTTGTAGATCACCTGGTTGGGTAGCTTCCTTTGGTCTATCATTATCACCTTCGAGTCTCGATAGCTTATGGTCTCGAACATAGAACTCTCCTTGTTAAAAGAGTGCGATTAGCATTTTAATCTCTCTTTTTTTCAATCGATGTTATCTATAAACAATTTAGCTGCGGGTGTCCATATCAATCCTGCTTTAATAATGAAAAAGCCAGTGGTCTGCGCCTTGAATTAGCTAAATGAATATCTATACTAATCAGGAAAAATAAAAATATTGTCTTCCATAACAAAAAAAAGAAGGAATGATATGAACAAGAAGATTATAGCGGTTTATCCGGGCACATTCGATCCCATAACGAACGGACATCTGGATGTTATCCGAAGGGCTGTGAAGATCTGCGATACGCTCCATGTAGCCGTGGTGCAGGTCAGCTCTAAAAAGACACTGTTCAGCTCCGAGGAAAGGGCGCAGATCATCAAGGAAACCCTCAAGCAGAGCGATATTGACCAAGTCAAGGTTGAGACATTCTCCGGGCTGCTGGTAGATTATGCCAAGAAAGTCGGCGCCAGCTTTATTGTGCGGGGGATCAGGGCATTCTCCGACTTCGAATACGAGTTCCAGATGGCGCTGATGAACAGGAAACTCAACCCGAATATAGAGATCCTGTTCATGATGCCCAGCGAACACCTCTCCTATGTCTCAGCCAAGCTGGTAAAAGAGGTGGCGTTTCATGGCGGTAATGTCGCTGACCTGGTGCCAGAAACGGTGCTTAGACGCATCAAGGAGATTTATGCTAGCGGGGAGCTGAAGCCATAGGATTGTTAGGGTAGATTCCCTTTTTAATCCTTTTTTACTTTGTGCCTTGGTGGTTCTATAACCCTTACTTAAAACGGTAGTACCCTGGTCAGGTAGAAGTAGGGCAGGAACATCGATAGAGCGATGAAGGCGACTATCAAGCCGACCGCAACCGTAATGAACGGCTCAATCAACGTTGCCACAGTATTAACCAGGTTGTCTATCTCCTTCTGATAGCTCTCGGTGATGCGTCTGAATACGGAGAGCATGTTGCCGGTCTCCTCGCCGACCGAGATGATATCTACCACCATGTCAGGGAAGATATACTCGTTTCTGAGCTGTTCTGCCAGTGTGCGCCCATCCTCCAGGGTCCTGATACCCCTCTCCAGAGCCTCCTGTAGCACGACATTGTTCGCTGCATCCTTGGCTATGCGCAGGCTGGTGATAAAGGGCACCTTTGCTGTGAGCATGGTCTGCATTAGTTGAGCGAATCGATAGATGGCAAGGTCGCGCGAGATCCTCCCTATGATTGGCAGATGTATCCCGATTCTCTGTGCCAGTGAGCGACCGGCACGAGCATGGAAAAACCATCGCACTACGAAAATCAGGATGATTATGATTATGAACATGAGAATCGAATGCCCGGCAAAGAAGTCTCCGAAACCGAGGGTCAACCGGGTGGGCCAGGGGAGGTCAGCCTGAACCGTATCGTAAACCTGTCCGAAGGTGGGGACCACGAAGATCATCAAGAAGAAAAAGGCGATGATTGCAGCGGTCAAAGTGAGGAGTGGATACATCATTGCACTGGAGATCTTCCCCCGTATCGATTCGTCGTTCTCGATGTAATCGCCGAGGATCTGGAAGGAATCCTTGAGGACGCCACCCGCCTCTGCTGCCTTTATGGTGTTGACATAAAACTCATCGAATACCCGATGATGCCGAGCCATGGCGCTTGAGATAGATGTTCCGCGCTTTACCAGGTCGGAGATATCTGCGATGGTCTTTTGCAGGTTAGGGTTTGTTATTCGATAAGCCATGATCTCCAATGCCTTTGCAGGCGCTACACCGACCGATAGCAATAGAGACATCTGGTGTGAGAACATGGCTAGCTCCTTGCGGCTCGCTCCGCCGAAGATATCTCGCCGCCAAAGCCACCGAAGACCGCGCCTGGGCTGAACTTTTGTTTTATGAAGGGAGTTCTCTATCTCCATGCCCAGTACCTGGGATTGTCCCAGCTTTTCCTTCAGGGCTTTCTGTACATCCTTTTTAGCCTCGTCCTTGGGACCTTCTTGCTTTTTACCCATAGTGCCTCCTATAGGATTATCTCCTTGAGTACTTCCTCTGGAGTTGTTATATGTTCAATGATTTTCCTAAGACCGTCATCTTTAAGGGTTATCATTCCGCCATCGATAGCGGCTTTATTGAACTCTTCCTCGCTGGCGTTAGCAAGGATGAGTTTTCTGAATTCTTCGTTTATGACCAGGATCTCGAAGAGCCCGGTCCTTCCCTGGAAGCCCGTGTAAAAACAGGCTGAGCAACCAGCTCCTCTTGCCAGCTCCAAATCGCTTTTTTCATCCAGCCCGAGACCCTTTAATAGTGCAGGCTCCGGCTTGTATGTCTCCTTGCAGTTAGGGCAGATCCTGCGCACCAGGCGCTGAGCGACCACACCGATAACCGAGTTGGCGATGAGATACCTCTCGATCTTGAGGTTTGATAACATCGTGATAGCGCCAATAGCGTTGCTGGTATGGAGTGTGGAGAATACGAGCTGCCCGGTCAATGCAGCCCAGACGCCAACCATGGCAGTTTCCGGAGTTCGTATCTCACCGATCATGATTACATCCGCATCCTGGCGCAAGATCGCCTTCAAGCCCTGCGGAAAGTCCAGATCGATCTCAGGATTGACCTGCACCTGGGTAATGCCCGGAATCCTGTACTCGACCGGATCCTCGATGGTTACAATGTTTGTATGAAGAATATCAAGCTCATTCAGGCAGGCGTAAAGGGTGGTGGTCTTTCCGCTGCCGATAGGTCCGGTTACCAGTATCATGCCATTAGGTTTGGATATGAGACCCATGAGCGTATGGTATGAGTCCTTGCTCAGTCCGAGCTGCTTGATGCCAGTGAGGACCCCACCTTCTTTGAGGATGCGAAGAACCAGCTTCTCGCCCATGTAGGTGGGGAGTGTTGCTACCCTAAGATTGAACTTGTCCTCGCCGACATCAAGGCTCAGGTGTCCATCCTGGGGGCGTCTTTTCTCGGTGATATTGAGGTCAGCCAGGACCTTGATGCGGGAGAGTACCGCAGAGGTCTGATAATCGGGAACCTCCATTGCGTCATAGAGCACCCCATCGATTCGATACCTGATTCGCAGCCCTTTTTCCTGTGGCTCGAAGTGGATATCGGTGGCACGAGCGTTGATGCCTCCCTCTATAATGCTAACCACGAGGTTGACCGCCGATGTCTCTATAGCGGTAACCGGCTGGTATCCAACCTTAGGTTCTTGTGGCTCTTCGGTGGATTCCACTGCTTGTTCGATGCCCTCGTAAGCAACCTGTTCTTGAGGTATCGCTTTTTTCATCATCTCCTCGGAGAAGAAGTGCTCGATGGTAGCTTCGATATACTCGTCGTTTGCAAGGCATGGCTTGATCTCAGCGCCGGTCGAAAAAGCTATATCGTTTATAACTTTGTCCTTGAAGGGATCTGCCATGGCGAGCTTTATAATGCCGGCGTTCTTGGAGATGGGTATGACCTTATGTTCCCTGGCTATTGTTTCTGGAATACTATAAACGGCTGCTGGGTCCAGATCTTCGATAACGATGCTGACAAAGGGGATGTTCATATATTTCTCCATCATTGAGGGTATCTCATCCGGATTGATTATCCCCTTGTCGATCAGGTACTTGATCCTGGTTCCTTTTTTACCTTTGGCGAATTTCTCAGCAGCGGTTCTTTGTCGTTTGGTGATCACCTTGGTCTGCAATAGGATATCAGCAAAGGCACTGTCCTGCTCCTCGGATGCCCTTGTTTGAAGTGAATATCGATAAAGCTCGGCGATCTTGGAAGGAGGAACATACTTCAGGTTTATAAGTGTACGCCATAGCGGATGGCCGGTACGCTTGGACTCGTCCATAGCATAATGAAGTTGATACTCGCTGATGAAGCCCTTTTCAACTAGAAGCTCGCCGAATTCCTTGTCAGACTGCTCACCCTTTTGCAGGGCGACCTTAATCTCTTCATCGCTGAGCAGCCCGATCTCCTGGAGCAACTCATTCAGCTCTCGCCGTTTGGTTCCCGCAAAGGGTATAGGCACCTCGTAGGACATAAGCTCTTTTAGCGCATCAATGCTAACATCCTTCTTGAGGATCTGCATCAAGGATTTGGGTCGTTTTTCGATCTCGGTCAGCGCTTTTTCCAGGGTCTCTTTTGATATGAAGCCGAGATCCTTGAGCAGCTCCATCAGCCTTGTCTCTTTAGTCTGTGTCATTTTATATAATCGTATTAAAAGTAATGCATGTAACTTGCCAGGGGTGCCTCATCGTAGCCGTAAAACACCTTGCTCCATGGGGAGATGGAGACATCATAGACCACCACCACTCTCTCTTTGGATGCGCTTTTGCTGGTTGGATAAGACCCTTCAGCGACTATCTTGTAGTAGGCTGAGTTGAACTTTAACAAGGATAGCTGCTGATCGTTGAGCGTGAAGTCGAAGTTGCCTGGCTGGTTGAGAAGTTTCAGATCACCGATGTAAACATCATCAGAAGTGAACGGCTTTCTGTCTGCGCCGTTGCGATAAGCCACTATCTGTGCGGACTGCGAGGGGAGGATCTTCAAGGTGGCGGTTATCACCTCGGCAGGGGCAGCATTGATATCGATGGCTGCATCGCCCCAGACCGTTATCCACTTCATGACATAGGCGGGGAGTTTGCCCTTGGTAACCTGTTGCTGCAAGTATGACTCTACTGCGCGCGGGGAAATACTTTGACGATCAGCAATAATGGTGTTGATGATATGCTCGGAGAGTCCGGGGATGCGCATCATGGAATCCTTGTCCGCATACATGATGTTCAGCTTGGCATCCTCGTTGGTGATGCCCAAGCCTAACTCCTCGATCCCATCGGCGATGACCTTGAACTTAACAAAGTCGTCCTCTATATCTCCCGCAAGCTTGGGGCTGGTGATCAAAACTCGATGCGTATTGTCGGCTGCCAGCATATCCTTGAGCGTTTCCACGGCGGTCTGGCAGCCAGCATAAGCAGCATAGCGGCATTTTATCTCATCGCCGCTGGCAGCAACTCGATTCCCCCAGCGCAAGGAGTCGATCTGCAGCACTCCGGCGATACCGAACAGGGCGATGAGCAAAAATATGGCCAATATTATTGTTGATCCATGGTTATTTCTTATTGTATTCATCATTATTTTGTCAGGTCTATAAAAAGTTCAACCGGTAGGGTAGCATTACCCCATCTATCTAGGATCACATCCATGCTGAGCGTGATCTGATCCATCGGTTCGCCCACACCTGGCTTGATCTCCAGGTTTTTAGCCCCGTTTTCGAGCATGGCTATAGGCTTGGATAGCTTACGATTTTCCTTATCGTACAAGAACCTATAGATATCGGTCTTTTCGACTTTACCTTTTCCATCTCCTTTGGTGAAAAGATAGACCACCTCCCAGTTCAAAGGGGGTGATGGTACAGCAGAAGCCGGGATATAGCTCACCTGTGGCACCTGAGCGCGGATGGTAGTCCCCTTGTGCTCCTTGCCCTGGAAGCTCAGCTTCTCGGCCTCTACTTTAATGCTGCCAAGCGACATCTCCATATCGTCCTTGAAGAGCTTGACAAACCGGGCGGTCGCCTCCCGGGCAGCGGTCGCCTTCTTATGCCGGTTATAAAGCCCGTTTGTCCTTATGTAAAAGCCAAACGCGGTCAACAAAAACAGCGACAGAATGGAGATGGCTATTAGTATTTCGAGCAGCGTGAAACCTTTATTATGGGGTACTCTTCTTCTCATCGGTTACCTTCCCAGTGAATATCTCGATACGAGGTTATAAAACTCCTTGCCATCGTTTCGCTTTATGGTTATTGAGATCTGGTAAAGATCATCCTTCACCTTATCGATCTTCCTTTCCCAGATAAACTCGGTAAAACGCTTATCATCGCGCCAGTTGAAATCGCCTCTTTGCTTTATGGGCAGAGTTTGATCACTGACGATATCGCCAAGATTCCTAAAGGTCATCTCCATGGCGTTCTGGGCGAGCATTATCGCCTGTAATTTAAGCTGGGAGTGGCTGGAGATATTCATCGCAGACACGATCATGGTCGCAAGCGCGGAGATCCCCACTCCCATGATCACCACTGCAACAAGGATCTCTACCAACGAGAAACCTTCTTCGTTATTAATGAGTAATGCTTTCATGGCATCGCTTCTATTTTTAAGGTTGCTATTATCCTACTCAAGCTGAGTCAACTATTTATCACAACTGTGATTGAAATGCAATAGGGATATGCAATTTTTTTAAAAGAAAATCTGATCTGCCAAGAAGGAAAAAACCGCAAAATAGCAATGTAAAACTGGTGATAAGGATGCCGGGTACAGATTTTGCCTTGAAGGAGAGTCTGCCCATTCCATTGCCCGGCATCTCGGCTTTCATAAGCCAGTTTTCATCTGGAGCCAATGGAATGCTTTTGCCATTGAACTTCAACCTCCAAAGCGGATGATAGGCCATTTTTATAGCTATTCTATTATGCCGATTTGCTTGATCAGCTAGCTGAAATTGAATTAGGTCGGTTTTGCTTAATAAAATCTTAATACTAACATCGGGGTCATCAGCACTGATCAATGCAGGGATAAATCGAGTTAACTTGAACAAGCAAAAAGAACCCTCACAGTGATTCATCTCGAAATACTCGCTGTTTTCGAGTATTTTATGCAGAGTCCGTTTTGGCTCCCACAGGCGAGGTCCCTGCTTCTTCTTAAATAGCCCTCTTTTCACCTGGTCGCAGGTAACGATATAGCCGATATTGAACTTGCTGCAATAGCGTGCGATCTCAATATCTGATATCTTCCATAGCTTATTGCCAAACAATGAGCCATGATTGGTGCGAGTGATGTCGTTTATCGGGTATAGGAAAATCTTGCACCAACCGCCGATGGAGGAAACCGCGCTGCGCTGCGAGGATAGAGCCATAATATGGCTGTTGGATAATGCTCCCTCCATGTTGCCATAGGTTGTCTGGTATAAGATACGGCCATGGCTGTGATCTAGATTTTTCTTGATATAATCCCAGAGCGACTCAAGGTCTTTAACCTGGGGCACCTGGCTGGAGACGCGCATCATACCTGGCATCCGAGCCGGATTGCGATAGGTGGCTAGGAAATTTATGCCCAATGCTGCGACCAATGCAATGGCTGCAAGTAGGATTACCCTTGCTTTTGTTGTCCTTAGGTTGATGTTTTTTATGCTCATAATCATCCAATGCAGTTGCAGCGCTGCAAGCAGGTGAATGATCGCCTGGATAACGATGAGAAACCGCCGGCTGAAGAAACCCTGTAGCAGCCCCAACAAGGGCAGCGCGCGAAGCAACTCGGAGGAAACCCAATAGCCGCTGGTGATTATGATTGAAATCGCCCCTAGTAGCAAGAGGCTGCGAAGACCAAACCCAAGCCTAGCGCCACTAAAAGTGATAGCAGCAAAGCCAAGTAATGCCAAAAGGTCAATAACGATTACATGACTAAGCGGCGATAGCCCCTTATATAGTATCTTAAAAAGTTCACTAGGATTACCCTGACCTAAAAGATCTATGCCTTGCAGGATAACAAATTTAGGGATTCCTAGAATACTTAAAGGAAACTCGAAGAAAAGACCATGGGCAATCGGCAACGGCTTGCCCGGCTCTGCTTGCGGCATCCATGAGGCAGTAGCTAAGATGGGGAGCAAATAGAATGCGCATAAGCATAATGATAAAGAAGCCATTATTGCCAGCTTTACCAGTCTTTGACTAGTCCTGAGCCTTATTCTCTCCACAAATAAAAGCACAGCAATAAATATGAACCATAGCGCGGACATAAACAGGTGAGACAGTATCGCTAGCGCTCCCAGCAAGCCAGACACGATAATAACCTTAGCGTTCAGTCTATCTGCCCTTAAAATTATGAATCGCATGGCGAGAAAGATTATCCCCAGGGCAAAAAATGTATTATATGTCCCCTTGAAGACCTCCCAGATAACCTCGGTTCTGGTTATGAAAACTAGTGAGGTGATAAGCGACGGGAACCAACCCGCAAAGCAGCGACTTAGGTAGTATAATCCAACGCCACTCATCGCATAAGACAGAAGCACAACCAGCTTGTAAATAAACTCGAAATTAAAAGGGGATAAAAGCTTGATCAGGCATCCAAGCCAAAAGGTAGCCTGGTAGAAGTACATCTGGAATGGGAAGCCGGCAAAATCCCAGTCGCACCAGCCGATGAACCATCCAGACAGGGGAAGCAGGTGATAATAAAGGTAATAAAACTCTGCGAGATGAACCGGGTGATCCAGGTAAAGAAGATACCCCGGCTTGAATATATCCTTGCTGATGAGAAAGGCTACCAGGATGATGATAATGGCGCACAGAGTATCACGCCATTTCGCACCTTTATCTATTGTTCCATCCAAGCTCTAGTTTTATATCTTGCTCATTCAATCAGCGCCTTGACCCCAGGGAGGATCTTCCCTTCCAGCAGCTCGATGGATGCGCCTCCGCCAGTGGAAATATGCTTGATCTTGTCTGCATAGCCTGATTTTTTAACTGCCGATGCGCTCTCGCCACCGCCTACAATTGAGACGGCGCAGCTTTTAGCTACAGCCTCGGCAACCGTGAATGTACCCTTTTCAAAGCCCTTGACCTCGAAGACGCCCATAGGTCCGTTCCAGACAATGGTGTTTGCATCAAGGATTACCTTAATGTAAAGCTCGATGGTTTTAGGACCTATATCGAAGACCTTCATCCCGGCTGGGATCTTGTCCTTGTCAGCGATTACTTTTTCTGCATCCTCGGTTGCTTGCTTGGCGCAGACATAATCTAGCGGAAGCAAGAACTTGAGGTCGCTTTTGGCTGATGCCTTTTCCATAATCTCCTTGGCGACCTTGATATCGTCCTCACCCAGAAGCTCGCTTTGTATATCAACACCCTCAAGTCTAAGGAAGGCATAGCATAAACCACCGCCGATCAGTATGCTATCGACCCGATGCAGCAGGTTGAGCACCACAGCGATCTTGTCCGAGGCTTTTGCTCCGCCGAAGATGGCGATAAAAGGTTTTTTGGGATCTTTAAGAGCGCCTATTAGATAGCTAAGCTCCTTGTCCATTAAAAAGCCAGCTACTTTTACCTTGAAGTACTCAGCCATGCCGGCGGTTGAGGCGTGTGCTCTGTGGGCAGCGCCAAAGGCATCGTTGACATAGATATCAGCCAACTCTGCCAGGGCTTTAGCCATATCTGGGTCATTATCGGTCTCTGCCTTGTGATAGCGGAGGTTCTCCAGGAGAAGGATCTCTCCAGGTTTCAACTGCTCAGCCAGCTTTTTTGCTTGCTCTCCGATGCAGTCCTCGGCGAAGTGCACCTTCATATCGAGGAGTTTTTCTAGGTGCTCTGCCACAGGCTTCAGGCTCATCTCGGGGACAACTTTACCCTTGGGTCTTCCCAGGTGCGAGGCTAGAATCACTTTAGCTCCATTGTCCAGTGCATACCGTATAGTGGGCAGGGCGGCGGTTATGCGCTTGTCATCGGCGACCTTAAGATCAGCAGTCAAGGGTACATTGAAATCGACCCGTATGAAGACGCGTTTATCCTTTACATCGATATCAGAGATAACCTTGTAATCCCTAGCCATCTTGATGCACCTCTTATTTGTCTTTCTCTTTACCCTTCATCATTTCCTCCAGAAACGGGGGCAAATCTTTATTTTTGCCCTGCTGCATCATCGCATCCATCATGAAGTTCTTTCTTTCGGTCATCTTAAAGTCCTTGGGAACCTTGAAGACAGAGGAATCGAGCTTCTTTTTCTCCACTTTCTTAACCTCGCCTCGATTTTCCACCTTGAACATACCGAGGTCGCTAATGGTCTCGGATACGATGGGGAAACCTTTTATCTTCTCAAAAGGCTCAGCCATCTCCTTGTCGCCCAGGTTCAAGATTTCATAATAGGCGGGACCGTCCTCGATCTTGATATCCTCGGTTGCCCAGATTGTGATGGTTACTCCAATGGGGCTTCCGGCTCTTTTAGCTTGGATGATGTATTTCTTGCACTTGAAGTCATTGATTGTCTTTTTCTCATCGGTCTGCCGCACCTGGTACTTGATCTCCATTGATTGGGACATGGCAGAGGCTTGTTCCATCATCTGCTTGAGGTCTTCCTCGTAGTAAATCTTGTCCGCAGGCTCAACGGTGATCATCTTCATGTTCTCGTAATCGAAGATTGTGTAATTGCCAGCCTCATCGAGAACCTTCATCTTTTTTCCCTGGATATAGACTCGGTTCTCCACAGTAGATGATCCTTGTGGGGTTTTAACTGTCGTCTCCTGCACTATCTCATACCCGGCATGAGCGATAGGACACAAAGAGACTAGAAAAACGAGCATAACAGTTAGCTGGAGAAGTTTTCTCATAGCTTATCCTCCTACTTACCTTTAGGTTTACAATAAATATCCTAAATCAAACCCTGACCCTTTTCAAATACTTGATAATCAAGTCAGTAGGCTTTATATTAAAAGCAGTGAACGAGATAATGCGAACCGGAGAGAAGATCCCCTACCTGGTACTTCGGGTTATAGATGTGGCAACACTACTTGTTCTTTTATGGAGCAGCTCCTGTTTGGGTGCAGACTGCGCTGACTACGATATGTTCGAGCCGAACGATACATACCAGCAAGCCACCTTTATTAGCACCAACGGCGATCCTATCCAGGAGTATATCTGCAACCTTACCGATAGGGACTGGCATATCTTCTATGCGCACCAGGGGAATGCCTACCAGATCTATACCTCACGGCTCGGACCTGGGGTTAAGACTGCTATATTCCTTTATGATCCTTCGGCTGGGGAGATCTTGCAAGTTGCCGAACCGGATGCTGATACAGGGGAGGCGTCTCTTTCCTATTCATTTACCTCAGCGGCTGCGTACTACTTTGAGGTGAGACCGAGCAGTTCAAGCGCCTATGGCGAACAGGCTGATTACAACATCCAGTGCATCGCAAGCACCTTCACCCCCAGCCCGACTCGCACTCCAACCTTGACCCCAACAGAATCTCCAACCAGCACGCAAACACCAACAGCAACCTGGACACACAAACCGACATGTACAGCAACGCCGACTCCGTCTAGCACCCCTTCAGCAACCCCGACCGGCACCCCTTGCTCGAATGATGATATCTACGAGCCGAACGACACTATGCAGGAGGCAAAGGGTCCCCTGGTGCCTTATGCCGAGTATGTCCAATTATTCTGTAGCCAGACCGACAAGGATTGGTTTTATATAGATCGCATGGATGATCGATGGTTGCACATACAGACCCGCTGGCTGCAAGAGGGCGTGGATACCATCCTTTTCGTATATCGAAGCGATGGCTTTGGAACCATTGCCATAAACGATGATGATCCCGCAAGAGCCGGCACCAGCGATCGCTATGCCAGCTCGGTTATCATTCCACCCCCTGGGGCGCATAATGAGCCATTCTATGTGGTGGTCGCACCTAGCATCAACCATCCGAGCAAAGAGGACTCGCTGGTGGGAAAAGGGAGCCTATACCAGCTTTACATGAGTTACTATTCATCCCCGCCGGTCACCTACACGCCGACTCCGTACCCAAGCGGATATGCGCCTGGGATCTTGGCTGCCGGCTATTTGGATACGAGGCTATCAAGCAGCGAATACACCCACACATTATCGATATTCGCTTTCACAGAGGATGTCTGCATGACGGTCTGGGGTCTGTATATCCTGGAGACCACCGATGGGCGCAGCCATTTTTTGCGCTCCATTTTCCAGGGGGATCTTAGTCCTTATGCGCATAGCAAGGTTCTGGTCGATCTGTGGAGCTTCAAGGCGAACTACGCGCCGAACAGGGGATTTTACCTGCAAGTCAATCCCTGAGATAGTTAAGGCGCTAGGAGCTAGGCTTAAGTGGTATGAGTCAACTAGCCACAAAGGCACAAGGGAAGAAGCTCACCCAAAGGGGCAAAGAGGGAAAGAGATTGCAAAGTTATGGATAAGTTAACTGGTTCATCGGTGATCCAGTTTAAAACGACTACTATTATGAGGATAAAATGCGCTTAATGTAATCCTTCAATATTATAAGATCTATCCATGGTGACATATTAAGCATATAAATAAGGTCATATTTCAGCGTTATCTGCTCTTGGGTATTATAGGATCTATTAACTTGGGCAAGCCCGGTGATGCCGGGCTTTATCTTGAACCGAAGGCTGTAGGCTGGTATTTGCTGCTTGAAGGCCTGCACCGCCACGATACGCTCCGGTTGGGGTCCGACCATGGACATATCCCCCTTGAGCACATTGAAAAGCTGGGGTAGCCCGTCAATATGCAGCCTGCGCAGCAACCTTCCCCAGCTAGGCATTTCCTGGGATGTCATATCAGGTAGCTCGGGGACTGAATCTTGCCCCGGCATGACCCGGAAGCGCAGAAGGTTAAATGGCTCCTCATCAAGTCCAAGGCGCGGATAGCGGCACAAGACCCCGCTTTTATCGTGCAATAGGATCAGCACGCAAGCTGCTGCCATCAATGGAGATGAGAGGATAATGAAGATAGCTGATGCGATAATATCAAAGGCTCGCTTCCATAGCCTCGGCGAGGCGGTCTGGTAGCGCGACTGCAGGCTGATGAGCGGAAGATCGCCGACCAATCTAAGCTTTATCCTGCCTACTAACATCTCATAGAGGTGAGGGACGAAGTTCAGCTCCACATCTACATCTTCAAGGTTGAAAAGCTCCCTAAGCGTTTTCTCCTGGAAGCTGTCCGGCGGTGAGATGATGACCTGGTCGATGCTGTAGTTGCGCACTATATCGTAAAGTTCATCCCTGGTGCCAAGGTGTGTTATACCAGGGATAACCGCCTCCTTGTCATCGGCGATCTGCCCCACCACCTGCATCCCCAGATAAGGTTTATCCTTGATGGTCTGATAGACAGTATTGATGTCCTGATCCTCGCCGACCAGCGCGACTCGGCGATAGACCTTTGGCAGGTAGAATGTCCTGCCGATGAAGGTGTGCCAGCCGGTGATAAACAGTATCGATAGCGCCCAGGCGATGATGACCACGAGTCGAGGGAAGTTAAACGGCGCCACGATGAAAAACCGGTAGGAAAGGTAAGCCAGAAAGACTATGGACACGCTTTGCAGTATCTTGGGGAAGACGATGCTCTCGTAGCCGTGTTCTTCGGGGTCATCATAGCGCCCGCTGAAGTAAAATATGATAAGCTGTAGCGTTGTGATGATATAAAGATAATCGTAATACTCCATAAAATTGACCTTGGGTATCCTGCCCCCGAAGCGCACTAAAAATGCACATACAAAGGCGAGGTTGATCAGGATCGCATCCCCTGCTGCTAATAGGGCAGGGATCCTCTTTCTCAGCCTTTTTCTCACCGAGTGAAGCCCATCCCTATAGACCTTCTCGGTGCGCTGGACGGTCTGCTTCAGTGTAAAGCGTTCCTTTATTGTTTTCTTGGCGTTTTCGCCCATTATCTTTCGATTCATAGGCTCAGCGACCAATTTTTCGATAGCCTGAATCAGCTCACCAACACTTCCAGGCTCCACAAGCAGTCCATCCAATCCATTGGTGATAAGCTCTGGTATATCCCCGACCCTGGTTGCAATTATGGCTTTTCCAGCAGCCATGGCTTCTAAAACTGCATACGGCATAGCCTCGTATAATGAGGGATGGATAAATATGTCTATAGCGGCTAGTAGTTGCGGTATATCTTCTCTGAAGCCGGTGAAGATGATCCTATCCTGCAAGCTTTTTTGTTTTGTCCATTTCTTGTATCGCTCCATCATCTCACCGCCGCCGATTAATAGTAGCCTAAGTTTATCGTTTCTTTTTATAAGCACCTCAACAGCACTCAGCAGATAGGGGATCCCCTTCTCATCGATCATGCGGCTGACCATTCCAAGGACAATGTGATCCTCGCTAAAGCCGAGACTCTCCCTGGTGGTAGCTCTTTTTTCCTCGCTGAACTCCTCTATTGCCACTCCATTGGCTATCTGCGCCAATCGTTTGGCAGATATTATCCCCTCAGCCAACGCCTGTTCCATATCCTTGGCAGATACGCAGATCACCTTGCGGGAAAAGATGCCAGCAACGAACTCGATGGTCTTGAACAACCATCGCTGAAGCCTTCTTTCTGTTGGGGTGAAACTGAAGCCGTGCACGGTGAAGATGATAAATGGCACTCCGGCAAAGTAGGCGCCGAGACGACCCAGAAAGCCTGCTTTGCTGCTGTGTGCATGCACGATATCTGGCTTCTCCTTCTTACATACTTTATACAATTGATAAAGGGATCTAAGGTCATTAATCAGGCTTATCTCTCGGCGCAGAAAGGGAAGCGGGATATGGCGAATGCCCTGTTTTTTCAGGTAATCGACCAGGACCCCGCTTGGGGGACAGGCAACGGTTAGCTCATAAGTATCACCATCAAGCTGGCTCACCAGGTGTTTGAGATGCGTCTGTGCGCCTCCGAAATCAGCCAGGGTGATAATATAGAGGATCTTTATGACCCGAATGCCTTGTTCGCTAGCTGGTTTGGTCATACTATTTACCATTGCTCGCAGTGAGTCTATTTAGACAGTATAGAACAAATAAGCGGAAAGGTCATGGGTTGAAATAGGCGTGAGATGTGAGGCTTGGGGAAGGATTAGTCCCCATCCTAGCGGGGGCAGCCACCCCTATTTTTCAAGGGGGGATTGCCTATTACCTTAGACCTCTTCCAAATAGATGAAATTTATCAAAATAGTATTAAAAAGTTAAATTATAAATATTTAATTAATTAATACTAAATTTTTATTATCATGATAATTAACTGTAAATGTCGATAACTGCTTTTAAAAAATGTTCCACATGGAACATCTTGCGAGAATAGGGGATCCGTGATTTCGGAACTGAGGTTAATTGATATATTAGGAGCAGGAAATGGGAACAGAATGAACAACAAAAAAACCACGAGAGCTTGAATTCGTTATAAGAGTCCCAATTCTTCTGCCTTGAAGATGATCTCCTTAGCAAGCGGTGCAGCCACGGTCCCGCCATAGCCTGCGTTCTCGATTATGATACAAACTGCGACGGTTGGCTCATTTGCAGGCGCATAGCAGACGAACCAGGCATGGTCCTTGCCGCGTGGATTCTCGGCAGTGCTTGTCTTTCCTGCAATGGGGATGCGCCTCGTCTTGGCGTGGATGCCGGTTCCTCGGTTCACCACATTCTTGAGCATTATTCCGATGCGATCAGCGATTGAAGGGGTGATTCCTTTTGCCAGATATTCGACCTCTTGATCCTTTATAATGGTAGGGCGAAGTATCTTGCCTCCATTGGCGATGCTGGAGATCACCAATGCTAGATGCAACGGCGTGGCAAGCACCTTGTACTGCCCGATGGCAGTCCTTGCCAGGCTGCCTGGCTCCTTATCGAGGTCGGTTGGAAGCTCGGAGGTAGCTATTGACATTAGATCATCCTTCAATTCCCCCTCGAATAAGGTGAATCGGTGGTTAAATCCGAATGATGTTGCCGTCTTGTATAGCTTGTTTGCGCCTAATTCCTCCCCGAGCCTGGCGAAGTAAGAGTTGGATGACCTCTCCATAGCCTCGTTCATGCCTATCAAGCCATGTCCATTCCAGGTTGTCCCTTTTCGTTGAGCCTCGTAATACTCGTGATCGCGGATATATAAACCACCGCCCTTGGGCAGGTATCCTTGTGCCTCGCATTTATATTTAGGGGTAAGCCCGGTTTCCAATGCTGCCGCTGCGGTTACGATCTTGAAGATGGACCCGGGGGGATAAAGTCCCTGCAAGGCTCGATTCAACAACGGCGCATCAGGATCGTTCTTCAGGCTCTCGAAGTAGGCTTTATTTATCTTCTGGGGATCGAATGAAGGATACGAAACGCACGCAAGAAGCTCGCCGTTTATTGGATTCAAAACTACGATAGCCCCTTTTCTCTTGTCAAGCATGTCATAGCAAAAAAGCTGCAACCGACTATCGATGGTCAATACCAGGTCGTTTCCTCTTACCGGCTCCTTGAAGATACCATTTCTTACAAAGCGTATGATCTCTGCAAGACCACCTAACGATCTGCCCATGAGGTAGTCATCGAAAACGCCCTCCAGCCCCGCCTTGTCGTAGATTGGATGATCATACCCGGTGATGTGCGCCGCTGCCTGGTGTAGTCTGTAATATCGGTGAATAGAGCCATCGGTGGTCATTTCCTCATCCACAATCGGCTCCATGTTACGATCATATATCCTGCCTCGGAAGTACTTGATCTTTTTTGCCATAGGGCGTCTATCCAGCTTAGCCTGGGTATTAGCAAAATCGCCATTAAGGTGTCCAAAGAATTGCCACTTGGATTGTTGCAGCATAACCAAGCAAAATGCGGTAATAAATAAGCCGACCAGGTGATCCTTGAACTGGAGTGCTTGTGCGGATAAAGGCTCCCTGTGCCGCAAAAACAGTAGGATGGTATAATAGAGCAGCAGCACGGCAGTGAAGCTCAGGATAATGGCGATAAATCTCATCCCCGATCAAATACTCCTATTCGTCTGAACTTATTGTACCTGTCTTGTAGCAATTGCTCAATGTCTAAAGTCCTGAATCTTTCAAAATACTCAAGGACAATTTGTTTCACTATCAAAGCGGTATCCCTGTGATTATGATGCGCTCCCCCGAGCGGTTCGGGAACCACTTGGTCTATAATACCGAGTTGCTTGAGATCGGGTGCGGTTAGCTTTAGGCTCTCGGCAGCGCGTGGTGCTTCGGCTGCATCGCGATATATAATGGCAGCGCAACCTTCCGGCGATATCACCGAGAATACAGCGTACTGAAGCATCAGCAAGGCATCGGCAAGGGCTAAGGCGATTGCACCTCCGCTGCCACCCTCGCCGGTAACGATGGAGATTATCGGTGTCTTGAGGGTTGACATGGTAGCGAGTGATTCGGCTATTGCCCAAGCCTGTCCATGTTGTTCAGCCTTGAGTGTCGGGTCGGCACCGGGGGTATCGATTATGGTCAATAGCGGTGCCCTATATTTCTCGGCGAGCTTCATTACTCGAATTGCCTTGCGGTAGCCGGCTGGTTTGCACATGCCGAAGTTTGTCTTCATTCTTTCCTTTGAATCTCTGCCCTTCTGGTGTCCAATAACGAAGAAGGTCTGTTCCTCAATCTTGCCGATGCCGGTAACGATTGCCTTGTCATCCGCGCCGAGCCTGTCGCCGTGAAGCTCGATGAAATCGGTAAAGATATACTTGATGAAGTCGCGGGTATATGGGCGGTTAGGGTGGCGAGCCAGCAGAACCCGCTCCCATGGGGTCAGCCTGCCAAAGATCAGCTTCTGTAGCCGGCGAACCTGTCCCTCTAGCGCATGGATCTGCCTTTCGAGTGCGCTGTCTCGTTTGATCCCGCGCAATGATTTAAGGTGTTCGATCTCCTTGAGCAGCTCGCCTATCGGTTCATCGAACTTGGTGCTAATAGTCTCCTGCATCGCACTTTGAGGATTATAACAGAGATGAGAGATGCGATCACTAGGCGGCGGTTATTTTTCGATTTGATGATTTGATTGAGATCCCTCTTATGGGCTTGTTTTCAGAAAACACCCGGCTTTCCAACAGCGTGTTACGATACTGTTAATTCTCCATTAAACATTCATAAGAAACCCATTTCATAGCTTCATTGATGATAGACAATGTTTTTATCAACTTTTCGATGGATTTTGATTAGAAATTAACTATCTTGATTAGCACCATACTTTTTTATGATGAACCTCTGCAAGGGAATAGCTTGCCACTCATCGGATCCATAACTGGTCATTATTTGTGGAAGATACCTATATTTATACAATCGGCATCGCAAGCTGACCTTATGCAATCCCTCATCCAACCTGATAGCACCTCTCTCCGCCAAAGAACCCTTGAAGTAATACAAGACCCTTTTCCCCTCGATGATAAGCTCAAGATGTTCCTTCTCGGTCGCATCAAAAAGATAAGAACCAGCCCTCGGTATGTAAAGGAACGATTCTGCGACTAAAAGGTGGTCTTTCTTGAACTCCACCTCGAGTGCAGAAGCAGCATTCTCCGTGTTTATCAACTTAGTGCCGCTTATCCTGTTGCCTTTATCATCCTCAAGATGCCCGGTGAAGCCCTGGATAGCAAAGATCTCCTCTTTCGGGATTCTAATAAAGTAGAATCCTTTATTTTCATTGGGTTTAGTGTAGTCGTGGCTGTTGATCTGACAGCCTGGATAGTAAAATCTAAGCATATCAAACATCCATTGCTGGGCTTCATCTTTGAACAAGACCAGCATGGCATCTTTATCCAGTTTTTTAATTATCGGGATATAACGCCTAAAGCTCGGGGTTCGGACATAGAATTCACTGGGATCTGCCGCAAAGTAGGTTGTACTTTTAGTCCTGGGGTAGGTATAAAAGACCAGTTGACACACATAGTCAGAGCCAACTATTGGCATAAAGCAATACTTATCGAAGTTATCCGATATGAACCTTGACATATCGTAGATCTCCTCCCTACGCGTTATCACGGTTCCCCAAGAGTAATCATCAGGGAAGAGCTCATGATAGTTCTGCCAACTGACCACCGCAATCAGAGCAGCGATAACAAGCCACCAGGTCCCCTCGCCGATAAGATCTATGAGATAAAATAAGACCCGATGCAGAAAAACCAAAAATGACCCGACAAGAATGAAGGCAAGCGGCATCAGCCCCATGTAGCGCCTTATACTGCAATCGAACATCAATCCAGGCGCCATTGCAGCAATAAACCACGCTATGAGAAGATTGAACTCCCAGCGACGAAAATGTAATAACATCAATACAAAGCCGAAGATATAAGCAACCGCGGTCAAGCTATTTAAGATCGGCTTGTTGTGGCGCACATACAGCTCGACAGTGGGGTAAAACCGGTAATTGAAGCTGGTCAAGATCTTGGCAGCCCTCTTGCCGATCACACCGAGGGGATCTCCCCATACGCCCTCATGCACCAGGCGCTCCTTTAGATTGCCAGGGAAATAGAAGCTCTTATAAGGAAGCAGCACGAAGACAAGTATCAAGGTTGCACTTAAGGTGAAAGCAAGCAGGCGCCATTTATGTTCGACAATGAATTTTAGGTTAAAGGCGACCTGGAAAATCAAAAAGATTATTATCGCTCCCGGAATGGTCCGATAAGCAGGGTAACTGTTGTACCCTAGTAGAAAAATAGCCCCCGAAAAGAGAAATGGAAGCAGCCAACTCCTTCGTATCCCCAATATCAGCAATCCAAAAGCCAAGGCAGCATAAGTTGCCACCGTGTGTTGCCGCCAGGCATTGATCGTCTCAGAGGTAGCCCACAGGGAGATCCCCATGAGCAGACTGCCAGCAAAGGCGCCCCGTGCATCGAAGAGAAAACGCAAGCAAAGATAAGTGAAAAGGACGGTCAAGATCCCCAGCACCTTGCTGGCAGCCCTTAAGACATAAAGGTTTACACCGAAATGCTTCATGAAAAAGGCAAGCACATAGACGAAATGACTTTCTATGGAGCCGAAGTTGGGCTTGTAAGGCAGACCCTCGATGATCTTGAGGGCATCGTAGCTTTTTACCATCTCCTCGATGGACATGCCAAGATTCTCAGGGGGAACTGAACTGAATTTGAAAAAGAAAGTAGCCAGCAAGACCAGGAGGACCAGGATGATCTCCAGTGTTATGGAAATCCTTTCCGTGAAGAATTTAGGCTCAAAAGGCTTGATCCTGAGATTGAGGCAAATTAGACATGCCATGGCTGGAATGTAAAGCAAAATCCCGAAAAAAGGTCTCCCGCGGGTCAGAAGGTGTTGCCCCAAGACACCTAGTGCCAACATTAGTATCAGCAACCCTGCATCGATTAGTTTTCTCTTGATCTCCTTTGGTAACATAATATCCTGAAATAGGGTTTAATTGTTAATGGAACAAAGGATACATCTGGGTGAAAAAATTGACAAGAATATCTTAAAATCCGGGTGATTTTGCCCTGCCGTATGGAAAAGATGCTGACTAATTTGTTGAAATTAAAGGATATTTTACATTTTAGAGCTTGGATGAAAAAAGTATAAAAACTTGTAAAAAAAGGGTTGATTTTCCTGAGCCAGGCAGTTATAATCCGCCTTCGATGTTGAACATAGATTACACTCTGATCCTACAATTAATTACCTTCCTGGCGTTTATGTATGTCTGTAGCCGGTTCTTCATCAAGCCTGCGCTGGAGGCTATGAGATCTAGGGATGAGGACATGAAGGAAAACGAGCTTCGTGCCAGCGAGCTTCAAAGGATGAGACAAGAGCTATACAGGCAACATAAGGAAAAGCTGGAACAAGCAAGGTCTAAGATAAAGGCCATGCGCGAAGAGACCCTGCAAGAGGTGATCTCAGCACAATCTGCATCCATCAAAAAAGCACAAGATGAGGCTCAAAAGGAGCTTGAAAAAGCAAAAGCTGAGCTTGCTGCGGATGTTGAAAAGCTGAAACCGGTGTTGGAAAAACAGGTACCTGATATCTCCAAGATGGTAAAAGAGAAACTGCTTAATTGATGAGAAAACAAGCTATGTCTTTCATGATTCGGGTGCTTATACCCTTGATGGTTATTATAGTTTCATTCGCTTCATTTGCTCCTGGCGTGGCAGCGAGCCAGGCTGCAAGCGAGCATGGTGGTGAAGCGGGACATGGAGAGGAGCATGCGCCTTACCCCTGGTTCTGGCGCTCGGTCGATTTTTTGCTCATAGTCCTTTTGTTCTGGTGGCTTAACAAGAAGGCTGGCGGAGCAATCGGCAGGTTCTTCAGGGGCAGAACTAACGAGATCAGGCAAAACCTGGAAAACTCAAGAGAGATGGTTAATGAGGCGGATCAGCAATTAGATCAAGCAAAACAAGCCCTGGCAGATGCCTCGACCGAGATTGAAAGGATAATCTCCGAGGGGAAGCAAAGCATCGAAAGGGAAAAACAGCAGTTGATCGAGCAGACCGAAAAGAAACTAGAGAAGATAAAAACCGATCTGTCTCGACAGATCGAGGAACAGATCGATAAAGCTAAGAAAGAGCTGCTGACCTTCGTGGTATCCGATGCGATCTCAAGCGCTGAATCCAAGATAAAAAGCTCCCTGAAGAGGAGCAAGACTATACAGCAAAAACTCATCGATAAGGGTTTGGATAAAAAGAACCTCGACCAGGAACTGATATGAAATACTATAGCATCTCAAAACGATACACCAAGGCATTCTATGAGCTGGCTGCAAAGGATGGGAAGATAGAACAGCGCTTGGAGGAACTAAAGGCTTTTCAACAGGTGTATGATGAATCCGAACAGCTTAAGGCGGTTTTAGAGAGCTTCAAGGCAACCAAGGAGGACAAGAAAAAGCTGCTTGCCATGGTCTGCGATAAGTTGGAGCTTTCAACCATAACTAAGAATTTCCTTCTCGTTCTGGTGGAAAAGAATAGAATAGCGATACTACCCGAAGTTATCGACCTGTATCATCAAAGACAGAACGAAGAGAAGGGTATCGTAAGAGCTTCCTTGATCACGCCTTTCGAGCTTGTTGCTGAGGTCGAGGCTGATGTCAAGGAGAAACTTGCTAGGCTGGTCGGCAAAAAAATAGAGCTTCAAAAAGAGGTGGATCCCTCTATTCTAGGCGGATTCATTGCTCGCATTGGCGATACATTGATGGACTTTTCGACTAAAAATCAACTAATAAAAATGACAAGACATATAACAGGGGGCGATAATGCGAATTAAGGCTGAGGAGATCTCCCGAATCATTAAGGATCAGATCGAGAGCTACGAGGTTAAGGCGGATATAGACGAGGTAGGTACTGTAATCTACGCTGGCGATGGAGTCTGCAGGATTCATGGCTTGAATAAGGTCATGGCTGAAGAGCTTATCGAGTTCCCCAACCAGGTTTTCGGGATCGCCTTGAACCTTGAGGAGGATAATGTCGGTGCTGTTATCCTTGGTGATTATGAACATATCAAGGAGGGCGATACTGCCAAGAGAACCCGAAGGATCATCAGCGTCCCGGTCGGAAAAAACATGCTCGGAAGGGTGGTCAATCCCCTGGGACAGCCCTTGGATGGCAAGGGACCCATCGATATCAAAGAATACTATCCCATCGAGAGGATAGCTCCTTCGGTAGTAGATCGAAGACCAGTGCATGAGCCGTTGCAGACCGGCATCAAGGCTATCGACTCGATGATACCAATCGGAAGGGGTCAAAGGGAACTTATCATCGCTGACCGGCAGATAGGCAAGACCGCCCTGGCAGTTGATACGATAATCAATCAGCGCGATACCGATGTCTATTGCGTGTATGTCGCCTGCGGTCAGAAGGCATCCACAGTTGCACGCACTGTTAAGGTGCTCGAGGATAACGGCGCCATGGAATATACTATCGTGGTTGCTGCCAACGCATCCGATCCAGCCCCGCTTATCTATATCGCCCCTTACGCTGGCTGCGCCATGGCTGAGTACTTCTTGTACAATGGTATGCACGCCCTGACCATATATGATGATCTATCCAAGCAGGCAGCAGCCTACAGGCAGCTTTCGCTGTTGTTGCGCAGGCCACCCGGTCGCGAGGCTTATCCTGGCGATGTCTTCTACCTCCACTCAAGGCTTCTCGAGAGGGCAGCTAAACTAAACGAGGACAACGGCAGCGGATCGCTGACCTCGCTACCCATAGTGGAGACGCAGGCAGGGGAGCTTTCAGCCTATATTCCCACCAATGTCATCTCGATCACCGATGGTCAGATCTTCTTAGAGACGGACTTATTTTATGCAGGTCAGCGCCCGGCTATCAATGCAGGTCTTTCAGTATCCAGGGTAGGTGGCGCTGCCCAGATAAAGACCATGAAGAAGGTCGCCGGCTCGCTTCGACTTGACATGGCGCAGTTCAGGGAACTGGCTGCCTTTACTCGTTTCGGGGCTGAGCTTGACCCTGCAACAAAGGCTCAGATAGAAAAGGGCGAGCGCCTGGTCGAGATCCTCAAACAACCGCAGTATCAGCCGCTTCCGGTCGGCAAGCAGATACTGATCATTTATGCGGGAATTAACGAGTATCTGAAGGATATAAATGTTGAGGATGTACAACTGTTCGAGAGCGAGCTTTACAGATTCATAGATGAGCGGTATCCGGATCTTCCTAAGACCCTCGAAAAGGAGCTTCCTGAGGATAAGATCGACAAGGTTCTAAAGGAATTTATTGAAAAATTCATGCAGGAACATGGATACCAGGAAGAGGAGCAAGAAGAAACAGCGACCGCAGAATAGTAACCGAGGGGGATCCTGGGCAGTATGGCTAAGAAGAAAAAGAAGAAAAAACAACGAGCGCTAAGTGCTGCAATGATGGAGCATAGCCTGGTCGGCTTCCGTCGCAAGATTCGTAGCGTTATCAAGGTTCAACAGATCACCAGGGCAATGATGATGGTCTCTGCGGTCAGGCTTAGAAAAGCCCAGGAACTGGTTGAAAAGAGCCGACCCTACTGCGAGGCTATTGCCGAGATGATGAGATCTGCCGCAAAGGGATTGACCCTCGCTGAGAACCCGTTCTTCGAGAAGCGTGAGGTAAAAAATGTTGAGCTTATCATTGTCAGTGCTGATAAGGGGCTTTGCGGAGCATACAACACGAACATTATCAGACGCGGTCTCGAGGAGATAAGAAGGCTTAGCGGTCAATACGGGCTTTTCGTTACCACCATAGGAAGAAAGGTCAACTCCTACCTAATTAAGCACGATATTGATGTGTTCAGAACCGACAACGAGCTGATCAGCGATATCGATTACGCCAAGGTGGTCGGCATAATAAACGGCTCCATCCAGAACTACCTGGAAAAGCGCATCGATGAGGTCTATGTCCTTTATACAAAGTTCTTCAACACGGTAAGGCAACAGATCACCCTGGAGAGGCTCATCCCCATGATCGAGATTGAGGATGAGTATAGCTACCCAGAGGAAGGATTTGTTGAACATATCTTTGAGCCATCCAAGGAGCGACTTCTAAGCGAGCTTTCCAAGAGATGCATCTATCAGAACTTCTATCTGATGTTGCTCAATGCGAGAGCAAGCGAGATAGCTGCCAGGTATATGGCAATGGATAACGCAACCGATAACTCCTCGGATCTCATAGATGCCTTGACTCTTGCCATGAATAAGCTGAGGCAGGAGAAGATCACCACTGAGATCCTAGAGGTAACCAGCGGGGCCGAGGCTTTGAAACAATGATGGTTACAAAGATTATGATAACAAGAAACTTTCAATCACATATAAATTTGAGGTGGGCAGATGAGCAAGAACATTGGTAAAGTCGTTCAGGTAATTGGTCCGGCAGTCGATGTTGAGTTTCCTTCGGGGAGCCTTCCCCCTATCTACCAGGCTTTAACCATAAAACACAAGAAGGGAACCTACGGCAATACAAAGGATATTGATGTTGTGTTGGAGGTGGCTCAACACCTGGGAGAGAACACCTGCCGCTGCATTTCAATGAAGCCGACCGACGGGCTTGTAAGAGGGATGCCAGTTGATGATACAGGGGATCCGATCACGATGCCGGTCGGCAAGAGAACCCTGGGCAGAGTTATCAATGTTGTAGGCGAAACCATCGATAAGCTCGATGATATCTCCAAGGGAGAACGCTGGCCGATCCATCGCCCGGCTCCCTCCTTTGAGGAGCAATCCACCTCAATCGAGATGTTCGAGACCGGCATCAAGGTCATCGACCTTCTGGAGCCATATATGAAGGGTGGCAAGACCGGTCTGTTCGGCGGTGCAGGTGTTGGTAAGACGGTCATCATCATGGAGCTTATCCATAACATAGCCAAGGAGCACGGCGGTCTCTCGGTCTTTGGCGGGGTAGGTGAGCGCACCAGAGAGGGGAATGACCTGTGGCTGGAGATGAAGGAGTCTGGCGTCATTGACAAGACCTCGCTCATCTATGGACAGATGACCGAGTCCCCCGGTGCCCGCTTGCGAGTCGCATTAAGCGCTCTTACTGTCGCCGAGTTCTTCAGGGATCAAGGAATGGATGTTCTTTTGTTCATTGACAATATATTCCGTTTCTCCCAGGCTGGCTCCGAGGTATCGGCTCTGTTGGGAAGGATGCCTTCAGCGGTCGGTTATCAGCCCACGCTAGCCACCGAGATGGGGGAGTTGCAGGAGCGCATCACATCGACCCGCAAAGGCTCGATCACATCGGTGCAGGCGGTCTATGTCCCCGCAGACGACTTGACCGACCCCGCACCTGCCACCACCTTTGCTCACCTCGATGCCACCACCGTTCTGTCAAGATCGCTCTCAGAGCTAGGTATCTATCCGGCTGTGGATCCCCTGGACAGCACCTCCAAGATCCTGGATCCGAGGATACTCGGCGAGGAGCATTACAATATAGCCAGAGAGGTACAGGAAACACTGCAAACATACAAGGAGCTTCAGGATATCATCGCTATTCTGGGCATGGAGGAGCTTTCCGAGGAGGATAAGCTCACCGTTGCCAGGGCAAGAAAGATCCAAAGATTCCTCTCCCAGCCATTCAATGTCGCCGAGTCATTTACAGGAAGACCTGGTGTTTATGTGAAGCTGGAGGATACCATCCGCGGCTTCAAGGAGATCGTGGAAGGAAAACTCGATGATATCCCAGAGCAGGCATTCTACATGGTTGGAACTATCGAGGATGTGCTCGAAAAAGCTGAGAAAATGAAAAAGGGCAAGTAATAATGACCACAATACCCGAGTACCTTCAGTTGGATATAATATCGCCTGAGAAACAGGTTGTCTCCACTATGGCAAAAGAGGTGGTAGCGCCCTGTACTGATGGATATTACGGATTCATGGCAGGGCACACATATTTTGATGGATTGCTCGATACCGGCATCCTCTATTACACTGATGATAAGGGTGAGGAGCATGACTTTTTCGCCTGCGGCGGATTTGTACAGGTTACGCCGGAGAGGGTACGAGTATTGGTAGATATAGTGGAGTCGCCCGAGGAGATAGACTACCAGCGCGCTGAGCAAGCATTAAAGAGAGCACAGGAGAGGCTAGCTCACATTGACGATACCATTGATACCGCACGAGCGCAGGCTGCCTTGGCAAGGGCGCTTTATCGCCTCAAGATCGTAGAGAAGGTAAAATATCGCAGGAAAGATCTTTAAGCCACAATATTAGCCGCCAAGAACCTTAACTAACACAGACCTAGTCCTGGGTCCATCGAACTCGCATAGAAAGATCCCCTGCCATGTGCCGAGCAGGATTGAACCATTCTCTATGATAAGGTTTACCGAGCTCCCTATCACGCTCGATTTGATATGTGCTGCCGAGTTACCCTCCGTATGGGCGTAGTTGTCATCGAAAGGAATCAGCTTATTTAACTCCATGATAATATCGGCAGCAACGCTTGGGTCAGCGTTCTCGTTGATAGTAATCCCGCAGGTAGTATGCGGAACATAAACCACGGCTATGCCTGAATCGATCTCGCTTTCGGCTATTATATCCGCAATCTGCGAGGTGATGCTGACCAGTTCCACTCGTTTATTGGTTCTTATCTTGAAGTTATGATACATGACTAGAGTTCCTGGACTTAAAAAGTTAACATTGATTGTTGGAGAGGTGCTTGTCATGAAGGGCTATACCAGTTAATTGAGCTATCTCGGCGAGCAGTGATGAAAAAGCCCGGTCGTTGAAGATACCCTGAACCTCGGGGTAACCGATGAACTCGATGACGCCATAGCATTCACCCTCAGCAGACTTTAGCGGATACGCAGCCAGGTCGCCGGATAAAAAACCGATTGCCTCATCGATCTCCTCAGCGTGGATGGGGCTGGATGCATCGATAGTCTCCATGGCATTGAACTTGGCGACCCTGCCCACCAGACCCTCGCCGAGCTCTACCTCCCAGCCGAGTATTTCTTGCGCATGGGTGCCGGATGCCTCCTCGCAGCGGATCTTATCCTCGCCCTGCTTCAACCAAATCGAGACGGCAGCTAGCTCCTCAAAGGCGAGGATCACATCAACGATTCCCTTGAGGCTCTCCTTGAGCGTCTCTTTGGATGCCAGCGAATCGATGACTGTCTTGAGCCGTTCGATGTCTTTTGGTTCCATGATGCCTTTACCTTATCTTCTTTTCATCAATTGTAAAAGGTCCTCTTTAGAAAGTCCGCATTGTTTTAAGATACCAAGTAGAGTTCCTTTGGCAATCTCATCATGTAAGGGGACGACTGTTTTATGCTCTCCCTTTTCCAAACTAACATGACTTCCTTTTTTCCTAACAACTGAAAATCCCTCCTGACATAGAATCTTTATAAGTTCATCGCCGGAGAGAATTGGTAACTTAGGCACCCGTGAATACCTCGAGTGGATATAAGACAACTTCTCCGATGTTTTCAGGTAAATCATCGATGCCAAAGCTCTCAATATACAATTCAACCGCCTCTTTCAGGTTTGCCTGTGCTTCTTCAATGGTCTTGCCTTGGCTAACAACTCCAATTTCTATGCAGTGTGCCACATACCAAGTTTCTTCCTTAGTAATTAAGGCGGTAAATCTCATCTGCTCATCCCGTTTCCAGCATATATTGGTTGTTTTAAGGTGTGCAATTCTGTTAATGGATATTTAACGGTTTCTAATCACCTCAATTATACTTAATGTAATTTTATCGATTAAGAGGTACTCCGTCAAGTTGGGATTTATCTGTTCCTTATAACTAGTGCCTTACCTTCTGCTTATAGAGCTGGCGGATGGTCTGAAAAATATCGTTGTAATAGCCAGCCTTGAAGTCAGGAAAGCTCCAATGAAAGGGATAGTAGTTGCCCTTGTAGTAATAGAGTGTTGGATCTGCCCAGACACCATCAACCAGATAGACCTTGTGCCAACCCTCCTTGTAGGATAGTAAAACCACCTTGAAGAAATCAAGATACCCAGGATCAAGGTTGAAAACCCTGTTTGCGCCGATCTTGAATTCATCCTCAAGGTCAGCAGCCATATCCTTGACATGATAGATCCCCTCAACGGGGACTATGTTCTCAAAGGATATGAAAGTACGCGTAAGATCCTCTCCCATCTCTGCATTATAGTAATCGGTCATGTCAAAAGGCTGTGGCTCACTCTGAAAGTCGATGTCCCCATGGAGCTTGACTAAGCGCTCAATAAGCTCGGGCAACAGCTCAAGACGATTAGTCAATACTCCATAAAAGAGGTTGACATCCATTGCACGGCTTTTGATGCTCATCATGTCAAGTCTCCCGGCAAATCAAGGCTTATAGAACGCAATAGGGATAAGGCTTGGATCCGTGCCTTTGGTTACACGCATTAAGATACAGTCGCCATAAGTAAGATACTCGACCACAAAGATCCCGATCACCAACAGGATAAATATGATCAGCGCCTCCTGTGCATACTCACGCACCAACCATCTTGCCAACGCGGCTATTGGAAAGGCTATGAGCAGATAAAACATGGTAAAAATGGCTAATGCAGACCTTGCCAAACCGAAAAAAAGGATATTGACCAGACAAGTGCCCAATATAACTGCAACGATTAAAAGCATGGTGCTTCTTCTCATAATAAAGCAAAAGACCATTCCGCAAAGCATCAGAGCAACCATTATCCACTTGAACGACTCCCCTAGCGGTATAAAGACATCCCCCTCCCTAATATATCCGTTCAGTCCGCTAGGTATATTGCTGATGAAGAAACCATGCCTGAAGCCATCAAGAAAATAGTACAGTTTTCTTTTAGCCAAAAGTACAAACTCGCCGAAGTTCTTGCTTATATAATCAGCTCCCATCCGGTAGCCGTACTTGAACGGCTTGAAGATATCCCCCTTTTCCGGCTTGATGTTGAAGATCTTGCCAAATGCCTGCCTGTCGAAGCCTCCGCTTGCCTTGGGATTA
The DNA here is from genome assembly GCA_964448115.1 of uncultured bacterium. GTDB lineage: Bacteria > CAYUVA01 > CAYUVA01 > CAYUVA01 > CAYUVA01 > CAYUVA01. The sequence goes on from CAYUVA010000007.1 coordinate 75,188, forward strand.
TTGCCTATGAAGAAATTAAGCGGACCATTGAGAGAAATGGGGATAAATACGGTGATCTCGGTGCCGTGCCTTTTATTGTACTCCTTCATGTAGAAATAGTTCCTGACCGTCCAGGGAGCTATGACCGCAATAGACCCGATTGCTATTAACACAAGGTAGCGTATGCGATCTTTAATTGAAAATCTGACATGAAAAAAAAGCCAAATAAGCATTAGTGCACCAACTAGAACGAACTCTGAACGCACCAGGGCGGTGATCCCCATAATGAACCCAAGAACGATGCACCCTATTTTTGTTGTCCTCTCCGGTAATTTTGCCATTATATAAAACACTATGATAAGCAACAGCGAATAAAGAACCTCTGAGTTAAGCGACCCGGCTAGTATCCCTTGACCAAAGGATAAGGCTGTAAAAAATCCTGCCAGAAATGCAGCATCCTTACCCACTATATATCTGCCCCCAAGGTAAACCAGCACTGCTGTAATGGTGCCAAGAACTGCGCCGATCAACTTGGCTCCAAAAAGGTTCACCCCAGTCAATAAATAGATTATAGCCAGGAATGCCGCGTAACCTGGCGGTTGGAAAGGCACATTGTATCCCTTACCTTCTATGATGTCGCTTGCTCTTTGCTGGTAGCTCAAAGCATCGCCGGAGAATAAGACCGAGTAGGGATACTTCTTGTAGGCATCTTTCTCCGGCTGGATGGTTATTGGATTGAAGGCTACGATATGCCATAAGCGTAGTGTGAATGCGAAGAGCACGATGATCATTATCTTGGAGTACATCACCCAGAAGGGATCGTCTTTTTCTTTGTAGTGCGGCTTCATGGCTTTATCTTAGCTACAAGTATAGATAATCGATCACTTTTAGCAAGAGTTAGCTAGTTGATACTTGACATCAGATTGTAATAATAAAAGGATATCTACCTGGAAGCACAATGTCGAATAAAGCGAATAGGGAGATTCTCCGGGTCGATGATCTGACCACTGTTTTCGACACTGAACAAGGTCTGGTTAAAGCGGTCGATCAAGTTTCGTTTAGCCTGTATCGAGGAGAAACCCTTGGCGTGGTCGGCGAGTCGGGCTGCGGTAAGAGCCTATTATGCCTTTCCATTCTCGGATTGGTTCCTGCACCGGGTAGAATATTGTCAGGAAGTGTAATATTTGATGGCATGGATATTTTAAGATTAAACTCCCGTGAGCTTCGAGAAATAAGGGGTAATCGAATATCTATGATCTTCCAGGAGCCGATGACCTCGCTTAATCCAGTGATAAGGGTAGGCAGCCAGGTTACCGAGGCTCTAATCATTCATAAAGGGATGGATAATAAGGCAGCCAAAGATGAAGCTCTTAGGCTGCTTGCCCAGGTGGAGATCCCGGATGTGGACTACAACTTCAGGAAATATCCCCATCAGCTTAGCGGTGGCATGAGGCAACGAGTTATGATCGCTATGGCTATATCATGCCAGCCGGACATACTCATCGCCGATGAGCCGACCACTGCTATAGATGTAACCATCCAGAACCAGGTCCTGAACCTGTTGGCGGAATTGCAAAAGAAGCTCGCTCTTTCCATGATCTTTGTTACTCATGATCTGGGTGTTATCTCTCGCATAGCTGATCGTGTGATAGTCATGTATAGCGGTAAGATAGTAGAAGAAGCTCCCATAAGGGAATTCTTGAATCAACCTGCCCATCCCTACAGCAGAGCGCTTCTATCCTGCGCTACGAGTTTGAAGGATAGTTTTGATGCCCATTCCCTTATCCCGACCATACCAGGCAGGGTACCTAGTCCTTATGATCTTCCTGAAGGCTGTCATTTCGATCCCCGATGCAGCGAGTCGTTCCAACCTTGTTCCGCATCAATGCCTCCTTTATTAGAGCTGACTAAAGGACACAAGGTAAGGTGTCATATATACAGCAACAAGCTGGCAAGATAATGGATATTCAATCAAGCAATACCCCAGAGCCGATATTGACCATCAGGGATCTGTTAAAAACATTTCCCTATAAGAGCGGATTACCTGGTTTGGGAACTAGGGTACTGACCGCAGTTGATAATGTAACCGTCCAAGTTCAGCGGGGAGAGATCATGGGGCTGATAGGGGAGTCGGGGAGCGGAAAGAGCACCATAGCCCGTTGTATCGTTCGCCTATATAAGCCAGATGGTGGATTGATCGCCTGGAAAAATAAGGATATAACGAGAGTTAAGGGCAAATATCTAAAGTTAATTCGCAAGGATATACAGATGGTTTTCCAGGACCCCTATTCAAGCCTTAATCCCCGTCTGACCGTAGGCGGGGTCATCGCTGAGGTTGCCTTAACCCATCGCATTGTCCACAAGAGCAGGCTGCTTGGTTATGTAAATGGCTTGCTTGATCGCATGGGCTTGGAGGAGGATGCTTATTATCGATATCCCAACGAGTTCAGTGGCGGTCAAAGGCAGAGGATCGGCTTGGCAAGAGCATTGGCAACCGAGCCAGAGCTGCTTATCTGCGATGAGCCGGTCTCAGCACTGGATGTCTCAGTGCAAGGGGGCATACTGAATCTGCTCAAGAAGCTGCGCAGCGAGCTTGGTTTGACCATTTTGTTCATATCTCATGACCTGAGAGTGGTGCGAATGATCTGTGATCGAGTAACCGTTCTTTACGGAGGACAAATTATGGAGCAGGGCGATAGCTATCATATTTTCGAGAAACCAGCTCACCCCTATACCAGGTCGCTGATCGCAGCGGTGCCGGATCCCTATCAGCCTGGTAAGCTTCCTTTGGAGCTTAAAGGAGAGATCGGTTCCTCAATTTCTGATTCCCGTGGCTGCCCTTTTACCCCTAGGTGCCCTGAAGCCTTTAATGTTTGTGCAAAAAAGCGACCCAAAGCTGTTTGTCTTGAAAAAAAGCATCTGGTATATTGTCACAAGGTTGACAAAAGGAAACAGTAATAATAAAAAGAGTTCGCTTGTTTGCCTGGGTATCCAGATGACCAAGCTATGCTTTAAGGATTATGATGTACATGAAAACTAGTATGATAATCAATTGCAGGAGGTTTCGTTAGGTGTTTGGTGTCCAGTTTTACCTGCTAGAGCTGTTCCACAAGGGCGGACCTATGATGTGGCCGCTGCTATTCATCTCCATTGTCGGTGTAGCCTTTGTTATCGAAAGAGCTATCCATTACAAGAGGAACTCGATTAATATCAAGGCATTCTCAGGTCGGATCAAGGAAAGTATAGATGCAGGCAAGATCCAACAAGCCCAGGAGATCTGCGATGAGCCTACATCAAAGGGTCCCATCCCAGTCATAGTAAAGACCGGCTTGATGAAATACAACGAAGGGCGTCGTGCGGTTGAAAGAGTTATCGAGCAAGTGTCCGGCACCCAGATGTCAAGGCTGGAAGGCAACCTTATCTGGCTGGCGACGGTGGCGAATGTAGCACCCATGATAGGATTTCTCGGTACGGTCAGCGGTATGATCAAATCCTTTGATGTCATTGCCAAGCAGGGGCTTAATAATCCAGCTCTGGTTGCCCTGGGCATTTCAGAAGCGCTAATAACCACCGCCACCGGTCTTGCCATCGCCGTTCCCATTCAGTTCTTCTATAATGCCTTTGTGAATCATGTAAACAAGCTCACCATTGAGATGGAAGAGATTGCTAATATGATCATCGATCGAACACCGGATGTGGAATAAAAGGAGTGATCGGAGGCAATGAAGTATCAGCGCAAGATGAAAGTAGAGTCAAAGATCCCCAGCGCCTCCATGGCTGATATCGCCTTTTTGCTCATCGTATTTTTCATGGTAACCACGACCTTCAGCAAGGACAAGACAACCGTAAACCTGCCAAAATCGCAGTATCGCGTGGAGATCCCCAAGAACGCTACCATCATATCCATAAAAGAGGACCTCAGCATCCACTTCGACGGAGATCCAATTACCTTGACCGATATATACCCTCGGGCGGCGCTTTTAATCAAGGACAATCCTCACAAGCAGTTTGTGATCAAATGCGATGAGAAGGTAAAATACAGGTATCTTGACGATGTACTCGATCAACTAAGAGAGGCAAAGGTGGTCAATATAAACCTACCAACTTTGCAGGAAATCGAGGAGTAATCAAGGGGAGCTGATTATATATGAAGATAAAACGAAGAATGCAGGTTACCAGCGAGATCCCTAGCGCCTCCATGGCTGATGTAGCCTTCTTGTTAATAGTCTTTTTCATGGTAACTACAGTCTTTGCAGCCAGGAAAGGCATCGATTTCGCACTGCCCAAGGATGATCCCGAAAAGGCTACTGCCGAGATACATGCCGTCTATATCTACATCGCCCCCGGGTGCGAGATAAGCCTGGACAGAAGCCCAGCCAACCTTAGCGACATTCAGCCTTATATAAAGCCAAAACTGGACATCAATCCTAACAAGTTCGTCATCGTGCACACGGATCCAGAGGCTGAATATGGATGCACAATCGATGTCTTGGATGAGCTTAAGCAGCTTGGAGTAAAGAACATCGCATTGCCGGCAAAGGAAGAAATCTCTTCATGGGGGGCTATGTAAATTGGAGACCCAGGGACAGGAACCGACTCGACACAAACATAGACAATCAGAACCTCTTTTCATCTTTGATGAAGAATACAGGGAAAAGATAAGGAAAGAGGAAAAAAATATCCTCGAATGGGCTATTTTCATCGCCATCATCATCCATATAGTTCTGCTATACATGGTCTGGCCTAAGTTCGGCGGCTTCAAGGGGAGCACCGCGCGCGAGTATAAAAGACCAATAGTCTTTGTGCCGCTTCCAAAGAAGGAACAACCCACCCCTGAGGTGAAAAAGAAGAAAAGGGAAAAAAGAAAGCCAAAACCTATTCCAGACCCCAATCCTGAAGAGCCAGAGGAGATATACGAGTGGGAGCCGGAGGAACCGGATCCAATAGAAATCCCAGAGGATGCTATCGTACTGTTCGGAGAACCGCAGGGACCACCGGTAAGCACAGGTCCACAAAGAGGCTACACAAATCCGCCTAAGATCATACCTAGCACAAAAGTGGAGCCGAAGTACCCGGAGATCTTAAGACAAACCAGGATCGAAGGGTCTGTACTTCTTGAGGTTGTTATATTAAAAGACGGCACTATAGACCCCAATCAGATCACTGTTATACGAAGCTCGCATGAGTACTTCGAGCAGGAGGCTATAAAAGCGGTGAAAAAATGGAGATTCAAGCCTGCTCTGCAGAACGGCATCCCGGTCGATGTGTACTTCTATCTCGAGGTGCAGTTTACTCTACGCAAGAGGTAATCCTGGCTGGCTATTTTAATTGCTGCTGATTCTCCACTTCTTCGGAAGGTTCAGTCTTTGGCACTGGTTTACTTGGATGGCTTGAAGGCTGCAAACCCTCTATCCTAAGTTTGGTCTTGTATATCTTTTGCTTTAATTCGACATTGTCTGGAGCATTCTTTAGGGCTATGTTATAGAACCTCAGCGCCTTCTGGTAATCATCGTTGATAAAAGCCTTGTCCCCCCAAGCCTCGAACCAGTCATCGTAGTGAGTCTCCGCATAATAAAGAAGCCCGCCAAATATTATCAGAAAGAAAAAGGCGATAAACCCGATGCGAATATATTTCGCTTTTTTAGGAGAGATGCTAATTACTTGATCCTCTCTCTCCTGTTCATCGAGCAGTTTCTGTTCCTTTTGGCGCTTGCTCTCCAACGTATCCCTTTCTTTTTGTATTTCCTCCTCGCTCTTGGCGGGGATGTCAAACTTCTTATGGATCACCACCTGGCTAGCATCATAACGATCATATATATCCTCGCTCGGCAGTGTTTCACTGGATAGCTGTTCACCCTCTTGAGCAGTCTCGGTCCCTTCAACAGGGTCCAATGCCTCGGTTTCGGTATATTCTTCATCTTCACCGTATTCTTCGGTGTCCTCCAGTGCATCATCTATCATAGCCTTATCGATAACCGTATCAGTAGGGATCTCCTCGGATAGCTTCACCTCTTCGGCAAGATCGAGACCTTTTTCTTCCTGATCCTGTTCATCTGTGTAGGATTCAGATCCCTCTTGAGAAGTGCTTACCTCAATTTGCTCGGTTGATACCGATTCCGAGGCGGCGATTTCTTCCTCGATTTGTGAGATCCTTTTTTCCTCCCAATCCTCGTCCTCGTCTTCTTCCGAAAGGGCTTCTCCTTCCATCTCCTCGATACTTTCCTGTTCATCCTCAAAGAAATGTTGGACATCCTGCAAAGAGTAGCTTATCGGTTGTTCGTCTTCGTCCTCGGCTAGCTCGCTTTCGCTGGATTCATCCTCGATTCCTATAGAAGATCTTATTGCTTCGAGTTCTTCCTCGCTTACCTCTATGTCAAAAGGTTTCTTGTCTTCTTCAGTTGTATCTTTTGGGGGCGCAGTTTCTTGTTGAGCTTCCTGGTAGGTCTCTTCATCTGCCCCTAAGCTCTCGGTAGGTTCAGAAAATATTTCGCCAAGCTCCGAGTCGAGCGATTGGCTTGCTTGTTTGTCTATATCCTCTTTGACCGCCTGGTCGAACTGCTCGTAATCAAGCATAGTAATGGACAGGGTCTTGGCAAACTCGGAACCTAGCTGTTTTAGCTCCTCTTGCTCACTCTCAAGGTCGCCAGCGATGAGGTCCTCCATGAAGTATTTAACCGCTGAGCGATCCCTGGAGAAGTAAGGTTGCATCAGCGTTTCCATCTTGTGGTAGAGCTTTTCAGGGCTGTCTAAGCGATTTCCAGGGTCAGCGACCAGGCAGCCTTTGAGCAGCTCAAGCAGATCGGGCATAAATTCCTGCATGCCGAAATCTCTCAGGATCTTTGTGCTCTGTTGCTCAAAATCCTGCTCAACATGATACTGTTCATTAGCCAATACATAGAATCCCAGCGCGGCAACCGAGTATATATCAGACGATCGGCAAAGAGCTTGTCCGGCAAGGATCTCCGGAGCCATGAAAGGTCTATCTAGCGCATCCGGTTCGATGCCGCAGGAAAGGGCAGTGGCTGCTAAATGAAAGTCGGTGAGAACGAACTCGAGTTTAGCAGGGATGAATATGCTCCTCGGGGAGATGCCGCCGTGCATTATTCCTTGCTCATGGAATCTTTTTATCGCCTTGGCTAGCGAGTAGAGAGATATCAGCGCTAAGTCAAGTGGCGGACGAGTATTCGACTGCGCAAGCTGGTCCAAGATGGTTGACAATCGTGTGCCTGGCACATATTCCTCGCCAACATAGCCTTCTTGATTGAAGGTGCCGAAGTCGAATATGCGGCAAGCCTGGTCTATCTTTTTGTCAGCAACAGACTCGAGCCTTTCAAAATACTTGGAAAGGAATCCTGTATTATTTAAACGGGGATGAAATTTCTTCAGCACAGCAAACCTGCCATAATGCCTGCGATAGACATGCACGCACAGGTAGGAATCGTAGTAATAAGCCGATCTTATTCCCTTCTGGATATAGTAATCTTTAAACGACAGGTTCTCCATATCCTGCCTGCTCCCTTAGCTTCCCGGTTGTTCCAAAGTTAAGCTTATAGCTGCAAAAAGCGCAAAACTTCCAATAATGATCATACAATACCTGAAAATATTTTTAAACTGCGGATTGAATCTTAATAAGTCCCTGCCGTATAACAAGATATAAATACCAGCAATAAAAGGCAGCGCAGGTATGGGGGTCTGGAATAATGCAGCAGCAAGCAGCGCGATAGGCAAACCAAGATACATAAGCGAAAGTCCACCTTTTACCTCAAATCCCATCAAAACAGAGCAACGATAAAATATAACCAGAAAGATCAGGTCGCCTAAAGCAAAAACCGGCTCGATAAGCTCCGTGCCCCATAAAGGAAAACGAAAGGTTACCAGGTAGGTTATGGGATCATAAGTGGAGGCTATTTTCCCCGGTCCAAGTAGCAATCCCACAGGATCGATGATGGCAACGCTTATAACAATAGCGATCAACAGTTCAACCGAGCGAATGTATCCGGCTGCTATAAGTCCCCCTACTATGCAGAAATAAAGCAGGAAAAGGCTTGAGAGACCATGAAACTCGAAAAGGATACCGAATAAGATCTCAGCGACCGCAGAGATCAGAAGCACCATAGCGCCACGCTTTGTATCTAGCCTAAGCAACGGCAGGTACTTTAGGCATATAAATATGATCGACATACATAACAGGCTGCTTAAAAGATACTCGACCATTCCATGGCTCAATGGGGGCAATCCAGGCGCAAGCAGGGCAAAACCATAATATCCCGATATCCATACCAGACCAATAATAAAAAGATACAATGCCATTATTAAGCCTTATATTGGCAAGATTTACCCATTATCTCCTTGGGAACGATGCCTTTTGGGCACGGTAGCCCTTATGACCTCCTCGTATATCAGCTTCATCGGAATGCCGAGTCGATTAGCCAGCTCCTTAACTGATTCGTACTCCGGCGTTATGGCGTGGATCTCTTTTCCGCGATAAGATTTTTTAACCTTTACCCTGCCATAGACGGTGTCAACATAGGATTGTTCACGGCGCAGGGTCTTGCGATGTACTTCCCTAAGTCGCACACCTAGCGTTGAGGTGTGAAGAAATATCAGGTCCACCAAGTCCTCGACATCGTCCTTTCTTGCCATTACCTGCAACAAAAGTCCCGGGCGGGATTTCTTCATGATCATCGGAATGATGCATGCGTCTAAGGCATTATGCTCGAAAAGAACATCCATGAGGTTACCGTATAGCTCCGGATTCATGTCATCTATATTAGTCTCAATAAGTGTAACACTGGATAGTTTAAGCTCGTCCTCATGTAATCCGATCACTACCCGCAGCAGATTCGGTATCTGGGGCAGATCTGCCTTTCCAGCGCCGTAGCCGATCCTCTCCGCCTTAATGGGTGGCATGTCGGTGAAGCGATGGGCAAAGGTCTTTGCAATTGCTGCCCCGGTGGGGGTGGTAAGCTCTTTTTTAACATCCAGGCTATAGATGGGCACTCCTTTGAGTATCTCCAGGGTCGCTGGTGCAGGCACCGGCAGTACACCGTGAGCCGTATCAACCATTCCAGAACCTACATGTATCGGCGAGCAGTAGAGCTTTTCGATCCCAAGCCTGCTAACCAGGATCGCTGCCCCTGCCGCATCTATTACCGTATCCAGACCACCGATCTCATGAAAATGTACCTCGGATATATCGACTCCATGCACCACCGATTCTGCCTTGGCGATAGTCTTCAAGATTTTGCTGGAGATGGTTATTACCGATTCGGGGAGATCACTTTCATGCAGGATCTGTTTTAATTGATGATAACTTCTATGTTTTGCCTCATCGCTTGATTCCACGAGCATTTGAGTGGCGCTGATGCCATTTTTCCTTACCTTATGAAAAATGACTCTGGTGCCAGGAAGATGTAACTTATCCAGTTCAGCAATGATCCAACCTGGGTCATCTAGGCAATCGATAAAGGCGCTTAGGAACATATCGCCACTGATTCCACAGAAGCAATCAAGGTATGCTGTCCTCATGGTTTCTTTCTCCTTTAATATGCTTAAACAGCATCCGTGAATGCTTTATATATCGAAGGTTTATTATTTTCAATGATAACTAAAACAACTCATAGAGACCATTAGCGAGACTACACCAGGGGCAAAGAATGGAACAGTTTGTGCATAATACTTGTTAGACAAGCAGGTTCTAATGTAATATACTTATAAATCTTGGCTAGGCGAGAGTGGCGGAATTGGCAGACGCGCTGGACTTAGGATCCAGTGGGGCGACCCGTGGGGGTTCAAGTCCCCCCTCTCGCACTAGAGTTGACCAACCATAAGCTGGAAGGACAGCAATGAAACTAGAGACTATCGAAGAAAAGGAACTCTACAAGAAATTCAGGGCAGTAATTCCTAAAGAGACAGTCGATGAGGAGCTGGAGAAGATCTTCATCAAATATCGTAACCAGATGGAGATCCCCGGCTTCAGGAAAGGCAAGGCTCCATTATCCCTGGTGAAAAGGCATAAGAAGCAAGAAGCCGAGGAGGAACTTAAGACCTCGTTGATGACCACTCACTTCAGCGAGGCTTACGAACAGACCGGCTTAACCCCGGCAGTTATGCCGTCCATAGATGAGTCGGAGCTGAAAGAGGACGGGAGCTTCGAGTTTACATTTGGCATCCATTATATAGGTGAGATTGAGCCTGCTCAGTATAAGGGAGTTACGGTCGATATCCCCGAATTTGAGGTCAGCGAGGAGGAGATGAATCGACAACTACGCATCCTTCAGGAAAGACAGGCACAGGCTATCCCAAAGGAGGAGGACCCTGTAGAGGAGGGAGACCTGGTTGTCTTTAGCCTCTCTGGAAAGATCGGCGACATCAAGGTTGAGCCTTCTCAGCCGCAGATCCTTCAAACTGTTGTCGGCACCGACCGCATCTTCAGCGGCACCAAGTTCGAGGATAACTTCATCGGGATGAAAATCGGGGATATTAAGGATATAGAGCTGACTCTGCCCGACGATTATTACGATAACAAGCTAGCTGGCAAGAACTGCAAGGTTCATATCAAGGTCAAGGAGATCAAACAGATCAAGTTCCCCGCGTTGAACGATGAGTTCGCTAGATCATTCAAGGACATAGAGAATATGGAATCGCTGAGGAATTGGATCAAAGAACAACTGAGGAAGGAGCACGATAAAAATACCAAGGAAAGAATCCCTAATATGGTAGTAGATAAGGTTGTTAGCGATAGCGTTGTCAAGTTCCCTGAGTCCATGGTCGATGAACAATTCAAGCGCGATTTCCCGAATGTGGATAGTTCAAACCAGTACTATGAGATCTACCGCAAGATAACGAAAAACAAGATAAAATCGTACCTAGTTTTGAATAAAATAGCCCAGGAGGAGAATATCGAGGTCTCTGAGGCAGAGGCTGAGGATGCCCTTGCCAGGGAGGCTGCGGAAAAGAAGACCACTGCCGCTGCCTTAAAAGAGGAACTGGTAAGCGAGGATGGTTGGGATGATTATCTTAACGACCTTAAGATGGAAAAGGTGAAAAGGTTTATTTTTGAGAACTCGACACATTACCAGCCCCCGCAGATGGTGGAGGATGTTCCCGGTGCACAGGAGGACAGCCGGGATGACAACAAACAGGAGGAATGAGTATCCTAAGGTATTCTGAAATATATCTATGGTTTCTTGATCAGGGCCATTATCTTGGCTATAAGTATTGATGTAAAACGATGAATAATCCTGGAGATGAAAGAATGGTCGGTACAATACCGTTTGTCATAGAACAGACCAGCAGGGGAGATCGCTCTTATGATATCTTCTCTCGTCTGCTGAAGGATAACATAATCTTCATTGGTCAGCCGATCGATGACTGGATATCGAACCTTACAATCGCACAGCTTCTGTATCTGGAAGCAGAAGATCCAGAGAAGGACATCTCTTTGTACCTTAACAATCCGGGGGGCATTATCACCGCAGGCTTGGCGATCTATGACACTATGCAATATATTCGTCCCCCTGTCTCAACTATATGTATCGGTCAGGCAGCCTCGATGGGAGCGGTGTTGTTGGCTGCCGGCGCCAAGGGTAAGCGGTTTGCCTTGCCTCATGCTCGCATAATGATCCACCAGCCTATGGGTGGATTCCAGGGACAGGCTAGCGACATTGAGATACACTCAAAGGAGATCCTACGCATAAGGGAGGAGATCAATCAGATACTCGCCTCTCATACCGGGCAATCAGTTGAAAAGATCCGCCGCGACTCTGAACGAGACTTCTTTATGACCGCACAACAGGCACTCGATTATGGAATTATCGATAAGGTAATCCAGGCACATGAGGTGCCGCTTAGAGGCAAGGAGGAAGAAAGCTCTAATGATGTTTGATAAAAAAGACAGCGAGATACTATCGGTTCTACCGCTTCGTGATATAGTGATCTTTCCCAAGATGATCATCCCGCTTTTTGTGGGCAGGGAATCATCGATTGAAGCGCTTGAATACGCTGGCAATAAAAGCAAGAACCGCATCTTTCTAACCGCCCAGAAAGATGCCTCGCTGGACAAGCCTTCCTATGAGGATATCTTCAAGGTCGGCACCATCTCACAGATTATACAGGTCATCAAGCTACCCGATAACACGGTAAAGATCTTGGTCGAAGGATTGAATCGGGCTGAGATAAAAAGCTTGCTCGACGAAAGAGACGGATTCTTCGAGGTCGAGGCTGATGAACTTGAGACCGAATCGATCCCCAGTAACACCGCATCGGACTATATAAATAGGCTCATGGCGCAACTCGATTATGCACTCAAAGTCGGAGCCAAGATATCATCAGAGGTGCAACGCGGACTTAAAAAGATGCGCTCCAGCGATGAGGTCATAGATTATGTGGCAGGGTTCATAGAAACCTCGGTGGAAAAAAGACAAAAGCTGCTCGAAATGATTGAGCCATTCGACCGCATGGACTATCTCTCCATGTTGATCGATGAAGCAATAGAGGTTGCGGTTACCGAAAAAAGAGTGAAAAATCGAGTAAAAAACCAGATGGAGACCTCGCAAAAGGAGTACTATCTGAACGAGCAGATGAAGGCGATCCGAAAGGAACTGGGCAAAAAAGACAAATTTGCAGAGGATATAGATGAGCTCAAGGAGAGAATAGAAAAAGCAAATATGCCCCCCGAGGTCGAGGAAAAGGCTCGCAAGGAACTAAGGAAGCTGGAGACCATGACCCCGATGTTCGCCGAGGCGGCAGTGATCAGAAACTATATAGAGTGGCTGATCAACCTTCCATGGAAGATCTCCACTAAGGACAATGAAGATCTAAAAAGGGCAGAGACGATTCTCGAAGAGGATCACTATGGTCTAAGGGAGGTCAAGGATCGAATAATCGAATACCTTGCAGTGCAGCAAAAAGTAAAGAAACTTCGGGGTCCCATTCTTTGTTTCGTTGGACCGCCCGGGGTAGGGAAGACCTCGCTTGGAAAATCGATAGCTCGTGCACTGGATCGCAAGTTCATCCGCATATCGTTGGGCGGTGTGCATGATGAGGCTGAGATCAGAGGGCATCGCCGAACCTATGTGGCTGCGCTGCCTGGAAGAATAATCCAAGCCATAAGACGAGCCGGCTCCAATAATCCTGTATTCTTGATGGATGAGATCGACAAAATTGGAAGCGATTTTCGTGGAGATCCATCCTCAGCCCTGTTGGAGGTGCTCGATCCAGAGCAGAATGACAGCTTTAGCGACCATTACCTGGAGGTAGATTTCGACCTATCGAATGTCCTGTTCATCACCACAGCAAATGTGCTGCACACAATACCGCCTGCCCTGAAGGACAGAATGGAGATCATTCGTTTGCCAGGATACACCGAGGAAGAAAAGATAAAGATAGCCGAGAAATTCCTTGTGCCTAAGCAGCTTGATGCGCATGGACTCAAGGATGAAAAAATAATTTTCACTGAAGAAGGACTTATCGATATCATCAGAAAATACACACGAGAAGCAGGGGTGCGAAACCTGGAACGGGAGATCTCATCGATCTGTCGAAAGGTAACCAAGAAGTTGCTCAAGGGTGAACTAAAGGGAGATATAATCATTGATTCCGACATGGTTCACGACCTGCTGGGTACTGAAAAATTCAGCCTTTTAGCCACTGATAAGAAGGATACCATCGGCATGGCGCATGGGCTTGCCTGGACCGAGATCGGCGGGCAAGTGCTAATAACAGAAGCGGTGGTTGTGGATGGCAAGGGAAACCTGAGCCTGACCGGACAGTTAGGTGATGTTATGAAGGAATCCGCCCAAGCTGCCCTTAGTTATATACGATCACGCTCTGAAATGCTTGGTTTGCCCAAGGACTTCTACCAGAAAATAGATATCCACTTGCATGTACCGGAAGGCGCAATTCCTAAAGATGGTCCCAGCGCTGGGATCACCATAGCGGTCGCAATGATCAGCTCGCTCATACAGAAGCCTGTACTCGGAGAAGTGGCAATGACAGGGGAAATAACCCTGCGTGGAAGGGTGCTTAAAATAGGTGGATTAAAGGAAAAAGCGTTAGCTGCTCATAGACAGGGGATATACAAGGTGATCATACCAAAGGAAAACGAGAAGGAGATCTCAGACCTGCCCGAAAACATTGTAAAAGACATGACCTTCTTCCCAGCAGAGACAATGGATGAGGTAGTAAAGATAGCCTTTAGCGAGACCCCGTTCATCCACCCTGAGCACGCGCGACTGAGAGACCAAAGCCAGACACAGCCAAACTAAAATACACCCAATCGATTCCCTTGCAAGCTGGATCTCGAGCTAATCCCCCTTCAGAAAACATACATGGTCGGGTTATTGGGTAAATAGATGTGATCTATGCGAATATAGATGTTATGATAAAAAATGTAGGTATTCTTATGTCATTTACCTCTAAGCAGTTATAAGAATTACAACCACAGCTCAAGGGGCGCAATCCTGTACCGTTATATCGCCTTTTTCACTCGGCAGCGAGCTGCGATAATCATCGCCACTTTAGCAATCACTCTGATAAGCCTGGCGATCATTTCCCAGGGAGTTTTGGCATCATCGGTGCCAAAGATGTTCTTTGGCGACGATCCCTTATACCGTACTTATCGTAATCTAATCGATCAGTTCGGCTCCGATGAGATCTTCGCGGTGGGATTTAAACTGCCAAAACCATTTAGCCCTGAAGAGATCCAAAGGCTAAAACAGATGGTGAACAAGATCGAAAGCCTTGAGGATATAGAGCGGGTGGATAGCATCTTAAGCGCAGAGAAAATGGAAGGCTCTACGGGGGAACTAACCATCATCCCTTATTATCAGCTAGTGATAAAAGATAAAATACCATCCGAGCAAGTAATCTCGGAGCTTTGCTCTGACGATTTATATAGGAACTTTTATATATCGGCAGATGGCAATCATACCGCCATGCTTGTTTATATGATCCCGAACCGACAACGACCAGTGGAGAAGCTGTATGAAATCTATCAATCGATAGTAGATGTTTTCCTGGATGCTGGCTACAAGCGGAGAGATATTCACTTTGCAGGCTTGCAGGCTCAGATAGCTGAGGTCATTCGCCAGTCATATCTAAATATATTTCTTATTTTCCCGATATGTATCCTTTTTCTATCACTGGCTGTTTTCGCCTTTTATCGCCAGTTCATCCCGGTACTGATCACCATGGGAATAGCCATGGTCTCGGTATCGTGGACAATGGCTTTTGCGGTCATATTGGATCGCGAGATTAATATACTCATGGCGCTCGTTCCCTCGGTGGTGCTGATAGTAGCCTTCAGCGATATCATTCATCTTTGCAATGCTTATAGTCTCGAACTTGATAATGGTCTGTCCAAGATGGATGCGATAACAAAAAGTGGCGCCGAGGTAGGTAAGGCTTGTATGCATACATCCCTAACTACTTTAGTAGGTTTCGCGTCCATGTCCTTTGTCCCCTCGCCGGGCTTTCAACTGCTAGGCGTAGTGCTCGGATTCGGCGTGGCAATAGCCTTGATGCTTGCCCTTGTATTGGTGCCGGTTCTTGTCTCCCTGGTCGATAAAAGGTACTTCCTGAGAGTAAAAAAGGGGAATCGTGTACGCGATCTGCTCGACAAGGTTATAAGGTTTTGTCGAGTTGTATCTACCAAGAAGCCGGTCCTGGTACTTATTACCTTTACTATCATTATCTTGCTTGGCATTGATGGCTTTCTCAGGATTAAGATCGAGACCGATATGAGCAAACGGCTGGATGAGAGCAACCACATCCGCATAGCCGATCGCTATTTCCGCGATCACTTCCACGGCACCAACTTCATGGATGTCTTTATCGATACCGGTAAAGAAGGTGGGGTAATGGAACCCTTTTTCCTGTCCCAGTTGTCCAAGTTCCAAGATGAAATCCTATCCATAGATGATGTTGATCATGTAACCTCGCTAGTGGATATCATTAAAAGGATTCATAGTGTGATGGCGATCGAGTCTGATTTGAATTTTAGCTCGGTAAATGAACTGCCCGGCTCCAGGGCGCTGATCGCTCAGTACCTGCTGCTATTCGAGATGTCTAGCGAGAGCGATCTGGAGCGTATTGTAGATTTTAATAGGCGCAAGCTGAGGCTTTCGGCGCGCATCCTGGATCACGCCTTTCGCAATACTTCCCTTATCGGCGACCGGATCAATGAGATGGCTGCCAGCTACTTTGACAGTAATGTTACCGTTCAGGCAAGCGGCTATACATACATTCTTGGCAGGTGGTTAGATGATTTGGTTATCGGGCAGCGGCGGGGGCTTGCCTTTGCTATCTTGAGCATAACTATCTTGATGGTAATCGGGTTGCGTTCTGCAAGGGTAGGCTTGATGAGCATGGTACCGAACATATTACCTTTGTTATTCCTGCTTGGATACCTGGGTTATTTCTGGGATGCAGTCGATTCGGATGTCATGGCTATATGTATGATGGCAATCGGCTTGGGAGTTGATGATACCATACATTTTTTAAGTCGCCTAAAGCTGGAATCTTCGCGAAACGAAAATATCGACAATGCCCTTTATGAGACATTTCATTTCACGGGCAGGGCGATCATTCAGACTACGGTGATCCTTGCGATCGGTTTCTCACCGTTTGTCATAAGCGATTACTTCTCCACTCGTATGATGGGGACGCTAATGCCAATGGTTTTGGCAGTCGCCCTGGCGGCAGACCTGTTTATGGTACCAGCCATGGCAAAGCTGGGGATAATCCGCTTTCGCGATAAGAAAACTTCAAAATAAGTGGACTCAGAGAGTTGTTGGATAGGAGTCCAATTCTTTGCTATAATAAGATGAGTAACTTTGTGATGGAGCGTAACATTGAGCCATGAGATGGTTTATGAAATATAGACTACAGAGAATAGCATTGGCTATTGGCGCCATACTGATGCTTGCAATACTTAATATCTCCCCTAGCTACGGTCAATCAATAAACCTTGAGACCAATACGCCGACCATGACACCTACCTTGACGAGCACAGCGATTCCAACCTGGACGCCGACAGTTACCCCTACAAGCACGCCTACCGAGCCGCCCCCCCCGATACCAAGCCCGATGCCAACATATTCTATTGGCACAACCAATACATTTCGCTGGAATAACACACCCGGAGATGGAGCACTGTATTTTGAGGCACAATGCTGTACTTCACCCGGCTGCCCGCTTCCCACCCCGAGCGGATGGTTGACCCGCAAGTACTATACATTCACCAACCTGGGGCATGGTACAAAATACTATTATCGAGCAAGGGCAAAGAACATTTACAACGGGATATCCGACTGGTCTGAATTGGTCAGTTCCACGCAGGATGCCTTCCCGCCGGCTACACAGGTATCCTCATTGCCGCCGATTACATATTCCCCTGATTTCAACATTCCCTTCGTTGTGCAACAAGAAGATGTAAGCGGCTTCAAGCATGTGGCTTTGTGGTATAAAAAGGACGGGTATCACGAGGAGTATGTCCAGTACGATGGATTTTTTAACACTAGCCCGATCAGCTTCTCAACGACACTAGGCAATGGGATGTATCGCTTCTATACCATCGGGTATGATAATGTCGGCAACGAAGAATCTCCACCTCCCTTTGAGGATGCCTATACTACAATCGATACGAATACCTTCACTCCGACCCCGACTGCCAGTTGGACAGCGACCGATACTCCTACTATAACCCAAACTCCGACCCGGACTCCTTCAGCCACGCCATCATTTACTCCAACTCACACCAAGGACGCGCCGACTCCACCGAGGATATACAAGGAACCTGCCTATACAGCAGGGGATTCCAACCTGGTAAAATGGACCGATGAGTTCGAAAGCGGAGCAATCGAGTATTATGCAGAGATGAGCGTTGACAACTTCCAGAGCGTATCTTCAGACTCCGGGTGGATACCGGGCACGGAATATACATTCCAGCATCTCAATCATGGCATTAAGTACTTCTATCGAGTCAAGGACAGAAACGCCAAGCTGTACGAATCAGACTGGTCCAATGTAGAGTGGTCCATCCAGGACCAGAGCCTGCCGGAGAGCTTCATCGATCAGCCCCAGCAAGGTCAGTTCATCGGCGGTAACAAATACACCATCAGGGGCACGGCGGTAGATGATGTCTCCAATATCAAGTATGTTGAGCTTACCTTTGACAACGGCAATAACTGGGTAACCGCCAGCGGGGGAGAGGAATGGGCTTATGAGTGGCAGCTCCCCAAGAGCGGGCAATATACCATCCGCTCCCGGGCACACGACGATGTCGATAATGTAGAAGATCCAGTGAAGCCGGGGGTCGTGGTGGTCATTGACAGGGAGCCTCCCCTGCTCGCCATTGGCGGATATATGGATACCAGGTTAGCCTCCACAGGCGGGGGAGTGCTTACACTTGCTGTTTTCTGCACTGATGTGAACATAACACCATTGGAGCTCTACTACAACGACATGCCGACCGGCATAGAGCTTAGTGATAATGGACCGCCTGGCGATTGGACAGCGGGAGATGACCTGTGGATGCTTATTGTTCCCATAACCGGCAGTTTGCCGCCATCCAACCTGCTGCTTGAGGTTTATACCGAGGACTACGCGGGGAATATCGCCTGGTGGCCAGCGCTTTATGTTACAGAGTAGGGGAGAGGTAAATATAAAGCAGGAGATCGAATATGAGAGTTAATGGCAGTTATATAACCGATTCTTCAATGGCTCATAACCACTCCAAGTCACTTATTATTGGCATGATCATCCTTTGTCTGCTATCGAATAACCCAGTTTTAGCAGAGAGGTTTCTCTTGGGATATCATGCTTTTCAATCACCTCCATCAATTGTTGTCCCTTCTCCTACCGAGCCGGGGAGTTACCATGTCGGGGTGCGTACTGCCACCATGGTCGATTATACCCGCTTCGAGGTCTATGGAATGATGTTCCGAACCTTTCCGGTCGAGATCTGGTATCCCTGCTTACCCGGCGGGGAGCGCAATACGGTATCGGATATGATCGGAGACCTGCCGAACTGGGCGTGGGAGATCATGGCTAGCTTTTACGGCGATTACCTCGAGGAGATCCTGCCCGCAGGGACCAGTGCCTATCGGGATGCGGAGCCTGATGTCTCTGGTGCTCCCTATCCGGTGATTATCTTCAGCCACGGCAACCAGGCGATCCGATTCCAGAATTATACGCTCTGCGAGCACCTGGCGAGCCATGGATTCGTAGTTGTCGCGCCGGATCACTATGCTAACGCTGTTTTCACGAATACGCCGACCATGCCCATTCTATATAATCCCATGGAGATCCTGCACACCGTCATCGACCGCCTTGCCGACTGCTATTTTTTGTATGGTATATTGCGCGGATACAATAATGACAATGATAGCTTCCTTCGTGGCATGTTGAGTCTCGGTCGTCTTGGCATCACCGGGCACAGCTACGGCGGCACCACTGCCATGATGGCAGGCTACCTTCTGGAGTTCGTTGATGCGATTGCGCCGATGAACCCTGTGCTGATCTACCCCTTCCCGGAGCACTTCGGCAAGCCATTTTTTCTTATACAGGGCGAACTTGATGGTATTTGCGATTATTTCCTTGACTCCAATCGGCGGGTAAAGGATGCCTTCATGTACTGCGAGTCTCCGCTCAAGGTATGGATTAATATGTTAAATGGCGGACATTACAGCGCAACCGATGCGTGTTTCTTATTTCCGCCTTCATATCAAGAGTGGAGTGCTGATTGCTCACCGAGCAGGATCGAGCCAGCGCTCGCAAATGAGATAGCCAAAGGGTATATAACCGCTTTCTTCAAGGCTACTTTATGCGGCGAGGAGGCTTACATGCCTTACTTGGAGGACAATCATTATCCGGGCGACCTCGAGCACTATTATTATTGTGCCCCATCCAATCAATATCTCAATAATGCTCCTAATCCCTCGAGCCTCCCTTAATGATGAAGGTCTGCCTGGTAACGCCGACCCCGCAAGATATCAGCGCCTTCGGGGTGAGGAGTCTAAGCTCGTTTCTTAAGGAGCACGGTCATCAGGTAAGGTGCATATTCCTTCCTGGTGGTATAGAGCTACTCAGACATAGGGGTGATTATATTTACAAATATCCTACTTCAATTATCGAAAAGATAGCAGATCTGTGTAGCGATGCTGATCTGGTTGGAATATCTTTTATGAGCCAGTATTTCGACCGCGCATTGCAGATCACCAAGCACCTGAAAACACGGCTGACAGCGCCGATTATCTGGGGTGGAATACATCCTACCTGTGCGCCAAAGCAGTGCCTGGAGCATGTTGACATGGTCTGCATCGGAGAGGGGGAACAGGCGCTGCTTCAACTCTGTGAGCGCTTGAAAAAAGGTGAAAAGATAGCTGGTTGCGGTAACATCGCCCTCAAGAGCAATGGGAAAATCCATACGGGTCGTCTATTGCCATATCTTGATATCGATCAGTTGCCCCACTTTGACTACAGCCTCGATGGTCACTATCTTTACCAGCCGCACAAGGAGAGGATCATCCCCATGACCGCCGATGTTCTGCATGAGGCGCTGCCATTGATGCCTGCTCCTAAAGGGGGTGCGCTGAAGGTCTATCGCACCATGATAAGTCGCGGCTGCCCACATCAATGCAGCTATTGCTCAAACTCGACATTGCAGGATATCTTTGGCAGAAAGGGCTTTTTAAGGCGCAGAAGCCCGCAGAGCTTCATCGAGCATCTTTGCGATATGGTACGAAGATATCCGTTCATCGAGGGCATACACTTCATCGATGATACCTTTTTCGCAGCCTCAATGGGCGAGTTGGAGCGCTTTGCCGAGCTTTATGCTAAGAAGGTCAGGCTACCTTTTTACACCCAGGTAAGCCCCAATACCATCTCGAAGAGCAAGATGGAGCTGCTGCTCGATGCCGGCATGGTCTATACCGAGATGGGGATTCAAACAGGCAGTCCGCGGATTCGCAGCATATTCAATCGCTCTGAGAGCAATGAGAAGATAAAGGAGGCTGCGCACCTGATCAGCGATTTCAAGGGAAGGCTGATCCCGCCAAGTTACCATGTCATACTGGATACCCCGTGGGAGAGCCTGGATGACAAAATGCAGACCCTGAAGCTGCTGCTTAGCTTGAA
Organism: uncultured bacterium; assembly: GCA_964448115.1. Taxonomy (GTDB): domain Bacteria; phylum CAYUVA01; class CAYUVA01; order CAYUVA01; family CAYUVA01; genus CAYUVA01. Next base: position 96,305 of record CAYUVA010000007.1, read on the forward strand.
AAAGCCGTACCGTCTATGTCTTTCATCGCTGATATTCTTCCCGGATACGCCGTTATATAAGCGCGCGGTGGATGAAGGCATGATCAGCGATATCAGTCGTGATATACTTAGGCATCCGTTCTTTCATCCTAAGCAGAGCTATGCGAATTACCTGGTCTATCTATGCGGATTGATGCTTGTTCCCCGTTTTGCCATTCGTATTTTAGCAAATCGCCGGATCGTAAAACTGCTTTACACAGACAAGGCAGCCCCGCTTGTTAGCGCTTTGTTCAAGTTGACCCGCCTAGTTGAACTTGGCTATAAGGGGATAAAAGCGATATTGCGAGGGGATACACGGCTAATCGGACAACATCTCAGGCGTCCGCGCTAAGATGAAGATACTACTTGTACAATCGGCTACATTGCCAGGCGAGGCGCCCATCTTTCCTCTCGGATTAGCATATCTCGCCTCATCGTTGAGCGATCACGAGCTGATGGTGCTTGACCTTAACATTGTCGATGATCCTGTGGCTGGATTTGAAGGTTTGATAAAAGACTTTAAGCCTGAGGTGATCGGTCTATCCATTCGTAACATCAAGATTGCCAAGGTAGGAAGGCACCATGACTGCTTTCAGGAGCATGGACAGGTGCTGTCCGCGCTGAGAAGAAAGGCTCCCAATGCAATAATTATCGCCGGCGGCACCGGCTTCTCCATCTTTGCCAGCGAGATGATGAAAATGTATCCAGCCATAGATTACGGCATCTTCGGCGAGGCAGAGGAGACGCTGCCTCGACTGCTTGGAGATATGAGTAATGCCCAGCAAATACCTGGAGTTCTGCATAGAGTTGATGGACAGGTCGTTTTCAATGGATATCCTAATCTGCCCAACTTCTCTGCGCTGAAAAAGCCGAAGCGAGACATTCTTCCCTTGCAGCAATACATGAAACATCCCGATTCAATGGGGGTGCAGACCAAGCGAGGCTGCGTGCTTAAGTGCATCCATTGCTGCGACAGGTATCTCACAGGAGATAAGCTGCGCATCAGGGACCCGGTCGATGTGGTCGATGAGCTTGAGGAACTACAAAATGCTTTTGGCGTGGAGCAGGTTTTCTTTGCTGACAATGTCTTCAACATCCCAGCCGATCATGCCAAGGAGATCTGCCGCAATATAATAAAAAGGGGGCTTAGACTGCGCTGGACTGCATGGTTCAACGAGGCTGCACTGGATGACGAGTTGGTGGAATTATGCAAGGAGGCTGGATGCTACCAGCTCAGCTTCTCGCCGGATGCAGTGGATGATCGCGTGCTTAGGGCTTATCGCAAGAACATAAGCTCCAAGGATATCAAACGAACCGCTTTGATCGCCAGGCGGCATAGCATTCCAGTTACATACAATTTCATGATCGGCGGTCCCGGCGAGTCGCCGCTTTCGCTTTTTAGGCTCATTTTATTTGTGATCTCTGCCAAACTGCGTCTAGGTCCGCTTTTCAGGCTGCATGGGCTATTTATTACCAGGATAAGGATCTATCCGCACAGCGAGCTTGAGCAACTGGCATTGAATAAGGGTATGATTAGGGCTCGAGAGGATCTAAAGGAGCCGGTATTTTACAATCCGCTACCCATGCGCATCTTAACTAATTCAACGATATGGTTGATCAATCTCCTCTGGCGAGCGAAGAGGTTGCTGCAAAGAATACTATAATCAAGAGAAAGACTGGATTATTATTTTAATTGTAGGGCAACACAACCAGCGCTAAAAATAGGTATCCATATTTTCTGCCACGCCGTAATAATCGCGAACGAGATGCTTATTACCATCATTATCCACCAAGAACCCCTGAAAACATCCGAACATTTGATAATAATCGATGCGGGCTATGCCAAGATTTCTCTTCTCGAACTTCCCGCCATCGGGAGTGAAGAAAAGCTCTACATTCCCGCTTTTTTCCTTAATAGACCAGGTCTTTTCAGGTTTGGATGGATCAAAATCGAATTGGGCAGATGATAAAAGTGATAACTGACCATCGATCCATATTGCGTTCTCGTTGCAATTTGATTGATCCTTGAACATCTGGTTGGCAATATTCAGTGCTATGACCCGGTTTTGCTCGTCTCTCGCGGTGAAGGTAGCCCATTGCCAGCGTGCGTGATATGGATAATAAGCCTTTTGTTCATCGAGATTGGCTAAATCTCTTGAGGAATCGAACTTCACCTGGTTATCCCCGATGCAAAGGTTACCCTCGACTTCCAAAGGCGCTTTATGAGTGTACATATAATGATTAGGCTCAAGCGGCAAACTGACAACTAGAGGTTGTATGCTGCTGATGTCTTGATGTAGCGTAAGGTCAGCTCTAATAGCTGGCTTGTAACTTGACCCACTGATGTCGAGGCGAATATGGTGGCGACCTGCATCCAAATGATTGTAAAACTCCATAAAGTAACCACGCTTGTTAAGACGGCAGTGATCATTCCACGGATTGCTTGATATTTTCACGGATCGATCCCATATTACCGCACTATGTTCGATGAATTCCCCAGTGTGTCGATTGTAGGCATAGAAGGCGGATGATGCCAGATATTTAGCGTCCTGGATGATCATCGAGCAGTATAAATCAGGGTGAACAATGCCGAATCCAACCCATTCCTTCAGGCGCAGCCTGCGAAACCAGCGCATAGATCGTCCACCTAAAATTAGGGCATCCAGAAGATTCATGGACCGAAAAGGCTTGCTAAAAACCCCGAGACGCATAATGCCATCAGTAACTAGGGGATCTGTTGTATCTAGAATACGGCGTTTTATATTCATATAGCGACTTATTAAGGCAAGAAGAGATATTTAGTCCTTACCATCTACCGATTCGAGAAACTTCTTTAACCTCTCAAGGATCAACTCCGGGTACTCGAGGAGGCTGTAGTGGGTGCCACCAGGAACCTTTAGCAGGCTCGCATTGGGCATCAGCGAGAGCATTGTCTCGGTAACCTCCGGCGGGGTCATCATGTCCTTGGAGCCGGCAATAAGCAGCGTCGGCATAACTAGCGATGAAAGGTAATTTTTGGCGGTGTGCTTATCCAGGTGCAAAAACAGCGCAAAGTAGTTCTTGAAATCGACCCCGGCATACTCCTTAACTACCTGTTTAACTATATGGTTATCGATGTTTGAGGAAAACATGCCGGTCAGCTTGCCGAAGAAAATCACCGACTCTGGGACCTGCTGGACAGCCCTGAATCCACAGGTAAGAACCGGCGATATGTTATACGCAAGCCTGGTCAGTCTGGGAAGCGCGAACCTTGATATGGGGCTGCGAAACGCGGTCTTGAACGGATGACCATAGGTGCCGTTGAGCAGGATAAGCCCGCGAACCTGCTCCCGATGATGATAGGCATATTCGAGTGCTACCTGCACTCCCATGCTCCAGCCGCCAAGTATGAACCTATCTATATTCTCCACTCTCACAATCTGCTTTAGATCCTTGCAATGATCTTCAACGCCCAGAAGCTCGTAATTGTCAGGCGTATCAGAGTTGAAGGTGCCTCGATAATCCCAAGCTATGAAGCGGTATTGGTTCTTAAACCGTTCAAGGATGGGAGTCCATGCAGATAACCTTCCCCCCAAGCCGTTAGCCAGGATGATTGTGCCAGATTTATTGTTGCCGGTAATCTGGTAGGCGATCTTGGTGCCATCAAAGCTAGTTATCTCTTTTTCTTCCATGATCAACTCTCCGTCATTTCACTTTATCCCAACGAATATAGATTGTATAACTACCTAATGCAATTCCATATTTGGGTTGAAGGTCTTTTGTAAACCACAAAGACACTCAGGCACAAAGAAAGAAGTGATACCGTGCTATCGTGATAAAGTGATCAAGGAAAAAAAGCCCCTCGCCTAGGCCCTCTCCCAGCGCTTAGTGTCGTTGTGGTTAAGCGACTCTCAGAGCTCGTTGCTGGTTCCTATTTTGGCTTGCTTTTCCCCTTCATACCCATTAGTCCATAGGTTTCCAGCAGTTTATTCATATCGAGAGTTTTCAAGTCCATGCCAGATTGCGATACGGGTAACAAAATAAGCCGTTTGCCTTGCAGTGCTTCTGCTATTCTCAGCTTGACCATGACCTCTCCGCCGGAGCCGGTCAATGCTTCGTTCATTGCACGAATACCCTGTGCTTCAGCTATTCCTTCAGCCTCTATTGCTTGTGCTCGCAGTTTTTGCTGCTCAAAGTAGGCATCTGCCTCGATCTTAGCTTTTTTATACTCTCCGTCAGCCTTGGCGATCATCTCATTTACCTTTCCCTGCGCTTCCTCGACTCGCATTAAATATTCCTCTTCGGCTGCCCTGGTAGCGGATCGGTTTTTCTCTACTAATTGATCCGCGATCTTCTTATCCTCTATAGCTTTTTGATAGGCGGGATTAAAGCGATAGTCCTTGGTTGATACGCGTTCAACGATGATACCATACCTATTCAAGATTTCGTTTAGCTCATCAAGTGCCTCCTGAGCCTTTTGTGCACGCAGAGCAGCATTGTAAAATTCCTCTGTCTTCAACTCGCCGAAGATATCCCTGGTGCGGCTCCTGGCAACGGCGCGGGTTATCTTGTCTTTTAACTCACGGTCACTCTTTGCAACATGTTGAAGGATGAATGGTGCCTTTTGCGGATCAATGCGAAAGCTAATTATCACATCCAAGCCGATGTCGTTGCCGTCTATTGTTTTGAATAGCAGATCGTCCCGCTCCCTGCGATCACCACTCTTGACATCCAGGGTCATCTCCATGTTCTGGAGCCTGGTATCGAAGGTGTACCAATCATTAATAAAGGGAAGAAAGAAGAAAGTGGAGCCGGGTTGATATACCTTGTCTTCAACTCCCTTTTTATGGAATAGCGCCAGTTTGCGTACCCTGACTCCAACCTCTGTTGGTCCGGTTGTATGGGGAATGCATCCTTGCAGAATGCAAAGTGCTAAAAAGACTAACACCAAGTTCGATAACTTATTGATTCCTCTATTACTATTCATTCTTTAATTCCTCCTTGAGGTTATTGGGCAGAGATTCCAAAAAGCTCAAGATTCCTTTTCAGGTTCAAAGGATTAAGCCCGTGATCACCATCGCTTGGTATTATAATGACATCAAGCCCTTGCAGTACATCTGCCATCTTCAAGCCGACCAAGTGTTCGGACCCGGTGCCCTGAAGTGCCTTATTCTTTAGCTCTGTGCGCCTGGCTTCAGCCATCTTGATAAGAAGATCTGCCTCAGCGCGTTGCTTACGAACATACAGCTCTTTTTCCGCTTCTCTTTTTACTACATAAGCCTTTCCCTCTTCGAGCTTTATTGCCACGGTTGCTTTTCCCTCTTCGATCGTCTTTTTAAGAATAGCTTCCTCTTTCTTAGCCTTTGCCTCTGCCTGGTTCTTGAAAACGAGCTGGTCTTTCAGCTTCTTCTCCTCGATATTCTTTTGGATCTCCTCGCTGTAAACAAAGAAACGAATGAGAATATCGTCGATGGTGATGCCCATGGGGTTAAGTTCCTGGTTAAGCAGTTGCTTTGCCAATTGCGATTTTTCGTAGCGTAGCGGGCTGTTATAGAAGTCCTCCGTGGTCAATACACCGAGCGCTTCCTTCAAGATGGGTTCAGCCTTGGGAATGATGCCGTTGGTATAGTAAAGTCTCCCCGGACCCAGGGTGGTCATTACCTTATATGGATCAGACAGGTGGTAAAGGATACTCAGATCGACATCCACAAAGAAGCCGTCTGATGTTTGGATCCTGGCAGCTTTGACCATATCGATGTCATAAGCGTAACGAGATGGAAACTGGGTGAACTCGAGCAGTTGCATATTTACAGGGAATCGATACATTCGCTCCACGCCGAAGGGGATAACTAAGTGAATACCCGGGCTGTAAACCTTCTCCTTTACTCCTCGTTTCACACCGATCTTCACCACTTTGATACCCGCCTCATAAGGACGCACATAGACAGTGCACAGCTTGATGACGATGATAAGGATGGTAAGGATGGCCAGCAATGCAATACCAAATGCCTTAAGTTTAGCACCCATAATTGATGGGAGATTGGTCAACTTAAAGCTGATCTTTGCCTTGGTTCTTTTGTCCAATGTTCTCCTCCTGGAAAGTGATTTTATATTTGCCGCCGGTGATCTTTTTCTTGAGCACCAGATAGATACTTGAGATAAACAGCAGTAAGAGCGCCACCGGAACCGCTAGAATCTTATACAAGAACTTAGGCGCCTGGTGACGAAAATGCCTGAGACCTAGATATACATACCATTTAACGCGACCTACTTTATAGGATAACCACTTCACTGAGATAATGAACAACTCAGTCGATTTACCGATGATATACTTGATCCCCTGAGATACTCCTGAGACTAGTAGGCCAATTAGCGCTCTTAGGTGTTCAAAGAAAAAAAGGAGCGATTGGTAAAGCGCCTCAAGTTTAACCTTTACAGGATTTAATAAAATTGAAATTCTATCCTTTAGGTAAAATAAATGGGCTTTCAGCCAGGGAATATAACGATTCTCTTCTTTATCCCAGCAAAATATCTTTTCAGCACCTATAATGATTGTTATCAAAAGCCACTTGAAGCCAGGGTTCATCATAAGCGCCTCGCAAAAGCGCTCCCGCCTGAGTGCAATTAGGGTCCCAAGCATACCCCTCAAGCCTGAATCCTTCACATCGGTCAAGGTATGCAAGGTTATATTATCGAGCTTTGCATCAAGGGGGATTTTGGATAAAAGATGCTGGTTTACCTCGCCACCACCAGTTGCTTTGGCAAAAGCAATGAAACTGCTGGCGTTTTGAATGTCAGTACAAATTAGTAGCCTTTTCCGCATGTTATTTATTCTTACTTAAACTATCAGTTTAAATTATTGCTCCCTCTCCCAAGTAATAGCCAACATAACTAATCGTTACTCCACAGGTATGGCCAGATAAGGCTGAAACGACCCTGCTTATTGGCTGCCCTCACCTCTAACGGATAATATCCCGAAGGTATGCCCTCCTGCACCGAGACCAAGAATCCATAGATGCCGTCTCCAGCAGCCAGGTCTCCATGTTGCCCATCATCATAAAGGAATAGGCCAGTCCCTGTGCCCTGAAATAGCAGCTCAACCTTGGATATATTCGAGATCCCTTCACTGTCGCTTACCAGTGCTAGAAGGGTTATGTTGATAGGTGGCAGGTTCCCGATTGCCCTTGTATCCCAGTAACCACCAAGCATGACCGCCGGTGTCGCCTTTGGTGTGGGCGTAATGGTCGGCGTGCATGTAGCCGTCGGCGTGTTTGTATAGGGCGGGGTCTCGGTTGGAGTTCGGCTGGGAGTGGATGTTTCTGTCCAGGTTGGCTCCAATGTGCTGGTCGCAGTAGGCGTCTTGGTTGGAGTAGGCGAGTTTGTCGGGGTCATGGTCGGACTTGAGGTCGGCGTTTGTGTCCAGGTCGGGGTAGCGGTCGGGGTGCTGCTCGGAGTGGATGTTGGAGATGAGGTGGGAATGGTGGTCTCGGTCGGAGTACCAGTGGGTAAAGGCGTATTGGTCGGAGACCATGTAGGCGTCTTGGTGGGGGTATCGGTGGGGGTGTCGGTAATCGTTGGGGTAGTGGTGGGCAAGGTTGTCAGGGTCGATGTTGGAGTGGCGGTCGGCGAGGCGGTGCTCGTAGCCGTGGGCGTGAATGTCATGGTCGGGGTCGTAGTCGGTGTCGGGGTTGGATTGTAGATGAATAAAATATCGCTTTCGGTTGCTGCCACCAAGCCCCCGGTCAGCTTCACAGCAGCTCCGTGTTGAACAGGTCCGCTAACCGATACACTCAGCAGCTCCTGACCATGCTCATCCAATGCATAAAAGTTGTTGCCCTGATCTCCAAAAAAGATATTCCCTTCCATATCGATCACTGGTGCAGCAGTTATGCCACCAGATGCTTGATAGCTCCAAAGAACCTCACCTTCACGCAATCCATACAGCTTACCGGTATCATCTCCGAAAACTATTGTGTCATCCGAAGCCACTGCCAGCGGGGAAGTGATATTAACCCCGCCTTCAGGAGTATAGCTCCACTTCAAGGTGCCTTGCTTATTCAGTTTGTATATCTGGGGGGCATCATTAAGCAAGTAGATATTAGAGGAATCATCAAGCAATGGAGATCTGCTTATGGAACTGCCGGAATCGAAGCTCCACGCCAGGGTACCATCGGAATTGAGAGCATAAAGATAATTATCCATGGCTGCCAGGTAAATCCTGTAGTCATAACCAACAGCAGGAGCTGAGGTTATGCTTCCTCCAACTCCATAAGTCCAGTTGACCGACCCTTGTGAGGACAGGCTATAAAGCGTGCCAGCCCAGGTACCAACCAGGATAGTGTCCTCGGTTGAAAATGCCAATCCGCCAGTAACATCGCCATCCAAAGTATAAGACCAAAGCATTGTCTCATTGGAATCATATCGATAGAGGATCCCATCCTGTTCGGCAACTGCGATATCACCCTTGCTACCTACTGCTGCAGAAGCGATGATGGTCGATGACAAAATATCTATAACATCCACTGTCGCATCATCATTGACACCGAGCAAAGTCCCGTCATCGCATCCGACATAAGCCCGGCTACCATCCCCGCGCAATACAATAGGAGAGGTTATCACTTTGCCAGTGGAGGTAGAACCGATGAGAAGGCTGTCCATATCAACCGGGATCATGCTCAGGTTGCGACGGCGGTTGCTCCCCCCTTCAGTTGACCAGGATCGGCGATAGTGGTCGCTCATCGGATTGCCCACCATCACCCTTCCCAGGTTGCGATCATCCTGCTGATCGTAGATCAGAGCCTCAATCTCTGCTGGATCGGTTGTGCCCCAGTAATTATCAAAGGCATAGGTTGTATAAGTGCTATTCGTGTCGCGCCTCTTTATCGCCTCCTCATGGTTGCCAGAGAGATCGCAATACCTGACCACTGCCGGATCGCCAAGGATCGCTTGCTGCTCACTGCCGGTTAAGATGCAGTCATACAGAGCCGATGCGCCGATGCCGAACAGCGTCTCACCGACATTGTCAATGAACCAACAACCGTAAAAATTGGGTGCTGATTGCGATTGTGCTGCATAGATCGCCCCTCCATGCGCACCGAAGATGACATTGACCTCGTTCTCCCAAAACAGGCAGTCATAAAAACTAGGGTTGGATAGATAGAGCGCTACCGCTCCCCCGCTTCCCGGCGCGGTATCCATCATGGAACGGTTGCGATAGAACATGTTAGAGATGAAATCGCCGTTGCAATTCACCAATGCACAGGCACCGCCGCCCAGATTAGCCTTGTTTTCACTGAAGATATTGCCGCCGACAAGAAGCTTGCCCTGGTCATTCAACCCCTTGTTGTAATAGATAGCAGCGCCGTATTTATCGCAGGTATTGCCGCTGAAAAAATTGCCTCGAATGGTTAAGGTTCCATAGTTGAGAATGCTATCATTGTAAATGGCTATGGCTCCCCCTGATAGGTCTGCCTTGTTGCTGATGAACTGGTTTCTCTCCACGACAGCAGCGGAGTTGATCATACACATACCACCTCCATCGCCGTTGTTTACGATATATTCGGCTCGGTTTGTTATAAATAAATTATCTCGAATTATTGGCGCCGAGTTGACCACATAAATGCCCCCTGCATTTGCATCCTTATTCGACTCGAAGAGATTGCCGCTGATTATCGGCGTGCAAGGGAAGGCTAAGCTATTCATGTGGATATACAGTCCACCCCCGCAGGTCTTGAAAATGTTGTCCTGAATGTACCCCTTAGTCCCGGGAATATTATAGACCATACCCTGAGCCGGACAGTTCTGGATTATATTGTTCTCAAAATGAACCTCCGGTGTGCCCTGGGCGGAAAAGCCAACACCGCCGACAAGCATGCGATTTATATTACAGTTCGCCATGTAGGGAATTGAGCCTTTTAGCGCCATCACTGCTGTTGTCCCCCAGTAAAAATTGCACCAGACAAAGGCGCACCCATCCACATACTTACCGCCAGTGTCATAAGTGGCACCGACCGCGCTGACATTGAGGTCAATAGTGTTCCAGTCCCCTGCCCGCGGCGGGCGAAAGGGTCTGCCAGCAGTAAAGGTAATCTGCGCATTTGCATCACCGATAGCCTTGATAATGCCGTTTATCTTGAGTGAATATACACCTCGGAAGTTGACCTCGACACCAGGATCGATAGTTAACGTTACCCCAGGCTGAACGGTTACATTGCCCTGGATATAGTAAGGGCTGCCGGCTGCATCCCAGGTGGTGTCAGACCAGATCCAGCCTCCAGGTATCTCGGTAACAGGAAAACTCTGCTGGGGAAACCATAGGATGGCGAGTATAAGGGGTATGATTGCTAAATTGTGCTTTGACATATCGAACTCCTACATTTTGCGTTGAATACAACTATGAAGTATAGCACAGCATAGAATAACGCTCAAAATAACTTCATCCCTTAAGTCGCACCTAGACTTCATAAGAGATCATCTTTGCCCAAAACACCCGAATAAATTAAGGTGTTGATATATGACACATCCCGTCTGCTTCGGCAGCCACCCCTCTTATTAGAGGGGATTTGCCCTCACCCTAACCCTCTCCCAGAGGGAGAGGGGATCATAGCTCCCTATTCCCGCTGGGAGAGGGCGGGGGGTGAGGGTCTTTTCCTTCCTACCCCACGCCTCAAGCCTCAAGTCTATTACACACCCCGCCCCACTTCGCGGCTAGGTTTGAATGACCGCTCGCTCACGCTCACGGCTCGGTTTTATTCGAGCCATGACCAGCTCTTATCCGAGCCACGAGCTTAAGCGAGTGGTAATCCTTTCCTAGCCACGAAGTGGCGGATATATCCGTAGCCGTGTGCGCAAGCACACGGTTAACAATAGCCCATCAATTAGCCAAACCCTGAAAGGACTAATCCAGCCTCAAGCCTCCCCTATACCTCTTCAGAGGTCGATATCTTCCTCATCACCTGAATTCAATCAAGTGTTGCCTTTCCTCACTCCGGTGGGGGACCGGTGTTCCCATCCGCATCGGTCTTGATAAGATAGACATCAGTACAACCAGCGCCATAAGACTCTGTATAACCAGCGATTATATATCCCCCATCCGTGGTCTGGGCCACGCTATAGCCTTCATCATACATACTTCCTCCGAATGTCTTCTGCCAGAGCATATTTCCATTAGCATCGGTCTTGATAAGATAGACATCACCAGTAAAAAATAAAAAACCATCATATGAACCAGCGATTATATATCCCCCATCCGTGGTTTGGGCCACGCTGTAGCCTTCATCCGAATTACTTCCCCCGAAGGTCTTCTGCCAAAGCATATTCCCCGAAGCATCCGTCTTGATTAGATAGACATCAGCAGAACCTGCGCCATAAGAATATGTAGAACCAGCGACTATATATCCCCCATCCGTGGTCTGGGCGACGCTATAGCCTTTATCCAAACTACTTCCCCCGAATGTCTTCTGCCAGAGCATATTCCCCGAAGCATCCGTCTTGATAAGATAGACATCACCTCCAGCAATTAAATAACTATCATACAAACCAGCGATTATATATCCTCCATCCGTGGTCTGGACGACGCTATAGCCTTTATCTTCATCACTTCCCCCGAAGGTCTTCTGCCAGAGCATATTCCCCGAAGCATCCGTCTTGATAAGATAGACATCAAAATTACCTGCGCCATAAGACCATGTTTCACTAGCGATTATATATCCCCCATCCGTGGTTTGGGCCACGCTATTGCCACAATCAAAATCACTTCCCCCGAAGGTCTTCTGCCAGAGCATATTCCCCGAAGCATCGGTCTTGATAAGATAGACATCAGCAAAACCTGCGCCATAAGACCCTGTATAACCAGCGATTATATATCCCCCATCCGTGGTCTGGGCCACGCTTCTGCCTTCATCCCAACTTCTTCCCCCGAATGTCTTCTGCCAGAGCATATTCCCCGAAGCATCCGTCTTGATAAGATAGACATCATCGTTACCTGCGCCATAAGAAGATGTAGTACCAGCGATAATATATCCCCCATCCGTGGTCTGGGCCACGCTATAGCCTTTATCTTCATCACTTCCCCCGAAGGTCTTCTGCCAGGGGTTGGGATCATAAGTCGGTGTTGATGTAGG
>CAYUVA010000008.1:0-55946 GCA_964448115.1 uncultured bacterium
AGATGGAGGCGCCGGTGCCTTCTTCGAGGGTCCATGGATCCTGGGAAGCGTTTGGACCAATCTCCTTTTTTACAGCGCTGGGTACTTTCTGCTGTAGATATGCCTTTAATGTACCTATGGTAACATCGCCTTGTTTATTGGTCGCATCACCGAGCAATCCTTGAACCAGGTAGTATGAAAATATGCCCTGGTTCTTACCGGGATACTCATAAGCTCGTTGCCCGGCTGCGCATGAGTATAAGGTCGAGCTGAAGGCAGTCCCCTTATAATCCTCAAAGGGAACATTTCGCATCAGCGCCCTGGCAAAGGATTTGGTCAATGTATTGTCTTTATCACCGCGTCCCTTGTCGGGGTCGTTGCGACATGCATCGATTATTTGCAGGCTTTTTCGAGCCTTTATTCTTTTCATAAATTTATGAAGCTCATCGACGGAGATGGTAGTCTTCTTGAAGGTATAATCATTGGTCAGGTCAGTTTCCTGTGTAAGCAGATAAGCCTTGCCACTTTTTTCAATGCCATGTCCAGCAAAGTAAAAAACGAAGAAATCATCTGGTTTGGTAACACTAGCAAGCCACACAAGGTACTTTATTATTTTGCTGCTGTAGGGCTTGTAGTTCTCCATCTGGTCGCTGGTTAGCACAACGACATTATCGGACTCGAAGCCGGCGTATCTGATTAGTGTGTTACCGAACTGCCTTACATCGTTGCAAGCGCCGGCAAGCTCCGATATTCCGGAGGAATTATACTTGTCTATGCCGATGAGCAGGGCATAGCGGGTCTCCTCGGCGCAAAGCGGGCTTAGGAGCACGGCTGTGAATAGTATTGCGATGGTTATGAGGGCTGTCTTTCTCATCTTTTCACTCCATTCTCGTTCCTCTGAATTATTATTTCATTATTATTCTATTGCGGTCAAGCGAATAATTCAAGAGTCCAGCTCGTTAACCACAAAGGTAGTTGGAGATGGAGGAGATTAAGAAGCTAGAGAAAATACATAGTAATGGTGAATAAATTATCATAAGGTTGTATTATTGTGTGCATTAACGCAAAAGGAGAAGTCTGAGATGAGATATATAGCAGCACTTCTGATCGTACTTTCGCTCCATGCAGCCTGCCTGGGGATCACTACCCAACGCTTTACCCTGGATACAGCACGAGATTTTCTAAGCGGTGAGCTTGAGAACATCGCTGTCTCCTACAAGGGCTACCTCAGATTATCGCCTCGGCTAGCAAGGCTAGCTGATTGCGACCAGCTTTATGCCTGGTGCCTTGTGGAAGATAGCAAGGGTAATATATATGTTGGCACCGGCGATGATGGCAAGATCCTGAAGATCGATTTAAAAGGTGAGATCAGCACCTTCTTTGACTCGACCGAGGTGCAGATCCTCTCCCTTGCGATAGGCAAAGACAAGGCAATCTATGCCGGCTCGGCACCAGGCGGATATGTCTATAGGATCGAACCTGGTGGAGTTGCCCAGACCTATTTCGCAAGCGGCGAGAACTATATCTGGAGCTTGGCATTCGATGAAGATGGCATTCTCTATGCAGGGAGCGGTCCTAGCGGCAAGGTCTTTCGGATCACGCAAAAGGGCAGCGGCTCGCTGTACTACAAGTCCCCTTCCCAGCATATCATGACCCTTCTTTGGCATAAAGGCAAACTCTATGCCGGAGGAGCATCACCGGGAACGCTTTATCGAATCGCCTCCAGGTACAAGGCGGTTGCGCTTTGGGATACCAACCTGGAGGAGGTGCATAATCTGATCGCCGATAAAGGTGGTGCCATCTACTTCAGCGCCAATCCCGAGGGTGCAGTGCGGATAACTGTCCGTAAAAAGAAAGCTGGCGCTGAAGCCAAAAAGGAGGTCGAGGTCAGCTACCAGGATAAGGAAGAATCCAAGTCGAGCGTGTTCAAGCTACATGAGGATGGATATATCAAGCGGATCGCTTGGAATATAGATCCACCTATCATGGGAATGGCAATCAAGGATGGACTGATCTATCTTAGCAGCGGCGACGAGGGAATGGTGCATGGCATTATCCCTCACGATGAGCTTTTTTATGTCTATGTCAATCAGCATTACGCGATAACCGCTATGGAAACAGATTCCAAGGGAAGACTTCTTATTGGCAGCTCGAATCCTGCCGCCATCTATCGTACCACCGATGGCTACAGCGAAAAAGGAACCTATCTTTCAAAGGTATTCTCCGCTGAGTGCCAGGCTCGATGGGGAGCGCTGAATTACCTAGCTGAACTTCCCGGTGATTGTAATATTACATTTCAGCTTAGGCAGGGGAATACAGCCAAGCCGGATAAGACCTGGAGCGACTGGCATCCTGCAAAACCGCTGCGTGATAATGTGAAGGCTACGGCGGACAGGGCGTTGTACCTGCAACTAAGGGCTATGCTAAGTACCAGAGACTCCAAGCTCACCCCGCGCATTGACAGCATCTCTGTATCCTATATGCATCCCAATAGGGAGCCGCGCATATCCTCGGTAACCGTCTATCCCCAATCCAAGGGGATGTATGATGAACATGGACGGGAAGCGCCTGGCGAGTCTTTTGTGCAAAAGATCGATGATTCCTTGGAGGTTCGCTATGTCATCAAAGGCAAGCACAAGGAAGCCAGCAAGGGTACCTGGATCTCGCTTCGGGGCATGAGAACCGTCGGCTGGAAGGCTAAGGATCCCGATGGCGATAAGTTAAGGTTCAGCATCTACATAAAGGGAAGCAAGGAGTCTAGCTGGCGGTTGTTAAAGGATGACTACCTCGGGCAGTTCTACTCATTCGATTCCTATAGCTTCACCGATGGCAGGTATATCATCAAGGTGATAGCTGATGACAGCAAGGATAATCCTTTGAATATGGGGCTTCAGGCAGAAAAATTGAGCGAGGTGTTCGTTATCGATAATACATCACCGACAGTTAATATCCTAAGCCATAAGAGAGAGGGGAACTCATACATCATCAACTTTGAGGCGGTCGATCAACTCTCAATGATAAAGGGCGCCACCATTTCCCTTGATGGAGATGACTGGATGCCTGTATTACCGGTTGATTCTATCTGCGATCAAGCCAGTGAACGCTTCCAGATAACCGTTGAACCAACCGGAAAAGGGAAGCATTACCTGGCAATAAAGGTGGTCGATGAGAACGAGAACTGCCAATTGATCGAGCTTGGCTTCGATTTTTAGATTACATTGTCAGATGTATAGCCATAACTTGTAACCCTGATATTATCCAAAACAGACTCTCTACCTTTGCTTGACGGGGGAGCTTTTGCTTGACTAAGAGGCGATAATATGTATCTATTTTATGCCGATGCGCACGATATCTTAAAGCTAATAGCAAGGTCGAGGTAAAAGGGATACTAGTGGTCGAGTTTATATCACAAGTCTTTGGATTCGCTGCGCTTCTTGTACCCTTAGCGTTTATCCATTGTGGATTGCGTCTCTTACTTCTCCCTGAAGATGCGAGGCATTTCAAGGTATCATCGCTCCATCTGGGATTAATTTTTCTCATTAGCATTACTCTAGGCGTCTTTGGCGGATTTGTAGGCATCCCTGGTGGTCTTGGTGGAAGGCTGGGGGATCTGGTTAGGTTTGGTTTAGCGAGTCTTATTGGGCATCTCGGCTCTGCATTATTTCTCCTGGCGGTTTATATTCTCTCGATCTATTCGTTGTTTCAAAGGGCACCTATCATAAAGAAGGAAAATGTAGCTGTCCTGGCAATAGTTCTGCTTGCCCTTGCCATGAGGCTCATAGGGATAAATTGGGGCAATACCTGGGGTCATATAGACGAGGGCTATTATTTTCTTCGAGCTGACCGGATGCTGGGTGGCGATTTCAACCTCGATTTCTTCGAGCATCCCACCTTCTTGATCTTCTCCAACTACGCCATAGACCTCGTCTTCTGGGAATTGACCGGTCATAAGCCGAGCCACCATGAGCAATTGCTGCTCGGTCGCGTCATAGTGGCTATTTATGGCACGTTGACCGTGCTTTTATTGTATTTTCTAGGCAAACAGATGTATGGCAGAAAGGCGGGTCTGCTGGGTGCATTTTTCCTGGCTGTTTCACCGTTGCATGTGGTCAACTCGCACTATTTTACATTCGATACTACCTATGTTCTCTGGATGACAGCTTGTGTATTCTTCTGCCACAAGGCTGCCATGTCGTACCGCTTTCGATACTTTGTTCTTGCTGGATTGATGGCAGGTCTTTCATCTGGCTCGAAATATACTGGCATGTTCTGTATATTTCCGCTTTTTATTGCCAACTATCTGGGAAGGACATCATGGCAGGGATTAAGAAGCCCGCTTGATCTAACATTGAAAGATACACTAAAGACGACATTAAACCATCGTTTCATTGCCACTTATGCCTCGGCAGTGCTGGCGTTTGCGATAGTCATGCCCTATGCCTGGCTCAAGATGGACATATTCATCCGCGACTGGAAGAAGGCAGTGGCCATAGCCAAGGGGGAGCAGTTTTATCATTTTCTGAAGTTGCCTATCGGCTATATCTACCACTTCCAGGTAAACTTTCCGGCTGGATTGACCATGCCAGTCTTTATTTGTGCAATACTGGGCATGATAGCTGCCATCTTGCGACTAAAGAATCGGGATCTTTTGCTTCTAGCCTGGTGGATGCCGATGTATGCCAATATCGGTAAGTTCAATGGAAGGTATGGCAGGTATGTACTGGGTCTATTGCCTCCATTGTGTATATTTGCTGCCATGACCTTGCTTGGCGAATACCTGCCGGATAAGATCACCAAACGAAAGGGCTTCAAGGTCCTATCCGTATCTTTGATCGTATTATTCGGTTGCTATGCCTTTCTTGCTGGCGCTTCCTATACCAGGCTTTTATACCAAAAGGATGTACGCTGGGAGGCAAGGGAGTGGATGATGCGCAATATAAAACCGAGGGAGAAGGTCGGCTTATATGTCAGTCCCTCCGGGCTTATCATCCATGATAAGCCGATTATAGACCATATTCGCTGGCATGAGATACGCATTTCGGAACCATCGGAGTTTCTGAGCCTGGATCTTGACTGGGTGGTCATGTCCCATCTCGATTTCAGGCAGGCTTTCAGACTTAGGAACTATGCGAACGATACAAGCGTGATTCAACACTGGAAGCATATAAGGGAAGCGCCAAACTGGGATAAGCTATGGGCGGGTAAGACCAAGTACCAGCTTTGGAAGAAATATAAGACAAAACCGACCATACTTGGACTCGATTTCGAGCCTTATTTTGCACCACATGACTGGTATTACATATTTCCTACCGTCTATATATTCAAAAATACGGGAAAGGATTGTTAATATGCGATATTCCCGGCTTACAGCGTGGATGGTTTGCGTGCTGGCAGTTCTAGTGGTCATCATCTTATTTAATCTTATCTTCATGAAGTGGATAGATGCATATATAGCCTTTCCCAATCAGGAGCAGGTTGCCTATCTAAGCCAGGCGCTGCCAGTAGATTTGGTGCTAAGAAACACCGAGGAGGCACGGTATTCCTCGTCTTATATAAAGCTGGTCTTTGATAAATCATTCGATGATTATTTCAAGATCGTGCAAACCAATCCGCCGGCTGCGGTGAAAAAGAAGGATTTTAGGGGTCGCACTGTGCTCAAATTTAAGGATAAGGTTGTGCTGAAATTCACCAGGAGCGAATCTATCCGCCTGTATCTGCAACCGATAAAGAAGGGGATTACCGAAATACGGCTCTCGGTTCATGCCTTAGGCTATCCTCTGGTCAGAAGGATACCGCCTGAGAAGGTGATCTCAGAGCCTATAACCATCCTCGGCGCACCAGGCAGAATAGATGAGCCTGTAGAAACTATAATCACCGATGAGACTGATACCCAACCAATAGATCTTCAAACAACCGTAGCAGTACCCAATCGAGAGCCAAGCCTGGTCGATTTGATACTCCAAGAACCGATTGGACATCTGCATCGCTCCCAGGCTGCTGATGTAAACGCTACCCGGCAGCAGCCCAATCCACTGCTTGAGCTATTGCTCAACAAAGCAAGGGAAGGCAAGTGAAAAAGGCTAATGCCTTGCTGATACTGGTATGTATTTTAGGGATGGTTATCTTTGCCTGTGAATCGAACAAGCTAAAATCCATAAAAGAGAAGTTACCAGGTGGTGATATAGGTGAATACAGGCAAACGAGGATAGAGACCAATACAGAAAGATCTCACTTTCGCAATGTAACCGCCCATTTCTGCGACTCGCCAGGGCATGTTGCCGTAAACTATAAGGACAAGCATGATAAGGAATCCTCCATCGAGGTGATAATCGATCTGCACCCAGGCAATGATCCCTATCTTACCCACGATCTTATTGGATATATGCATTTTTACTCCCGCAAGCCTGGCGGTGATATAATCCCTTATGAGGTAATAGGAAGCGGTTCTTCAAGGCATCTTAGGATAATCGGTCAAAACCAACATCACGCTGCCTGGCTGAGCAATAATTACAGTATCGTTATCAATTGCAAACGCATAACTATCTATCCACAACTGCTAATGGAGAGATATTTATCAGCTTTTCCGAGCACACTGGATCTTGAGCCAATTACGCCTGAAGCATCATTCAGAAGTATTGAAAACTACTGGTACCAAGCTGAGATCCCCCGAAGATTGGCGCAGATAAAGGGCAAATCACCAGTCAAGGGCAAGAGGCGGTCATGGTCTGCTCGCTCAACCGGTTTGGCAGTGCTCGAGGAGTTCGTCCGCCGGCATGTTAAGCTAGAGCAGACTAAAAAGGGAGAAACCCTGAATTTTATCATCAATGTGGATCTGGCTAAGCAAAGGATAGATAGCTTTGAGGCTGAGCCTGATGCCATGATCCAAGTATGGGAAAAATGGTGGCAGGCTAACCGGGAAAGCCTAACCTTTATCAACCTTGATGTGCCTTGATGAGCTTTTCCGCTGCTTGAAATACTTGCTCGTCTGGTCAACCAGCACGCCGGAAAGCGCTAAGATGGCAACAAGATTAGGCAGCGCCATGAATGCGTTGGCGATGTCGGCAGCGCTCCAAACCAGCGACAGTTTCACGGTCGCGCCAATGGGAATCACGATCACCCAGGCGATCTTGTAAGGATTTATCGCACTCTTGCCGAAGAGATATTCAATACCCTTCTCGCCGTAGTAATACCAACCGATGATGGTGGTGAAGGCAAAAAGCATCAATCCGATAGATACGATATACTTGCCGACTCCAGGCAATGCAGCATCAAATGCATCGGCGGTCAACGGCGCGCCGTCCTGTCCACTGCTCCAGGCGCCGGTTATCACGATAGCCAGGGCGGTCATGGTGCATATAACAAGGGTATCGATAAAGGGTCCAAGCATAGCTACCAGCCCCTCCCTGACCGGCAGGTCAGTCTTGGCAGCACCGTGTGCCATCGCAGCCGTGCCTAATCCCGCCTCGTTGGAGAAGACGCCGCGGGCAACTCCGTTTCTGATGGTGAAGGCGACAGTTGAGCCAATGAAACCACCTGCTGCCGCGGTTGGATGGAAGGCATGATGCAATATTAGACCTAGCGCTTCCGGCACTTTATCGATATTGAGCGCTATGATGGTGATCCCGCTTGCCACATAAAGAAAAGCCATCGATGGGACAAGGCGGGCGGCGACTGCCCCGATGCGCTTTATCCCCCCGATTATGACCAGACCGACCAGCACTGAGATAATAATCCCGATGGTGAGCTTGACGGCTAATAATCTATCCCCCTGCAATGTAGTCAGGTTGGTCAGTGCATCGGCTACCGAGTTGGACTGTACGGCATTTCCGATGCCGAAGGCTGCCAAAGCGGTGCATGCGGAGAAAAATATTGCCAGGAACTTGAAATTCTTGCCCATTCCCCTCTCAATGTAATACATCGGACCTCCACGAACGCTTCCATCATCAGCGTCGATGCTGCGGAAAAGCACCGACAGGGTCGCGCTGGAGAATTTTAGAGACATGCCGAAGATGGCTGTAACCCACATCCAGAAGACCGCCCCCGGACCGCCGGCTGCAATAGCCGTTGCCACTCCTGCGATATTGCCGGTGCCGATGGTGGCGGAAAGCGCGGTGCTTAGAGCCTGGAAATGGCTGATATGTCCCTTATGTGAGGGATCATCGTATTTACCGCTTAAAAGTGCGAAGCCGTGAGTGAAGCCCCGCATCTGAACCACCCCAAGGCGGATGGTCATGAAGATGCCGCTGCCGACCAGCATTACGATCAAGGGCGGTCCCCAAACGAAGTTGGAGATGCTGCCGATGGTATCGATCAATGATTCCATTGGATAATCTCAATACACTATTGGATCATTCATCACTCAAAAGATCAATAAGCATCTTAGCGTTCTTGGGTGCTTTACCCTGAAAGTGATTATTGGCATATATGAAAAGTTCCTTGGTATTCTTTTTAAGCGCCCTTATCTTGGGTACCCATTCTAAAAGCTCTTCCTTGGTGTATAGGTAGTCATATCTCTCGTGAGGCTGCCGGTGATTCCACCATTTCTGCGCGTTCCTGCCGTGCAGCCGAATATATCCTATATCAGAGGTCGCCACTGCCACCGGGGGCATCAGGTCTTTTAGGTTAGGCTCATCAACGCAACAAAACCCGATCCCAAGTGTTCTAAGAAGCCCGAAGGCATCTTCGTTGACCCATTGTCTATTCCTGAACTCTGCGACCAGGGGCAGATTGCCAAGCCTCTCCTTGAAAAGTTTAAGCCGTTCCTTGCTTATACGACTATGGAAAAAGTTCCAGGGGAACTGCAGCAGCACGCAGCCAAGTGTATTACTGGTAATCAGGGGTTCAAGAGCATCAATGAACCGAGTGAAGATCTCCTCGGACGGAACATCCTCTCCATGCGTGATCTCCCTATATGCCTTTATTGAGAATATCATCTTCCCCCCTGTAATCGAGACCATTCTTTGCAGGATTCCAGGCTCAGGAATACGGTAGTAGGAGAAGTTTAGTTCCACTGTATCAAAGTGCTGCTTATAAAAGGCTAGCATATCCGCCTCTTTTATATTCTCAGGATAAAAGTATCCCTTCCAGTCCTTATAACTAAAGCCCGATGTGCCGATATGAATCATCTGCTCTCGATAATCTCCATTAAAGTTTTCAGTGCCCCCGGTTGGTGTAACAACTCTCTTATGTCATCTCGTTTTTGTATCTTCTCGTTCAGGTACTCGAAAAAGTATCCCTTTTCAACCCCCTTATGTTTGAGAAGATTGAGTGGCTTGACATTGCTGGAGGTAACCACATAACCGGTTATCTTGGGATTCTGATAGTATAGTTTAATAGCCTTGTTGAAGTTGCTCTCTGATGTCAGCTCAATGGGATTGATTACATATATGATTGAACCAGGCGGAAACTGAACATACTCTTGTTTCGCGCAGTCGATTATCTTCTTGGCATTCAACCTGTATCCCTCTGCATCCAGCAGCTCGCGCAGCCTTTCGTCAAGTATCTCCATGGTGTAGATGTCATTGCTCCAGTTTCGGATGACCTTTTGCAGCACCTCTTTATCGATCCGGCAACGCTTTATATTCTCCAGCATCTTGTCCATCTTGGTCTGTGCAGCCTTGGACTGGATGCCATGGATATAGCGCCTCAGGGTTTCTGCGCCTGATGATACCGGTGATGATTGCAATTCCAGCTTCCTTGAGCCGCTCACCATGAGGAAGACTACTACCACGACAACAATGATAATATTCTTCGGTATCGGCGATCGCAGGTTTGCTGCTTTGACCACGGTTCGAATTATCTCCACAATTAGGATTGAAGCGCTAAATAGCGGTATGTAAATATCGCCAGGATAAACCAGGATGGGAAGAGCGGCGGCAAATAGTATGGGCACCACAAGCCCCAAGACAAGCCACCCATAGATGTTCTTATAGTATCGTACTGCCAGGTATAACAGGATTGCCAAAAAAAAGGCTGAATAGAAATAGGCTGCCGGGCTAGCTTGACGGCTGAGAACGATGCCGATCAGCTTTCTTACGATATTGCTGTCAAAGAACCACTTGAGCAGCTCGACATAATTGTGCGTCCGCTCGAACTCTATGTCCCGCAGCGAGTATTGGAGTAAAGGGATCTTAAGCAGGAATAGATAGATGGGTGTAAATATCAGCGAGATTAGATAATACGGGATCTGAAGCCTTACTGCCGGTGCAGAAAGTCTCCTTTTATGATAAAGGATCATCACGAACACGGTAACCATGATCGGAAGCATCAAGGCAGTGGACTTGGAGAGATAACACAAAAGAAAAGAAAGGTATGATAACACGAGCCAAATCCTGGAGGACTCCCTAACTAGATATCGATACAGAAAGACCAATGATAAAAGAAATAAAAAGGCAATGGATAGATCTTGAATCCCTATGATCCATCGGATGGTGTACCAATGAGCGCTCTTTAAGGCGAAAAACAGGGTTCCGAAGAAACTGAGCACTACATCCTGAAAAAGGTACATCAAGATGCGATGTAGCAGGATAATATTAAGAATATGAAGCAAAATAGCTGCCAGGAAATACCCGGTCGGGTTCAGATCAAAGATCGCTCTTGCAATGAAGAAATAAAGCCCTGCCGATAATGATGGGCTGCTGAGCGGATTATTAAGCAGCTCATCAAATGTGGGAGGGTGGCAGTTGATCGATGTGTGATAAAGCACATCGAAGTCCGGCTTGCCGAAAAACTGGCTTATATTGGCAAAATAAAAAAGGCAGACCAGAACGATCACCAAAAGGAGTCGCCAGGATGATTGCCTGGAATTGTTAATCCTGGTTATCTTTTTATTCACAACTGTCAAATATGCTCATCCTGCATGCTGGTTAATGGATACCATTACCTTTGGCAGCACATAGATAACACATAAAATAGACACCTTCAAGATTTACCAGCCAGTGTTGCTTGAATTATTGGACAGATAGAGCTATATACTTAAGCTTCGAGCATAAAATATGACAGCTTGAGATAACACAGGAGCTAACCTTTATGATCTTCGATGATGAGCTTATAGCCAAGCGAGAAAAGCTGATCTCTGAGGGGATCGATCCCTACCCTTATTCCTACCCACTCCCAACAGCGATCTCGTGGATCCGGAAACATCATACAGATTTCGAGAGAGAACCTACCCATGCGGCTGGAAGGATAGTAGCCTATCGGAGTATGGGCAAGGCTATCTTCCTCGATATCGAGGATTTCGATAGCCGCATCCAGGTCTATATAAAAAAGGATATGGTCAGCGATAAGGAATGGTTAAGCGCAAGAAACCTCGATCTCGGCGATATACTGGGCGTAAAGGGGACCACCTTCATCACCCGAACCGGCGAGCTTACCATACTAGCCCAGCAGCTCGAACTTCTGGCTAAAACGCTGATCAGGGTACCGATAAGCAAGGAAAAAGATGGCAAGCGATGGTACCAGCTCACCGATGTGGAGACCAGATACCGCGAGCGCTACCTGGAGTGGATCACGGACCGGGATGCTCGCCAACGAGTTCTCCTTCGGGCAGCGGTGATGAAAGCGCTGAGGCGTTCCATGGAGTCGCGGGGCTTCATCGAGGTCGATACGCCGGTCATCGAACTCATCTACGGCGGAGCGGAGGCTCGCCCTTTCACCACTACCATACATGACCTCGAGGATCAGCTCGCCTACCTGCGCATATCCCCGGAGCTTTATCTAAAGCGCTACATAGTCGGCGGCTTCGAGAAGGTCTATACTATATGCAAGAACTTTCGCAACGAGAGCATCGACCGCTGCCACAATGCAGAATTCACCATGATGGAGTGGTACCAGGCATACACCGACTATTACGACCAGCTAACCTTGTTTGAGCAGGTGGTCGCCGAGATAGTTGAGAATATCACCGGTGGCTTGAAGATCACCTACCAGGGCGTGGAGCTTGATTTCACAACTCCCTGGCGCCGGGTATCCATGTCCCAGCTAGTTAGCGAGGCTGCAGGGTTCGAGGTCATGGAGGCGCCGCTTCAAAAGATAGCTCAATTCATGAGACAACACGATATACCGATACCAGAGGACATGACGCCGGGAATCGCAATGGCTGAGATCTATGATGCACTATGCGAGAAGGAGATCCTTCAGCCAACTTTTGTCATGGATCATCCAAGGGAGATCTCCCCGTTGACCAAGCAGAAACGAGGTAATCCTTTATTAGTGGAGCGTTTCGAGCCGGTCATCTGCGGGATGGAGATGGGCAATGCCTACTCGGAGCTGACCGACCCCCTGGTACAATACGAGCGCTTCAAGGAGCAAAGGCTCTATGCTCATGCCAAAATGGATGATGGCAAGGTTGAGCACCACCCAATTGACATGGACTTCATCAAGGCGATGAGCTGCGGAATGCCACCCACCGGTGGGGTGGGGCTAGGGGTAGATCGCCTGATCATGCTTCTTTGCGATGTTCCCTCTATTAGGGATATTATACCATTTCCCCTGATGAAACCGCTTGAATAGGGGCTTTTAATGCTGTCATAAGATACGAGTACTTGATAAAAAATATTTGCTTGTTTCACCATAAAAAAACTGTTGACAATGATTATATGTAATGTTATATTGGAGATCCGCTGATCTGGATAAGTCAACGAAACAGGCGGAAAAAAAAGGCAGGAAAAGATACTGAGGTTGAAAGCGGTAAGCAGGTCTAGCAGAACTGGAATACTGAAGCAGGTTCATGGATCTCCCTTTTGGAATCCAAGGGAAACAGGCAAGGCTACTAAGGGGAGGAGAAGCGTTTCAATCACCATCCATGAGCCTAGTGGATACGATGGTGCTTTTATTGAGAAAAGCACCAGGTCGAGGAACCAATCAAGTATGCCAATTGTAATATGAATCCAATAGGAGGTTTTTAATGGCATTAGTACCACCACATGCGAAGATAGGCACTCCACCAGAGGAAAGGGCACTCAAACCCTTGTTGCTGTCTGGAGCACAGCTTGAGGAAGAAAAGAAGAAAGCACAGAGCCTAAAGAAAGTACCTATGACCTCGAGGGAGACCTCGGATGTCATAATGATGGCGATCGGCGCCTTCACGCCCCTGGAGGGCTTCATGGGATACGATGACTGGAAGGGCGTATGCGATAACTTCCTTATGGCAAACAACACCTTCTGGCCGATTCCCATCACCCTCTCCGCATCAAAGGATGTTGCCGATGGAATCAGCATCGGCGAGGAGATCGCACTGCTCGATACCGAGACCGATGAGATCATCGCAACCATGAAGGTAACCGAGAAATACACCATCGACAAGGAATACGAGTGTAAAAAGGTATTCACAACCACTGACACCGAGCATCCTGGCGTGGCAAAGGTTATGGCTCAGGAGGATGTCAACCTGGCTGGACCGATTAAGGTCTTAAGCGAGAGCTACTATCCGGAGATGTTCAAGGATATCTACATGCGCCCGGATGAGAGCCGCAAGATCTTTGAGGAAAAGGGGTGGAACCGGGTTGCAGCATTGCAGCTTAGAAACCCGATGCACCGCTCCCACGAATACCTGGCAAAGATCGCCATCGAGGTCTGCGATGGGCTGTTCATCCACCAGTTGGTGGGCAAACTCAAGCCTGGCGACATCCCGGCAGATGTGCGCGTAAAGTGCATAAATACGCTTGTGGAGAACTATTTTGTCCCTAACACGGTAGTGATGGGTGGCTATCCGATGGAGATGCGCTATGGCGGACCTCGAGAGGCTCTGCTTCATGCCGTATTTCGCCAGAACTTCGGGTGCTCTGATATGATCATCGGAAGAGACCATGCTGGAGTCGGCGATTACTATGGACCCTTCGATGCGCAAAAGATCTTCCTAGATATCCCTGAAGGCGGTCTCTTGACCAAGAATATGAATATCGATTGGACCTTCTGGTGCCACAAGTGCTATGGCATGGCTTCGATGAGAACCTGCCCGCACGGCAAGGAGGATCGCCTGCTTCTAAGCGGCACCGCCTTGCGCAAGGCACTATCGGAAGGCAAGGATGTCCCCAAGGAGTTCAGCCGTCCAGAGATATTGGCTATCCTTAAAGACTATTATGCCAATCTCGAAGAGAAGGTCGATATCAAGCTGCACGGACACGCTACCGGAGAAGCTGAGAAGAAGAAGTAGGCATCAAGGAAGTTTGCTTACCATGAAGATGACAACTAAAGCGATGATAGTAATGTTTGGGCATACAGGGCATCAAGAAAAAGATTATTCATCTAGCCCTGGTATCCAAGCTGTTGTATTCCAAACTCATTAGCAGGAGGAAAGATTAGATGCCGAGTTTTGTAATTCCAGAGAAATGCGATGGATGCAAGGCTCTTGACAAGACGGCATGCCAGTACATTTGCCCCAACGACCTCATGGTCTTGGACAAGGAGCAGATGAAGGCTTTCAACCAGGAGCCGGAGATGTGCTGGGAATGCTATAACTGTGTCAAGATCTGTCCCACGCAGGCTGTCGAGATCAGGGGTTATGCAGATTTTATCCCCCTAGGAGCTACCGTTATGCCCCAGAGGGGTACCGATTCCATAATGTGGACGATCAAGTTCAGGAATGGAATGGTTAAGCGGTTCAAGTTCCCCATCAGAACAACCGCAGAGGGAGAGGCTGTACCGAGTGGCGGTTACCCGGAGCACGATGATATCAACAGCATCGCTCTGGCAAACGAGCCACAAGCCCTGGATCTTCCCGAAGTTCCAACCTTGAAGTAACGAGAAGGAGGTTTCTAACATGGAAAATTTTGAGACCGTAGAAGTCAAGACCGACCTCCTGATTCTGGGCGGAGGTATGGCTGCCTGTGGCGCTGCTGTCGAAGCTGCTTACTGGGCAAAGAAAGCTGGTATTAAGGTTACATTGGTCGATAAAGCTGCTGTTGAGAGATCCGGCGCCGTGGCAATGGGGCTTTCAGCCATCAACCAGTATGTCGATCTTAGAAGCGGAAACAACACCGTTGAGGACTATGTCAACTATGTGCGCAATGACCTTATGGGCATAACCAGGGAAGACCTGGTTTACAATATTGCTCGCCATGTCGATTCCACGGTGCACCTGTTCGAGAAATGGGGTCTGCCGATATGGAAAGACGAGGAGGGCAATTATGTCCACGAGGGTCGCTGGCAGCTTATGATCAATGGCGAATCCTACAAGGTTGTGATTGCCGAGGCAGCCAAGAATGCCCTGGCATCACTGGGCGATAATGGAGAGATCTATGAAAGAGTCTTCATCGTTGAGCCTATCCTCGATGGCGACCGCATCGCTGGCGCTTTAGGATTCTCTGTCCGCGAGAACAAGTTCTATGTCTTCAAGGCAAAGGCTGTCATCGTCGCCATGGGTGGCGCTGTGCATGTATTCAAGCCGAGAAGCTCCGGCGAGGGTCTTGGTCGTGCCTGGTATCCACCTTGGAACAGCGGCTCCAGTGCCTATTTCACCATCAGGGCTGGCGCTGAGATGACCTGCCAGGAGGTTCGCTTCATCCCGGTTCGCTTCAAGGATGCTTATGGACCTGTCGGCGCATGGTTCTTGCTCTTCAAGTCCCGTGCTACCAACGCCTTTGGCGGGGAGTACATGGTGGAAAGAAGACCAGAGCTGGAGAAGTGGGTGCCTTACGGCAAGGTAAAGCCGATGCCCGCCAACCTGAGAAACTGGCTCGGAATGCTCGATATCTTCGAGGGCAAGGGACCCATCTACATGAGAACCGAGGAAGCTATCCAGAAGATCGCCCAGAGCGCTGGCGACGAGAAGGCTGCCAAGAAGAAGCTAAAGGAACTCGAAGCCGAGGCTTGGGAGGACTTCCTCGATATGACCATCTCGCAGGCTCACCTGTGGGCAGGCACCAATGTGCAGCCCGAAGAAAAGTCCTCAGAGATCGCCGCTGCCGAGCCTTACTTCATCGGCTCCCACTCCGGGGCATCCGGCGCCTGGGTAAGCGGTCCCGAGGACCTGGCTCCGCCTGAATACTTCTGGGGCTATGACCACATGGCAACCATCAAGGGCATGTTCTGTGCCGGTGATGCTTCCGGTGCCTCCAGCCATAAATTCTCCTCCGGCTCCCATGCCGAGGGTCGAATAGTAGGCAAGTCCGCGGTCAAGTTCATCATGGAGAATGGTGATGAGCCTAAATATGACGAGGCTTGGATCGAAGAGCAGAAGAACAGGATTCTACTGCCCCTTAAGATCTTCGAGGACAACAAGGCTGGAACCAGCGATCCCAATATTCATACCGCATACATCAAGCCCAAGATGTTCATGTTCAGGTTGCAGAAGATCATGGACGAGTATGTAGGAGGTGTCTCCGCGCAGTTCTCCACCAACGAGGCAATGCTAAACAGAGCCTTGGAGCTGCTCGGATTCCTCAAGGAAGATGCCGAGAAGCTGGCTGCCGAGGATCTGCACGAGCTGATGCGTTGCTGGGAGAATGTACAGCGCATGTGGCAGGCTGAAGCCCATGTCAGAACCATCCTGTTCCGCGAGGAAACCAGGTGGCCTGGATACTACTTCCGGGCTGACAAGCCGACTATGGATGAGGACAACTGGAGATGCTTCGTCAACCTGACTTGGGATCCCAAGACGGATGAGTGGAATGTCTTCAAGAAGGAGATCATCCACATACTCAAGTAGTCCGAGAATAGGAAAACCTGTCAGGCATCCACCATCGAAGTGGCTCTGCCTGCTATAACAGTATATGCAGCTCCAGGCGATCTTGTTAAGCAGGACGCCTGGAGTTGCTATGAATAGCTTTATTAGATCGCTGGCAAATACAACCTTGAGCATTGAAAAAACGAACATTTGCATTTGTGATGAATCTTATATATACAAAGCAGCGATTTGATGTTCGAGCCGATGGTAGTTACAGAGCCAAGAATTGAAGATCAACCGGCTAACTGATGCAGTCTGGCGGAGAACCTGGATGTCGAACAAAAGCGAAGAAAAACCTTGCTGTCCTTACTGTGGGAATGCCTTGAAGAAATGGAGATGCCCACCGGATTCATCCTGGGGAGTAGAATTTCAATGGGTATGTTTCAATGATCAATGCGAATACATGTTAAACGGCTGGAAGTGGATGATGGCTAAATATAGAGTCAGTGCCTCATACCGCTTCCGCCTGAATCCCAAGACCGGCGAGACGGGTCCCATCCCCATCTGGTCTTTATCCGCCCTTAAAAGTTCAATAATCGAAGAAGAGGAAGATGACTGAAGACAAGGAAAGGGAAACCTTGCGAAGGATAGATAACCTGAAGGAAAAGATATTAAAGGAATATCCCCGCCTGGACAGAAGCGACAGCTTCAAGTTCAACTGCCATCCCGGCATCGACTGCTTCAATACCTGCTGTGCGGATATAAATATACTACTAACTCCTTACGATATCCTGCGCATGAAGCGACGGCTGGGCATCAGCTCAGGGGAGTTCCTTGAGCGTTACACATTATCCCCCTTTAATAAGCAGCAGACACTTCCCGTTATTGTGCTTAGAATGAATGATGACGACAGGAGAACCTGTCCCTTTGTCAGCGAGCAGGGCTGCACCATATACGAAGATCGTCCCTGGTCTTGCAGGATGTATCCGGTGGGATACGCCTCGCCGACCGAGCTTGCCATGGAAACCAAGCCATTTTATTTCTTGATGGACGATAAGGAGTGCCGCGGATTGTCTGAGAATAAACAATGGACTATTGAGGGATGGATAAAGGATCAAGGCATAGATAAGTACGATGAGTTCGGCGAGCTTTTCAAGGGGGTAAACTATCATCCGAGGCTAAGCATGGGAATGAAGCTGGCGCCTCAGCAACTTCACATGTACCACACGGTATGTTATGACCTCGATTCATTCAGGCGATTCATCATCGAAAGCACTTTCCTGGAGCGTTTCATCGTGGCTGATGAGGTTATTGATACTATTAAACAAGATGATGAAGAGCTGCTTAAATTCGGATTCGAATGGCTGAAGTTCAGCCTTTTCCACGAGAAAACCCCTTTGATAAAAAAGAGGTATCTCGATGAGAATATAAAAAGGAAAAAATAGGATAGTATCTTTATCACGGGAGCAGATGGAAAGATATGTTTTTTAGGTTCAACACTCCCTTTAGGATAAAAGAGAATTAGATTACCCAAAACCAAGGAGTACCGTGAAGTGGCTAAGAAGAAGGAAACCAAATCTCCCAAACACCCCATATTAATAGTCGGAGCTGGTATTAGCGGTATCTCGGCGGCGGTTGAGGCATCCGAAGCAGGGTACGAGGTTATCCTAGTGGAGAAAAATCCTTATATTGGGGGAAGGGTAGTAAGCATGAACAAGTACTTCCCCAAGCTATGTCCCCCGATATGCGGAATGGAGATCAACTTCAAGCGCATGAAAAGGAATCCACGAATAACCATCCATACCCTAACCGAAGTGCAGCAGATACAGGGCGAAGCTGGCGATTACCAGGTTACCCTTACCACCAAGCCGAGGTTCGTAAATGAGCGCTGTACCGCCTGCGATGAGTGCGTAAAGGTATGTCCGGTGGAAAGACCGAACGACTTCAACTACGGCATGGATAAGACCAAGGCTATCTACCTGCCGCACCTCATGTCATGGCCATTGCGCTATGTTATCGATATGAAAAGCTGTCTCGGCGAGTCATGCTCCGAGTGCGTAAAGGCTTGTCCTTATGATGCTATCGACCTGTCCATGAAGGAGGAGACCTTTACGGTACAAGCCGGCGCCGTGATAGTAGCCACCGGCTGGAAGCCCTATGATGCATCCAAGATAGACAACCTTGGCTTCATGCGCTACCGCAATGTGATAACCAATGTTATGATGGAGCGGCTTGCTGCTGAGGATGGTCCCACTGGAGGCAAGATCCTTCGCCCCTCGGACAACAAGGAAGTAAAGCGCATCGCCTTCGTGCAGTGCGCCGGCTCCAGGGATGAGAAGCATCTCGGTTATTGCAGCGCTGTATGCTGCTCTGCTTCGCTGAAGCATGCCAGGTATGTGAGAGAGCAGTATCCGGATTCTGAGGCGTTTATTTTCTTCATCGATACCCGCACCCCGGGAAGGCTGGAGAGCTTCTACACCCAGAGCAAGGATGATGAAAAGATACATATAATAAAGGGCAAGGTGGCTGATATCACCCAGGAACCGACTAGTGGAGACCTGACCGTGGTGGCTGAAGATGCCCTAAGCGGCAAGAAGACCTATACCAAGGTTGACATGGTCGTTCTGGCTACCGGTCTGGTGCCCACGCTCAACGAGTTGAGGTTTTCCTCAAAGCTGATCCTTGATGAATACGGCTTTATCGCTCCCGGTGCCGATAACAACGGCGTCTTCGTTGCTGGTTGCTCCAAGCGACCGATGGATGTAGCTCGCAGCGTTGCCGACGCCACTGGTGTCGCACTCAAGGCAATCCAAACCGTGGTAAGGAGTTGATGAGATGACAGACAAGAAGATAGGAACATATATATGCACAGGCTGCGGCATAGGCGATGCACTCGATATCGAAGCCCTGTCAAAAATTGCCACCGATGAGTTCAAGGTCGGTGTATGCCGTAACCATAACTTCCTTTGCAGCAAAGAGGGAGTGAAGCTGATCACCGATGATATAAAGAGGGAAGGGATCGATACTGCGATCATCGCCGCTTGCTCTGCCAGGTACTGCTGGGATGTGTTCAACTTTGGAGAGGCTGTGCACACCGAGCGGGTTAATATCCGCGAGCATGTCGCCTGGGTTTTCAAGCCAAAGGATGAGGATACGCAGATGGCTGCCGAGGATTACCTGCGCATGGGCATAACCAAGGCTAACCTGACCAAGCCTGTAAATCGCTACATCCCCGAAGCCGAGGTAAGCAAGGACATACTGGTCGTCGGCGGAGGCGTTGCCGGCATGACCGCTGCGCTCGAGGCTGCCAAAGCCGGCTACAAGGTGCACCTGGTGGAGAAGGAAAAACAGTTGGGAGGATTCGCCGCCAAGCTATACAAGGAATTCCCCACCCACTCACCATATACGAAACTCGAAGACCCCGGCGTCCAAGACCTCATCGACCAGGTTAAAAAGGATAAGGCTATCACGGTTCATGTAGCGGCTTCCCTAGAAAAGATCGAGGGCGCACCTGGGCTGTTCGATGTTACCATCAAAGAAAAGGGAAAAAACAAGGGTTTCCGTATCGGCGCTATAGTGCAAGCCACCGGCTTCAAGCCATACGATGCCTCCAAGATCGAGCACCTAGGCTATGGCAAACACAAGAATATTGTTACCGGTTTCGAGTTGGAGGAAATGGCAAAGAATAACTCTATAAAACTCCCTTCCAATGATGGCAAGGTCCAAAGCATAGCATTCATCCTCTGCGCCGGCTCCAGGGATGAGAATCATCTCCCCTATTGCTCGACCGTCTGTTGTATGAACTCGCTGAAACAGGCGCTTTATATACGGGAGAAATACCCTGAAGCGAAGATATATATCTTCTACAAAGATATCCGCACTCCCGGACAGTACGAGAACTTCTACAGCAAGATCCAGGAGGATCCTGGCATCTTCCTCACTAAGGGTGATGTGGTCAGGGTGGCTGGCAACGGGGAGAACGATCTGGTCGTCGAGGTCGATAACACCCTGCTCGGCGAGAAGATAAAGGTCAAGGTGAACATGGCTGTACTGGCTACCGGCATGGTACCGGTTTCCGGATGCGAGGAGTCGCCGCTCCTGCACCTGGAATACAGGCAGGGACCGGATCTTCCTGAACTGGAGTATGGCTTCCCGGATTCCCATTTTATATGCTTCCCTTACGAGACTCGAAGAACAGGTATTTATGCAGCCGGCTGCGTGCGTAATCCGATGGATATCGCATCTGCCAGGGAGGATGCTGCCGGGGCAGCCATGAAGGCTATACAAAACGTGGAGATGACAGCAAAAGGCGAGGCGGTGCACCCGCGCGGGCTGGACATCACCTTCCCGGAGTTCTTCATGCAAAAGTGCACCCAGTGCAAGCGCTGCACCGAGGAATGCCCATTTGGCACACTCAACGAGGACGCCAAGGGCACGCCGCTGGAGAACCCGACCCGCTGTCGTCGCTGCGGAATATGCCTCGGCGCCTGCCCGGAGAAGATCATCTCCTTTGCCGACTTCTCGGTGAACATGATCGCCAAGATGATCAAGTGCATCTCCATGCCCGAAGAGGACGAGGAGAAGCCGAGAGTTTTAGCATTTTTCTGCGAGAACGATGCTTATCCGGGACTTGATATGCTAGGAATGAAGAGGATAGGCTATTCTCCCTATATCAGGATAATACCGGTTAGGTGCCTAGGCTCGGTGAACATCGTCTGGATGGCAGACGCTCTGTCTGCTGGCTTTGATGCCATATTGTTGATCGGCTGCAAGTCCGGCGATGACTACCAATGCCACTATATCAAGGGTAGCGAGCTGGCAGGGGTGCGAATGGATAATGTCCAGGAGACCCTGCAGAAGCTGATGCTGGAGAGGGAGAGAATCTCGATCAAAGAGCTTCCTATGAACGAGTACCATAAGATTCCCGAGTACATCGAGGATATCATGGAAGTAGTCGAGGAATACGGTCCTAACCCATTCAAAGATCTATAAGGAAGTGAGCCATGAGTAAACAGATGTACATAGAGCCGAAGACAGACTTTATCAAGGATATCATCGACCTTGGCGGTCAAGACCTTAAGAAGTGCTATCAGTGTGCTACCTGCTCGGTGCGCTGTGCCATCTCGCCGGATGAGAATCCCTTCCCCCGCAAGGAGATGATCTGGGCGCAATGGGGTCTGGAGGACAGGTTGATCGCCGACCCGGATGTCTGGCTTTGCCACCAGTGCAACGACTGCACATCATATTGTCCCCGCAAAGCCAAGCCGGGTGATGTGCTCGCCGCCATCAGGCGCTATACAATCAAGCATTACAGCAAGCCGAAGGCATTGGTAGAGTTCATCAACGACAGGGCTAACCTGCGCTGGCTTTTCATCATACCAGCCATAATCATCTTTCTTTTCGTGGTCGCCTTTGGCAGCCTCTTTCCGGCTGGGGATGTGGAGTACAGCCATTTCTTTCCGCATGCTCCTTTGATCTTTTTGTACACACTGGCATTCGGATTAGCAGTGGTCTCGGCGGTGAATGGCGGTTACCGCTACTTCAATGACATGATGATCACCAACAATGCCAAGCCGAAACGGAGCCTGAAGGATGCTATATGGCTGACCTTGAAGGAGATCTTCACCCACGACAAGTTCAAGGACTGCACCACCAGCAACTACCGCTACTTGGCTCATCTAGGGATGTTTTATGGCTTCATCGGGCTGCTGATCACCACTGGCTGGGCGGTGATCATGCTGTATGTCTTCCACTACTACCCCTTGAAGTTCTACGATCCTTTCAAGCTGCTAGGTAATCTTGCCGGGCTAATCTTCATTCTAGGGTTGTTCATGGCGATCAAGTACCGCCTGGAGGAGGATGAGGACCGCGGGGTCAACACCTACTTCGACTGGGTGTTTTTGTATGTGTTAATCGGGGTTATCGCCACAGGCTTCATCGTCGAGTTCTCGCGCTGGATAAATGTGCGCATCTTCGCCTATCCTAGCTATTT
This sequence comes from uncultured bacterium, assembly GCA_964448115.1. Lineage (GTDB taxonomy): Bacteria > CAYUVA01 > CAYUVA01 > CAYUVA01 > CAYUVA01 > CAYUVA01. Next base: position 22,575 of record CAYUVA010000008.1, read on the forward strand.
CGTTCACCTTGTCTTGGTGTTCTTCCTGCTGATTTACTTCCCCTACACCAAGTTTGCACACATCATCTACCGCACGGTGGCGATCCTTTACTCGAAATACACCGATAGAGCCAAAGAGATAAGGTAATAAAATCTGGAAACCCCCTCGGAATTGCTTCGAGGGGGTTTTTTAGATATATAACAAGATGGTTTGGAACATTAATGTTTCAAGATTGGAACAACTTATGTTTCACACAGAACATGTAACAGCTTTGGAGAGTTAAATATGGGAGCTAGTCTGCTATACCTGTTGGTCTATGTATCGATAATCGTCTTCGTGGTAATGCTGGTAAGAAAGGGCATGAAATATGCCTCGACTCCGATTCATCTCAGGTGGGAGCTGTACCCGGTTGCTCATGAAGCCGAGCATGGCGAGCATGGCGGTTCTTACTTCGAGAATCTGGATTGGTGGACAAAGCCGATCAAGAAATCGCTGATCGGAGAGCTGAAGGCGATGATCCCGGAGATGCTCTGGATCAAGACGCTATACGAACACAACCGCAGCATGTGGTACTTCTCTTTTCCGTTTCACCTCGGCTTATACCTGCTAATCGGTCTATTGGGGCTTCTGTTCATTGGTGGCATATTCAATGTCTTCGGGGCTGCTGTTGCGCCTGGAAGCGGTGGACTGACCGCCCTGTTATACTACCTAACCATTGGGGTAGGATTTCTTGGCTTGACATTAGCTACTGCCGGCTGCATCGGCTTGTTGGCAAAGCGCCTATCAGACGAGAAGCTAAGGCAATACACCGCCTTCAAGGACTTTTTTAACCTGGCATTCATCCTGCTTGTCCTGTTGAGCTGGCTGTTCAGTTGGCTCTTTGTCGATCATGGCTTCGGTATGGCAAGGGAATTCGTTTCCAACCTGATCGCCTTCAAGGTAAAAGCTGGAATCCCCAGCGCAGCGGTAGGCTTACAGATGGCATTGCTTGCACTGCTGTTGAGTTACATGCCGTTTACCCACATGATGCACTTTTTAGCTAAGTATTTCACCTTCCACCGTGTGCTTTGGGAGGATGAGCCTAACCTGGTCGGCAGCAAGCTGGAGGGCAAGGTTAAGGAGGTGCTCAGCTTCCCGGTGAGCTGGTCTGCGCCTCATATCAAGGGAGATGGGAAGAAGACCTGGGCTGAGGTTGTTAATGAAGAGATAGAAGAATGAGCCTAGTGTTCAAATGACTAAAGATTAACGACTAACGATTATTCGAGGTTGAATTGATGAGCAAATCGACAATGGAAAAGACCAAGAAGAAAGTAACCATACAAGATCTGAGCAGGCAGACCGAGGAGAATCTTATCGACATTAAGGCTGAGGATCTCATGCCCCTGCCCCCGCCTTATGACAAGCCGGAAAATGATCCCCTGTTCACCGAGCTGAAGGATGTTTACAAGGAGAAATACGAGACCTCGCTGGATGGCACGGTTGCCGTTGGTATCGAGCGTCCTTCCTCCAAAGAGCAAGAGGAACTCCTGGTGCAGAAGTTCCTTTCTGGCTTGCAAAAGCTGCTTTCCAAGACAGACAACTGGACATTCTTGCAGCCATTGATGCTGACCTTGGAGAACTGCGCCAAGTGCCAGACCTGCTCGCTTGCCTGTCCGGTCTTCGAGTCGAGCGGGCAGCAGGAGATCTACCGCCCCACATTCCGTTCCGAGGTGCTAAGAGCCATAATCCGCAAGTATCTATCTCCTGGTGGCAAGTTCTTCGGACGCTTCAATGGTAGCAACATCGACCTTAACTGGAAAACCATTGCCCGGCTCGCCGAACTTAGCTATCGATGCACCCTGTGCCGAAGATGCGCCAAGACATGCCCCATGGGGCTGGACAACGGTCTGGTTACCCATGAGCTGCGCAAGCTGTTCAGCCAGGAGCTGGGCATCGCCGCCAAAGAGTTACACGAGAAAGGATCAGTACAGCAGCTAAAGGTCGGCTCCAGCACCGGCATGACCAAGGCGGTACTTATGGACTCCATGGAGTTCATAGAGGACGACATCAAGGAGATGACCGGCTTGGACATCAAGATGGTCTGGGATAAACCTAATGCCGATGTGCTACTCATCCACAACGCCGGTGAGATCCTCTCCTGGCCGGAGAATCCAGCCGCCTTTGCCATCCTGTTCGAGGCAGCGGGGATAAGCTGGACGATGAGCAGCGACCTGGTCGCCTATGACGCGGTAAACTATGGGCTATGGTATGATGACTTCCAGCTCGCCCGAGTAGCCTACAAGCATGTAGAGGCAGCCAAGAAGCTCGGCGTCAGGAAGATCATCATCGGCGAGTGCGGTCATGCCCACAAGGCGCTAACAGTGGTCGCTGACCGCGTATTTCACTCCGAGTATAATGTGCCTAGGGAAAGCTCGATGACCTTCCTGGAGTACATCGTAAACAGCGGAAGGATAAAGTTCGACAGGGAGAGGAACAACTTCCCGGTAACCCTGCATGACCCGTGCAACCTAGTCAGGCTGATGGGAGTGGTTGAGCCGCAGAGAAGGATACTGCGCAAGATCTGCACAGACTTCAGGGAGATGAGTCCACACGGAGTAGATAACTACTGCTGCGGAGGAGGATCCGGCTTTGCCATTATGAGCCCATTCAACTTTATGGACTGGAGAGCGGTAATCTCAGGGCGCATGAAGCTAAAGCAGGTGCTCGATGTATTCGCCGATGTAATTGATCCCAGCATAAACAAGTACCTGTGCGCACCATGTTCCAACTGCAAGGGACAAATCAGGGACCTGTTCCAATACTATGATGTCTGGGATAAATGCCGCATCAACTATGGTGGACTGGTCGAGCTTATGGTTAACGCCATGACCGACCTGAAAGATCCCTTCATCGAATGGGAATGGCATTAGGGAAGGCTTGAGGCTTGAGGAGAATGATGATCGTTCAAAAGTCTTGATACCGAATAGAATAAGGAGAATAGAAGATGGCAAAGAAGATACTGGTGATCGATGATGAAGAGGATGTAAGGGTTTACCTTTCCAGCCTGCTTGAGGATAACGGGTACGAGGTGCTGGTCGCTGAGGATGTCGATAAGGCAAAGGAACTCATGGAAAAGGAGAAGCCAGATCTAATGACATTGGATCTGATGATGCCCGGCGAGTCGGGAGTCAAGTACTACCGTGAGCTGCGAAAAAGCGAGCAATATAAGGATTTCCCAGTCATCATGATCACAGGCGTTACCCCGGAGAACTTTCCTATGATGGACTTCAAGAAGTTCATCTACAGCCGAAAGACCGTAAAGGGACCCGAGGACTTCATCGAGAAGCCAATAGACAAGGAGAAGCTGCTCGCCGCAATCAAAAAATTGCTTTCCTAATATTGGACTAAGCAAAGACGCATGGGATAATTCAACTGATCAAAAGTCTGAATAGTTGTAAACACAAGACCATGCTAGTGCAGGAAGGATGCCTAGGTTACTGTCATAAACAGAAGCATACACTAATAAATATCTTCATCTTTGCGCAAGTTAGTTACTAGTTATCTAGTTCCTTCTTTGCGTCTTTGCGTCTTTGCGTGATTCTCTTTCCTTTGCTGATTTGCTATCTTTACATTGATGATGCGAGGCTTAGTCAACCTTTCAGCTCTGATTGCCACAAGTTTAGCTGTGATCTTCTTTTTACCGAAGTTTAGAGAATCTTCACTCTTTGCCCCAACCGATGAGCGGATTTATCTTAGATTCTCGGATATCTTGCATCATGCCATCATCAAGACTTCAGAGGGCGAGGAACTCAAGATAAGCCAACCAGGCTCTGTTTTGGGACAGATAATATATTTTAAGTTTGAGGGCAAAACTCAAGAAGCGATCAATGCAGAGCCTCCAACGACCATTATGTTCAAGGGATTGCCAATACCTCCAGGTGCCGTGATGAAATTCGGCGTGCTGGTGAAAGACCTCCAGTTTGCAGAAACAAATGATGAGGTCATATTCAGGGTTAAGGTGGATCAGAGGATCGAATATGAGCAGAAGATTAAATGGGGGGACAGGCTTGCCTCACAGAACTCCGACTATGCCTCGATATCTTTACTCCCTTTTTGGAATAAGCGATCTGATATCATGTTTCAGACCGAGGTCGTTGATGCCAATATGACCGGCTCGTGCCAGGCTGCTTGGATAGCACCTAGACTGGCAATAATTGATGATAGCTCCAAGCCTGGTCAAGCACTCAAGTGCAAAGAGAGTGAACTAGTAATCCTGCTGGATGGAGCCTCGTGGAAAATGTTCTTACCAATGATAAAGATAGGTCGCGTTCCTTGCATGGCAAAGTTTTATTCTTATGGCTACGATTTTACATATACGAGTGAATCAGTAGCCCAATATATACAAGAATCAAAAAGAGCTATCGGCTTGATTAACCTGGGATTGGAAAAAGAGATTCCACTCAAAGGCGGATATCATGTAGAGCTGGTTCCAACGAGCAATAAAAATCAATTACTCCTTGAGGTAATCCCCCAGGATCTCACAGGGCAGCTCGAGCAGCTAATTGCTGATAGTAATGAAATAGGGGAGATCTTGAGATCATGTCAGATGCCAGGTATGTTAGCAGGTGTCGTATCAGAAGACCTGAGCACCTATCGTATCGCAGATTACCTTCTTACTCGCTACCCCAATGAGCAAACGATAATCAGATTCAAGGGATTGAAGCCTGTAATGACTGAATATCAACGGGCAGTTCAAGAACAGGCGGCGAGCATCCCCGGGGCATACGGTTACGCTCAACTGCTAGGCGAGGCAATAGGCAACCTTTATTTATTATCCATGATTGATCCAGAGCAAAATAGATTATTTTTAGGAAATATTCTTTAGTCTATTCCCCTATTATCCCTTATCATTTTCTTGTTTATGTTGTCATAAATTCGGAATTGTTTGACCGATCTCAATCCTCACTATTCAGGTATGGATAGAGAAGACTTTCGGTGCCTGACTCCCCGCGGGCGATAAGCTCGATGAGATATTGACCTACAGCAGCGCCAACGCCTACATCAGCGCTGAAGACATACAATCCATCGCCTGCCACATCCCCAGGGTAGGTGCCATCATCATAGAGGAACACTCCCAATGGCTGACCGCCCAGCGCCATCTCCATCTCGCTGATCTGGTCCGTGGTGAAGGCGACCAGCATTAAAAATCCGCCGTTTGAGCTGCTTAGCCTGGTATTCATGTAACCACCGAGCATGATTACCGGTGGTGGCGCCTCGGTCGGCGTTGCGGTCAATGTCGCTGTCGGGGTTGGCTCTACGCTAGGCGTTAAGGTCGGTGTATAGGTCGGAAGAATGGTCGCCGTGGGAGTCGAGGTGGGTACGGTCGGTGTGGCAGTAAATGTGCTGGTGGGAATCAGCGTGGCGGTTGATGTTGCTGTGGTAGTAGGAGTTGGTGTCGCTTCAGGGGTATTAGTTATGGTTGGGGTGCTGGTCGGTGTTGAGCTTGGCTCGGCAGTTGGCGTGATAGTCGGTGTGCTGCTCGGCGCACTGGTCGGCGTTTGAGTGGAGGTCGGCGTATCGCTCGGTATTGGGGTTGCGGTCAGGGTTTGGGTCGGTGTGCTGCTCGGCGCACTGGTCGGCGTTTGAGTGAAGGTCGGCGTAGCGCTGGGAGGCACTAGAGTAGGTGTATTAGTAGCTGTCACGGTTGCGGTCGGACTGGCTGTCGAAGTTGTGGTCGGTGTTAGAGTCGCAGTCGCGCTCGGCACTGCGGTTGGGGTTGTTGTCGGGGTCATACTAGGCAAGTCTGTCGCTGTGGCGGTCGGTGTAGCCGTGTTCATAATTGTTGGTGTTGCGGTCGGAAGCGGCTGCTCAAAGGTTATAACCAGATTATAGTCCCCAGCGCAGCCATTGTAGCCATCCACTACAAGGTAATAATCCCCTGCCGAGAGCGTATTGCTCCTGAGATGCTCATCACCCCACAGGATACAAGAGTTCTCGTGGCATTCCTGGAGGAGGAAGATGTCTATATCGCATAGAAAATCGTACTCCAGGATTGATTCAATAATAAAATCGTTAGCTTGGCTAAAGGAATAGACTATCTCCGGCGCATCCATCTTTAACGGATGGCATGATGTGTATTTCTCTGCATTATTGCTGCCATTGTTCGTATTGCCCTTGTAGGTGCCATCGCCTGTAATAGGAGTCGCTTCAGTGCAGACTAGGTAGCCGGTCGGCGTCGGCTGTCGCAGGACATCGAGGTCAAGCTCATAGATAGGTCCCTGTGCATCATCGACTACAGCCCACAAGCTATCTTCATCCACTGCCAGTCCACTTATGCCGACATCGAACGGGAAGCCATCATAAGCAGCCAGGATCTCTCCCGAGGTAGTGAAGTGATAAAGATTTCCGCTCTCCCAGCCGCCGAACCAGAGGGTCTGATCATAAGGATCGTAAGCCATGCCGAACTCCCAGCCGCCAGAGGGGGACTTGAAGCTATCTACCAGGTTGCCATGAATATCGAACCTGCCGATGAAAGAGTAGTCGGTGAAAAGCTCGGCATCGAGGATATTCTGCCAGAAGTGGCTTCCATCATAGGCGAGATCAGCCGGGAGCCCATACGCATAGAATCCATGATGGAACAGATCATACAGATCCATGGACCTGCCAGTAATGTTGCCATCTGTGTCGATCTCATAATTTGAGTATGTCTGATCAGCCGAGTACCAGACGGTCATCTCCTTGATGTCGTTCACGCAGGCAACACCATATATCTGCGCATAATCAGCCGGATACGAGTAAAGCATAATGCCATCTTCGGTAATCACATCTATAGCGTTCAGGCTTTCATCCGCTACCCAGAGCCACGAACCATCATGTCCTATACCAGCTCCAGACCATAGCTCGGGACCAGGATGCTTGAAACATTTGCTCACATAACTTGGTACATCTCTCAAGATCGCCTTAATTCGATAGGTTCCCACATCGCCCTCGAATCCATCCACCACTATGAAGTAGGTCTGTGCCAGGGCAGGGAAGTCGATAATGAAATCATCATCGGTATCCTCGTTGGTGGCATAAGCCAGGCATCGCTGTTCGCTGCACGAATCGAGCAGGAACATATCGAGATTGGCAGACAGCATGGTCAATTGAAGATCCAGGATCGAGCAATCGGGTATCGTTATAGTGTGAATGATCTCCTTGCCCCAATAGTCTCTATAGGTGCAACTGTACTCCTCAACTCGATTATAGCCTGTATTCGTATCCCCATAGTAGGCGACACCTGGGGTGAGCTGCACCACCGGTGAGCAGGTCATTGCCGGAGTGGCAGTGTTGGTCGGGGTTGGAGTAGCAGTCGGCGTGGCAGTGGCAACCTCGGTGGCAGTCGGGGTGGCGGTCGGGGTGGTGCCGGCTTTGAGGATATCGATGTCAATGCGCAGGATCTCGTTATCCGGCGATTCTATAGACACATAAAGGTCGTTCTGAGATGTATCTATGCCCAAACCATTTATGCCGGCATTAAACGGGTAGTCGGTGTAGTAGCCCAGTACCGAGCCGCTAGTAGTGGTATGATACAAGGCTCCGCTGCCGCCGCCGAACCACAGCGTGTTGTCCGAGGTATCGTAGCACAACCCCCACTCCAAGGTGCCCGATGGTGTGTTGAAGCTAGATATCACATTGCCGGCAAAGTCCATCTGAACGATCTTGTACTCCTCTGGGAATACATTGACCACCGTCTGCCAGAGATAGGTTCCATCGAAGCCCATATCAAATACAAGCCAGAACTTGAACTGGCTCCAGAAGTCTATGTATGAGCCGGTGGGGCTTCCATCTGTATTTATCTCGAAGTCCATATCATCCGATGAGAACCAAAGCGTATCCGCCTTGGAGTCATTCACAAAAGCCAAGCCATAGGGCGAAACCTGCCAGTTCCACTTGTCCTTTGCTGGAAAGGAATCGTTCACGCTGAAGTCGCTTCCCAGCTTGTAGATCATCTTACCGTTCTCGTCAGCCATCCATAGGTAGCCATCGCCATAAGCCAATCCGCCCAGCGAATTGCGCTGCAGTTCAGTAAAACGGCTATGATCGGCTATATAAGCAGGCACCGAATATGTCGAGGCGGTGATTGTATAAGCTCCGGCAGCGCCATCATACCCATCGACGACCAAATAGTATGTGCCCGGCTCAGCGAGGTAGGTCAGGAACTCTTCATCCTCCCAGTCGCTCCAGCGAATGCAGTCATGCTCGCTGCAACTGCCCAGCAGAAAAAGCCCCAGATCATCCCCCAACCCAGTAAGCGAAGCCTCCAGGATGCTCTGGCTGCCGATGGTAAAGGAGTGAATAACCTCAGGTCCGCTATAGTTCCACGAGATGCAGCCGTAGAACGTAATATTGCTGTCAGCGCCGATAGTGGTGCCTGAATAGGGCACACCATCGCTAAGCGGTACCGGCGTGCTGCAATCGATAGCCGGGGTTGAAGTCGGCGTCGCCGTGGGGGTGCTCGATGGAGTAGGGGTTACCGTCGGCGTATCGGTGGGATAGATCACGCTGCGCAGATAGGTCAGGTTCAGCTCCAGGATATCATTGGTGCTGTTGTTGCAGGCTACAATTAGCTTGTTGTTCCCATAATCGATGGCAAGCCCTGCCGGACGGCACGCTTGGAGTGCCTCATCCTTAATATGGCTGATTACATGCCCGAAGCAATTAGTGTGGTATATGTAATTCCCCAAGCCACCGTACCATATCGTGTCATCGCTAGTATCATAAGCCAGTGCTCGTTCATCAGAGTGCCGGGCAGACTCGAATGACCTGAGCACATTGCCATCATTATCTATCTTGGCGATGATATCGGGGTTGATGAATACCTGCCAGAAATAATCGCCATCCCACCCCATATCTGCGCCCCAAACCCAGGTGTTAAGCGCGGAAAAATCGATCTCCTCTCCTGTGTGGACTCCATCAGTGCCGATCTCGAAGTCCTTGTCAGCGCTCAGGCTCGAATACCAGAGATTGCCAGCTTTGGTACCTGGAACAAAGGTCAACCCCCAGGAACTGGTGTAGCTAAGCGGATAGGTGGCAAGAATATTACCAGAGTGATCCACCTTGAGCAGACTATTGCCATTATAATCGACCAACCAGATATATGTGCCATCATAAGCGCATCCGGCGATCGAATAGCCATCCAAGCTATCCAGGCTAACCTTGCTATCCACGAAGATACCGGTTGGCGTGGCGGTTGGCGTCGATGTCGGGGTGCGTGTCGGGGGAATGCCGGCAGCGAAGTTGGCGTTGAGAGTATATGAAGATGTGATGCCTGATGCACCATCGACCACAATATAATAAGTACCGCTGCTGACCGGAAACGACGAGATAAGCTCATCGCCAGTGCCACTGGAGTCGCTGAAATCAAGGCAATCATACTCGCTGCAACCTCCGAGCAGCAGCAATGCTAGATCCGCACTCAAACCGGTCAGATTTACCGTCAAACCGCCATCTTCAGGGACATCGAAACTGTGCACCCGCTCCGGACCCGATAGTAGTCTCTCCAGGCAGTTGTATCTGAAGGCATTGCTGCTGCCACCACTTGTATCCCCCAAGTAAGGAGTATTGTTGGCAATGGGTATCGAGGAAGAGCAATCGAGAGCCTGGGTTGGAGTTGCAGTCGGAGTCGGGGTGTATGCAGTAAACGAAGCCCAGAGCGTATAATTGCCCGAAGCGCCCATCCAGCCATCGACAACTATATAATACATCCCCGGAGAGACGATCTCGATGATCTCCTCTTGTTCCCAGTATTCACCGCTGGAGGCTATGCAGTCATCTTGATCGCAGGCGGACAGAAGCAGCAGGGTGAAATCCTCCTCCATCTCGGTGCAGATTATATGCAATGTGCCGTGAGCGGGAACATTGAAGGTATGCACCATATCCGGACCATTGAGTGAATTGGGATAGCAGCTATAGAGAGCAGCGTTTGCCGGTCCGCTCATATAACCACTATATTCAACACCATTCGTCAAAGGTATTGAGGAGCTGCAATCGAGTGGATACCACTTCTCGGCGATCGCCATACTTGAGGAAAAACAGGTAATAATAAAGATAAGAGGTATGATTCTATGGAACTCAGGTATTCGCATAGATTTCTCCTTTTAGTGAAAGGCATTATTGCCATAATATCCCCGAACCGTTGACGGTCATATATGTTATCTTTTATGGATGAAAATGTCAATGAAAAAAAGAATTTAAAATTTATTTTACAATAGATTTTAGCCTTTGATAAACACGCCAGGACTTTGTTTTTCGCAGGCGATCCAGCCTTCTTTTGATCTCCCTGAGATTCTTTAGCTCTTCCTTTTTCTCAGCAAGAGATCGCTCCAGACTTTTAACATACTCCTCTTTCCTTTTTACCGCCTCATGTAGTGTCTCCAGCTTGTCCGCACATTCGATATCTCCCTCATCCGATGCCTCCTTATCCATTTTGGCAGCGAGATCCTTTAACTTTGCCCTAAGCTGTTTGTTGTCCAGCACCACCACAACACTGCACTGGTCGCAGTAATCGGGCAATCGGCGCTGAATCATATCCTCCCTTATCCTGTTAAAATAGTCGCCGAACCAGACCTCCTCGAGCGTTTTGTCATGGAGATATACTCCTTTATTGAATGTGGAGCAACAGCCGGCAAGCCCATCACCCTTGATGCCCATCAGATACCAGGGCTGGAAGCAGGGCGCATTAAGTAGTGAAATTTCCCTATCTTCAGACTCGCGATCAACAACCGTAGAGAAGCACCCCTTATCAACCAGGTCAGCGCGACCCTTAAAGTTGAGCACATTGGTCTCCATGCCCAGCTCATCGGCTCTTTTGGCTGCCTTGTCTATGGAGCGGTTCAGCAGTTCCGTATCCTCTGGCTTCAGCGAGAGATCGTCCTGTTTTAGATAGCCGGGATAGATAGGCTCGAAGAAAACCAGATCGATCCCCAGCTTAGCGCCAAGCTCGATCATCTTAACGAGTCCTTGCTCACTCTCCCCCTGGGAGAGGGCTGGTGTGAGAGTCTTTGAATATTCTCTATTAGCCTGCACAGGATAAAGAAGCCGACGATGAAGTATAGTATTTAGCCCGATCTTGGGGAGTTTGCCAGCCCCATGCTTCTCCCTGATTGCCACCAGGTTGCTGATATTCTGCATAATCTTGTTGAATGAGCCTTTGCCCTGACGAAGCCTGTCATGGAGCTTGGCATCCCAGGTATCCACGCTGAACTGCACCTGGTCCCAGCCGATATGGACCAGCAGCTTAGCAATATCATCGGTGAGCAGCACTCCATTAGTGGTGAGCTGTCCCCACATCCCCCCGCGTTTGATCTCCTCGAAGATGCGCGCGGAGATGCTTTTTCTGACCAGAGGTTCTCCTCCCCCGGAGATGATCCACTCCTTGACTCCGATGTGGGCTGCATGGCGGACGATCTCGATCAGCTTCTGGTCGCTCAGCTCCTTGCCATAAGAGTTTGTATCAGCGTTTATCTGCCAGCAGAAGATGCACTTCAGGTTGCAGCGGTTGGTGGGGTGTAGCTCGATGCGCACCGGCGCCTGCGCTTCGCCCTTATGCCAGCGATACAAGCGCACGATTTTCTCATCAGCCTCGCGCACCGCTTGTCATCTCCTCGATGGCTTTGATAAAGCTGTGGCAATCCTTATCGGTGTTAAAGTAACCGGGACTGACCCGTACCGCTCCCTGCTCGCCGGTTCCCAATACCCTATGTGCCAAGGGAGCACAATGTAAGCCGCCCCGGACGGCAATATCATAATGCGAGTCGAGAATGGTGCAGACCTCGATGGGATTCAATCCCTCTATAATAAAGGAGAGACAACCGATGATATGATCGATACCCTCTCTGGCAAGCACTGTTATGCCTTTAATACCATCGATCCCATCGAAGATCATCCTGATGAGCCTTTTGTCGTGCTCGGTGATAATATCGATTCCTTGGGATTCGATGAATTCGATACCTGCCTTCAAGCCGGCGATACCGACTATATTCTGGGTGCCGCTCTCCAGGCAGGTGGGTAGCATATCCGGCTGCAAGGGTGATGATGAGTCCCCGCCGCTGCCACCCTCACGCCAGTTGCGCAGGCGAATGTCTGAATTGTGTATAAGAACTCCGGTTCCAGGAAGTCCGAAAAGCGACTTGTGCCCGGATGCAGCTAGGAAATCACAACCTAGCTCGTTGACATCGATCCTGAGTATCCCCGCAGCCTGACAGGCATCGATAAGCACAACGACACCATGCTCTTTTGCAATGCGACAAATCTCCTTTACCGGCTGTATCACTCCAGTGATATTGCTCAGGTGGGTTACCGCTATGAGCCTGGTGTTCGGCTTGATAGCAGCCCTGAAATCATCCGGGTCAAGCAGCCCGGCACTATCTATGCTCATCCAATCGACCGTGATGCCTAAATCCTGCGTTAGACGGTTCAGCGGCCTTATCACCGAGTTGTGCTCGATCACCGTCGAGATGACATGATCCCCTGGCTTAAGCAACCCTTTGATCACCATGTTCAGAGCATCGGTGCCGTTTAATGCGTATATAACCTGCTCAGCCCTCTTAGCACCGAAGAACCTAGCGAGTTTGCGACGGCACTCATCGAGGATGCGGGTCGCCTGGATGGCGCTCTTATAGTTCGACCGCCCCGGATTAGCGCCTATCTCGGTCATGAAATGGTTGGCTGCCTTATAAACCGAATCCGGTTTGGGAAAGCTGGTCGAAGAGTTATCGAGGTAGATCATCTTAGCCTCCTAGGTATCTAATGTAGATCGATTTTGCCATCTCTACATCTTCGGTGCCACGGATTTGTGCCCTGCCGTCCTGGTAGATGGTGATCTGGTACTCATCATCGCTGAACTTGATAAAATAAGGATTTAAGGTAACCTTGCCCAATGGCTGAAGCATCTCTGCAAGCCCTTTAAGATCAAACTCCAGCTTTCGTGGTGGATTCACCTGCACAGTGTTTCCCCCGCAGGTAGCTTCTGCTATCAGCTCATCCTTGTGATCGAGATACTCGTAGGTACCCTCCTTGCAGGCGATACATCCCATGGACGGCTCATACTCGGCGACGGTTATCTCGCTGAAGCTGGCGTTCCAAAGATCGACGGTAAGGATGCTTTTGCGCATGGCATCATGTTTCCCTGCAAGATACTTCATAGCTTCCAGCGCTTGTACAGCAGCAATGACTCTTGGAGCCGATGCAATTATCCCCACAGTAGCACAAGTTTGTGCATTGCCCGGCTCGCCATGATTCCCGAATAAACACCGAAAACAGAAGGTTTTGCCAGGTAGTATGTTATATGTCATTCCGCTAGCGCCCAAAACGCCTCCATAGATCCATGGTATCCCCAGCTTCAGGGCTGCATCGTTGAGCAGAAAGCGCACATGGAAGTTATCGGTGCCATCCAAGATAATATCGAATCCTTCAAGCTGCTCTTCGATGTTTGCAGGGCTAAGGCTCACCACGGATGCCATGATCTCTATAATGGGATTTATTGCGTTCAGTTTGCGTCGAGCAGCCTCAGCCTTGGGGAGGGCATCGCTTATATCATCCATGTCAAACAGAGCCTGGCGTTGCAGGTTGGAAAGCTCCACGGTATCGCGATCAATGAGCTTTATCCTGCCGATTCCAGCCCTGGTTAATATATCAGCGATGGCGGTTCCGAGCGCCCCGCAGCCGACCACTATCGCAGAAGCATCCCCAAGTTTTCTTTGTCCCTCGATACCCAAATTGGGATAGACTATCTGTCTTTGATAGCGTTTGTTCAGGTTCTGCTCCCCAGACTCATCCATGGCCATACCTTACACGCATCTTTTTATTACCGGAAGGGATAAGTGTCAATCTCAATTGACATGTATTACCAGTGCTTTTAAAATAAAGACCGTGCAGAACAAAACAAATATGTCCAATTATATGCCAGATTATTTTGATGCTGCAAAACGGCATTGGGAAGATGGCGAGTTATTGATGGAAAACAGCCGTTTGGCTAATGCTGATCAACTTTATGGTTTATCAGCGGAATGTGCGCTAAAGGCTGTTATGTATGGATTGGGCATGCAACTTACATCTGAAGGATTACCTGAACGACCATACAGAGTGCATATTAATGATTTGTGGGATGAATTTATCACTTTCGCAGATGATAGAGAAGGAGCTAGATATAGCGATTTTCTAAGGATTTCGTTGACAAACGATTTCAACGATTGGGATATAAGCCAACGATATATAAATCGAGCAATGATAAATAATGGAGCTGTTCAAAGGCATAGAGATGGGACTATAAAGACAATAACTATACTTGAGCTAGCATTGGTGGATGGGATTGTTTGATGAATAAGCAACAAATAGTAATGTTCAGCCAGGCTCTTGATAATGCAGTCAAAATGACAAAAGAGCTTGGAAGATCTCTGAAAAAGGAGATAATGCTAGTTCGTGATCTCTCTGGTCGTATTCGTGTCTTGCTGCCCGGCATTAATAGTGATTACAAGATGAATAAATTGAACCAGTTTGCTCAAGAACTTGCTGCTGCACTTGGTGCCTATGGATATCCTCCCCAAAGAACCGTGTTATTTGCTGATGAATTGAGCACTGGGAATGATTTTTTTATTTCGGATGATCGGCAGTTAATAGATGATGAACATGGGGTAAAAATCTACCTTCTTGACAGGCAAATCATGGGTCATGACTGGATGCGAATGCCATTGAAGAGAAAAACAAGTATTCCACGAGTTACCTTTTATGGAATAAAAGGAGGCGTTGGACGCTCGACAGCACTAATAATATGGGCATGGAAACTGGCTGTAAATGGTAAAAAAGTATTAATTGTCGATATCGATCTCGAATCTCCCGGTACTAGCAGTACTTTACTTCCCAAAGATAGTATGCCCGATTATGGTATCGTGGATTGGTTTGTCGAAGATATGGTCGGTCAAGCTGAAGAAGTGGAGAAGGATATGATATCCTCCAGCCCGCTAGCAAAGAATCTGAAAGGTGAAATACGAATAATGCCCGCCTATGGGGCAAAGACCAAGGATTACCTGATCAAATTATCCAGATGTTATTCCCAAATCGGAGGAGATAATAAGAAATCCTGGGCTGAACGACTTAATACATTGGTAGAACATGCAGAAGAAAAAGAGATACCCGATTTGGTTATTATAGATAGTCGAGCAGGGCTTCATGACATCGCGGCAGTAACCGCTACCAGGATGGATGCAACCGTTTTTCTTTTCGCCGTCGATTCAATTCAAACCTGGAATGCTTACACTTTTTTATTTGAACAATGGAACAAACATCCAAACATAAATGATTTTAGAAATAATCTACAGATAGTTGCCAGCATGATACCTGAAACAGGAAGAGAGGATTATCTTACGAGATTCAAAGAAAATTCATGGGATCTATTTCGAGAACAAGTTTATACTGAAATTCAAGCTGGGGAATTAGATGAAGACTTCAGTTATGATCTTGAAGAACAAGATGCGCCCCACTATCCACTAACTATTTATTGGCATCGGGCATTGCAAGAGTTTAATCCCTGTCATACCTCCCAAGGAATTGATGTACAAACAGCCCAGGAAGCTATGGGTGAATTCTTCAAAGGCATTAAAAAGAAAAAGTTGATTAATTGGGTTGAAAGCAATGAGTGAGTCTATATTCCCAATTGATGATATAAGAAAACTTATTATAGAAGCCATTCCAGGGCAAATAGCAAGTCCTGATGTTAAATTACCTTATCGGTATATTCCTGAAACACACTGGAAAGCATTGCATCCCGACAATGCATTAGTTGAAGGGATCCGAGGATCAGGGAAAAGCTTTTGGTGGAAGGTTTTACAGGATCCAAGATTTCGAGCAATAGTAGGGCATTTTCTACCTAAAACAGGAATCGATAAAAATACAATAGTTTCTGCTGGTTTCGGAGAGATTTCCTCACCCGATGACTTTCCGGGGAAAGATATACTCTCCAATTTATCCAGTAAACACGATTCAAGGCAAATATGGCGTACAATTATTTTTTACCATGTTTGCAAGGAAGCAAAGAAAGATATCATTGCTAACCAGGATATGTGGAAAGATAGGATAGAATATGTAATAAACAATCCAGAGAAGGTAGAAAAAACATTTTATGAGATCGATCAGGGTCTTGAAGAAAAAAAGGTCTATCATCTCATTCTTTTCGATGCCCTGGATCGGGCTGCTGATAATTGGAAAACCATGAGAAATTTGATTCGAGGTCTTTTACAAGTGTTATTGGAGTTCAAGTATTATAAACGAATTCGCGCTAAAGCATACCTGAGAACCGATCAAATATCAGATCCATTAGTTGCTGATTTTCCTGACTCATCTAAATTACTAAGCGATAAAATGGAATTACGATGGCCCCGAAATGAATTGTATGGGTTACTTTGGCAGTATCTTTGTAATGAGAGCCAATATGGAGAAGAATTTAGGGACGGATGTAACAAGCTGTTAGAAATTAAGTGGAATAAATATAACAATATTTGGATCGTACCAAAAGAAGCGATAGAAGAAAAAGCGCAAAGAGAGATTTTTAATCAAATCGCTGGACCTTGGATGGGAAAAGACCGTCGCCGTGGATTCCCCTACACTTGGTTACCAAACCATCTTGGAGATGCTACGGATCAAGTAAGTCCTAGAAGCTTCTTAGCCGCGGTGCGACATGCTGCTGAAGACAGTATTAAAATCGAGTATGAAAAGTATCCTTTGTATTATGAGAGCATAAAAAGGGGGGTTGCTGAGGCATCGAGAATTCGGGTTCGTGAATTAAAGGAAGACTACCCTTGGGTGGATAAGTTGATGAATCCCCTTTCTGGAATGTCTGTACCTTGTGATATTAAGGAAATCAAGATGAGATGGACTGATAGCGATACCTTGGGGAATCTTGAAAGGCAGATTGAAAACGAAGAACTTAAACTTCCGCCAGCTCATTTAACTGAGGGCGCTGATGGGGTAATTAAAGATCTAATACAATTAGGTATTTTTAGACTGATGAAAGATAGCAGAGTAAATATACCGGATGTGTATCGGGTAGGATATAATCTAGGTAGAAGGGGCGGCGTAAAACCTGTTGCTCGCTATTGAAAATATCTTTTCATAACAGCCATCTTCTTTTTCAGCTCGTCTCGCTTTTGATGAACATGGGGATCTCTTCCTCGCGGCTTTCGAGATCTGCCGGCTTTTTGATGGGCATCTTGATGGTGAAATGAGTGCCAACATCCTCCCGTGAATCGACCTTGATAAAACCTCCATGCTTCTGGACTATCTTGTTGGAAATAAACAGCCCTAAGCCGGTACCTCCCAGCCCCTTTGATGAGAAAAACAGGCTGAAGATCTTCTCCCTGGTCTCCCTGTCCATGCCGATGCCGTTGTCATCTACCTCGAAGATGATCCAATCAGCTTCCTTTCCCACCGAGAAGATCACCTTGTGCTCTGATTTTTTCTTGTCCATGCGGCAAGCATCAAAGGAGTTCTCCAGGATGTTGACCAGCATGGAGCGAACCGCCTGATAATCAGCCTCGAACTCACCGACTGCGGGATCGAACCGGGAGATGAACTCGACCCCTAGGCTTTTAGCCTTGTCGGTGAAATTATCATAGACCTCCCTAGCCAGGGATAAAACCTTGTGGGTCTCCCAATTGAGCTGCCTGTCCTTTGCATAGTAAAGTATATCCATAACCATGTTTCGGATGCGCTCCACATTGCGCTGTACCATTGCCCAGCCCTTCAGTATCCGCTGTTGATCGTCCTTTTTTATCCCGCTATTGACCATATAGATACCGCCCTCCAAGCCGGTGAGCAGCCCCTTGATACCATGAGAGATCGAGCCGACCAGCAGCCCGGTCGAGGTCAGTTGATTCTGCAATTGCCTGATGGGCGTGATGTTATTGGACATCTCCATTACCAGCATAACATTACCATTCTGATCCTTTATCGGCACCGATGTTACCCAGACATTGAGCCGTCTGCCATCTTTGGTGGTAACCACCTCCTCGTGGTGGTAGGTCTTGCCATCCTGGAAGATATCCTTGACCTTGCAGGGGATGCACGGCTTGTCTCGGTGCTTGTAAACCTCGTAGCAGTAGCCCTTGGGATAGCCGAAGTCCTCACGGAACATCTTGTTTGCCTCCACAAGGCGCAGGTCCTTGTCCTGTATGGAGATATAGCAAGGGACGACCTCGAAGAGCTTGCGGAGTTGATCGGATCGCTCCCGGAGCTGCTCCTGGAGCAGCTTGACCTCGGTAATGTCGGTGAACATCTCCATTACCGCTATGATTCTCTCCTGATCGTCTTTGATTGGGGTGGTATGGACCATTACCGGTATTTCAAGCCCCTGTTGAGTGATTATGACCTCCTCGCTGCCATGTCTTAATCCGTCATTGAAGGTCTTTTCCACCGGGCAGTCGGTGCACTTCGAGTCTCTCCCCTTGTAGATTTCATAGCAGAACTCACCAGGTTTTTCGCCAAAGTCATCGCGAAATCTCCCATTTGCCTCGATGATACGAAAATCCCTGTCTTGTATGGAGACATAGGCGGGTATTTCATCGAACAGCTTCTTATAGGGGAGAGAATTGGTCTGAGATCTTTCGATGGTCATTGGTCTATCTCCCTTTCTATCTTATGCTATTCTAAAGATCTCCTCGTGGCAAGGCTTGGCTTCATAAGCAATGAGTATGGGGCTATCCGGTTGGTTTTCGCAGGTAGCACTCATTGTCTGCTTATTTTTTGCTGGCTTTCTCCTTCTCGGATTCGTGTTCCAGCTCCAGGATCTTGCGTATGTTAAGCAGCAGCTTATCCTCGTTGACCGGCTTGTCAAGATACCCTTCAGGCGGGCGCTCGTCTCGGTCGTAGATCAGCTTGCGTAGCTCCGGCTTGCCGGTGATAATGCAGATTGCTATCTCCTCGGTCTCGGGCTCGTTTCTCATCTCGGCGAAGACCTCGGCTCCGTCCTTGCCGGGCATTGAAAGGTCGAGCGTTATCAGGTCTGGCTTTTGCTCTTTAGCTATTCTAAGCGCCTCCTCGCCGTCAGATGCAACATAGGTTGTGGCGCCGTTATCCTGCAGGACTGT
Organism: uncultured bacterium; assembly: GCA_964448115.1. GTDB lineage: Bacteria > CAYUVA01 > CAYUVA01 > CAYUVA01 > CAYUVA01 > CAYUVA01. Next base: position 41,652 of record CAYUVA010000008.1, read on the forward strand.
GCTTATGAAATCGCAAACATCAGGCTCATCATCGACTACCAGGATGCTGTATCCAGCCAAGACTAAAGCCTCTGCCGGTATCTCTTCGGGAACCTCGACCACCACCGGCTTCTCTGGGATCACCAGCGCGTTTGCCACTAGGTTCACCAGTTGGGTAACCTGCATTCCCAGCTTGTAATGGCGGATGAGGTCGGTCAGCCCGTCCACGCAGTTATGGCAGGAGGTTATCACTATCTTGGCGCCGGTTGCGGTGAGCTGATCTGCCTTCACCTTTGCCGATTTGAGCCTTCTAGGAGTATATTCACTCATTGACATAGCACCGCCACCACCAGTGCAGCAGTAGTTGTTCGCCCGATTGGGGTACATCTCGCGAAAGTCGGAGCAAACCAGCTTGATAAGATCCCTCGGCTCCTCGTAAAGCCCGCAACTGCGCGCATTATTGCACGAGTCGTGGAAGGTAACCGGTATCTTGTTCTTGCTCTTATCGACCTTGATCTTCCCCTTGCGGATATACTCCAGCATGGTTATCACCGAGCTTTCCATGGGGAAATCGACATTGATTCCACCCCAGTTCTGCGCCTCGCAGCGAGTGGAGCGGTAGCCGTGCCCGCACTCGGATATGACTAGCTTCTTGCCCCTTAGCTCCTTGACTTTCTCGTACAACCTGCGTGCTACTGCGCCGCCAAGGTCATCATCGCCGGAGAAAAGCCCGAAGTTGGTCATGTCCCAACCCTCGCTGGGCATTGTCCAGTTTTCGCCAGCGAAGTGGAAAATCTTGGCAGCATCGGCGATGGTTCGAGGATCATACTTGATCTCACGGGGATTTATGGAATAGACCACATCAGCATCGTATTTATCGATGGGGATCTTGATGTTGGGATCGTTATATTCCTCCTGAAGCTCCTCTTCCATCCACTCCAGGGTTTCTATGTAGTCTTCCTTGAGCACACCCATCTGGTTGCCGATCTCCCACTGATCCTTACTTACCACCGCGACCCCTTCGGGCATGATGCCGACCGAGACTAGCAATCCCCTGGTCATACGGTTATAGGTTGCGAAATCTACTCCCATGGGGCAGTTAAGGCTACAGCGGCGGCAGTTGGTGCAGCGCCCAAAGACTATATCCTTTAGCTCTTCGAGATCCTCATCCGTGTATATGCTCTTAGCACCTACCCACTTGGGGATGACTCGCCCGGTCCAGTCGATATGGCGCTTGAACAGCTTGCGGAGCTGATCACCCTTGTATGCAGGAGCCATCTTGTAGTCATCAGGATTGGTGAGCACATAATGACAGACATCGGTGCACATCCCGCAGTGCACGCAAGCCAGAAGCGACGACACCATGGAGCGGTTGAGCTTCTTATTCATTCTATCCAAGAAGACCTTGACCTTATGCGATCTTGGCTTATCTTTCTCCTTAACCTTCATTTACTGCTCCTTTCTTGGCTTGTTGTTGGCTCATCCAGTCGGGCATTATGCTCGGTTGCAGCGGATAGATCCCGCGATATCCCATGGTCTTGCCCAGATAGTACCGGGTGAATGGATAGTAGAGGTAATGACCGATCTTGCTGAAGGGGACATACATCAAGAAGAATGCGGTCATAAAAAAGAAGGTGAGCAGCTCCCATTCGCCATCGGCTACATTGTTAGGCACAGAGAGGAATGCGAAAAGGAACCAGACGGTTAAAAGCGCCAACGAAAAGTAATCATCAGGCGTGCTTATGTTCCTGATCCAGGGATTGCTTATCCTGCGCACCATCCTCATTATGCCTACGATGAAGGCAGCGCCGATGAAGAAGTGCATGACAAAGCGGAGCATCCCCGAATCCAGCAATCCCGGCGCATAGGGTATTATAAAGGAGAGCAGGATCGCCATGGTTACGCCAAGATGGAATAGAGCAAACTGAATGTAGAATCCGATGTGCTTCCTGGTGCTATCCATCGCCCAGGGCATGGCAATATTTATCATGGAGTAGGCAACCCCCTTGGCTGGGGTGGTGCCTGCACGACCGGTGGGGGCTTGCCTTTCCTTGCCAGTTTTGAATTTTCTTATAATCCAGATCACCCTGATAGTATAGACAATCGCCATGAACAAAAGGGCAAATTCTTGCAAGGGGTGCTCTGCAAAGTGCAACAATGGGCTTTCCATTAGCTTAAACCTCCGTGCTTACAGTGTCGGTTTTATACTTGTTCAGCTCGACATCAAAGGGGATATACTCCCGATTGTCGATCACGCAAATAACAACTTCCTCGAGGCTCTCGTTGCCGTGCAAGAAGATATAGAGCGTTTCCAGCATCACCTTTGCGCAGACATCGAGCGGGATGGCGTAGAATCCGGCTCCCATTGCAGGATAGGCGACCTGCTTGATCCCGTTTTCAATAGCGATCTTAAGCGATGAGAGCATAGTATCCCTCAGCTTCCTCTCGGTATCTTCCTCGTTGAACTTGGGTCCAACCGCGTGAATGATATGCTTGGCTTTAAGCTCGCCGGCTGTTGAGAGCACCGCTTTGGTCGTTTCTACCGGTGCCAGCTTCTCCAGCTCTCTTTGTATGCTCGGACCTCCCCTGACGCTGATCGCATTTCCGAATCCAGCGCCCAGCTTCAGGTCATTGGTTGCGTAATAGATAAACGCCTCGAAGGGTTGATCGGTGATATCTGCTATCATCAGCTTGATCTTTGTTCGATTGAACATCGTTTCTCGCATAACCTCTCCTTTGCCTTGCATTGCTGTTGTTTGAATTGCATTTTAATTATCTATTCAGTTGGTTTGACCATTGCCCTATTTACCTCCGAGTACCTGGCAAGCTCGCTGGAAAGCTCTTTTACACAGTCCTTGGATGCCAAGTCCTTGAGGGTGTACTCGTTGAGCACATCTATAATCTTGTGGTTGATCAAGCACCATACGAGACGGCATACGCAGTAGTCCGCGGACATGCAGTTATCTATGTTCTCGACGCAGTCAGTGATATTGATCGCTCCAATGGTTGCCTGTACGATGTCGCCTATGGTTATCTGGGAGGCTGGCCTTTTCAGCACATAACCACCTTTCTTGCCGGAAAAGCCCTTAATAAGGTCGCTGCTTTTAAGAGCCATTGCCAGTTGCTCCAGGTATTTCCTTGAGATGCGGGTTCTGATGGCTATGTCGTGTAGCGAGACCGGCTGGTTATCGATCGAGTGCTTGTTGATGTCGAGCAGCATCCTTACCGCATACCTCGCCCTGGTTGAGAGCCTCACTTGATGTTTTCCTTTCCCTTTTTCATAATCCCTATTATTCCTATCAAATTAGTAGTAATTATAAAAGCTGTTTCTGCATGCGTCAAGTCAGATCAGATGTTTTTGATAAACAGCAGCTAAGCGTGCAAGTCTGCGACGGGGCGATTAAGCTGCTTGACTTTATTCGGAGATTCAAGTTGGGTGCATATCTTGGTCGATATAGATTAGCTAAGGACGAATATCTCAGGCAAGAAAAAGTTGGAACAGATAAGAGAGACCGGCGCTAAGTATGTCGCCGCACCGTGCTCTAACTGCAAACGACAGCTCGGACAGCTTTTAGAGCACCACAAGACCGGTGTAACCGTGGGTGGTCTGCATGACATTGTATCCAGGGCAATAGTGATTGAGAGCAACCAAACCACGCAAGAACAAAGGAAAGAGGAGGCGGTGAGGCTTGGGGCTTGAGGTGTGAAGGCTAATACTCATTTAACCACAAAAGCACAAAGATAGTCTAATACATGAGGTGTGAGGTTCAAGGTTAGAGGAGGAAACAAATGCCCTATAAATCTATATCTAGGAGGCCTTTAATCGTCCTTGGGGCAGGGATACCATTTTCATCCCACCCTCGATGAGAGTAATATTCCCCGACCATGCGCTGAAATGCTTGTTCATCGATCCTCTCGTTCGCCGCGGCACCTAGCGGGGCAGGCTCGGTGAAATACCTCCTGGGCAATGTATCCTCGGCTTTTTTCATACCTGCCTGTAGGTTATATTGCCTTTCCAAGTCCAGGATATTGTGTGCTATCTCCTTGAGGTTATCCACAGTAAAATCTATCCCCACAACAAGTTTAATTAGCTGCGAGAAATGACTGTAATCAAGGAACTGCGGGCTGTTGAAGCCATGACAGATGAACTTGCATATTCCCAGCGCATCGACCACTGCATAAAGGTTCTCGTGGAAGTAAACCATATAAGCCTTGTCAACATACTCGGTTGGAGACATACTCACTTTTTTGCCATAGAAACGTTTTTTCACCCCCTCGGGCAGGTTTACCATATCCAAGGTAGGGCGATTGCGCAGGTGGTCAGCACCGCGGCTGGATACCCCGATGCCCAAAGCAAAACTCTTCATATAACGAACATCATGGGGATCGCTCTGTGGCAAACCCTTTACAGCGATCAGATAATCACTGGCTCCTTGGGGTAGGCGTTTACCAGCGCTGCTGCCATCAGCGAGCAGATCCCCGATCCCCCTTCGCATGGCTATGTCATCAAGCATGCGGTTAACCAGCTCGTAATCGCCGAATTCAAAGGGATGCTCGGGTTGATATTCTCCCAGCAATCCCTTTTGCGATAACTCGATAGACCAGGCGATTATGCTGCCGGCGGATGAAGTATCCAAGCCTAGTCGATTACACTTATTATTCAGGGCAACAACCTTCTTGGGATCGGTAATTCCGCAATTAGCGCCCAGAAGCCCCAGGCTGGAGTACTCTGGTCCCTCGCCACCGAGCTTATTTCGATGCCTGCAATGAACGAAGCAGCCATAGCAGGGAAGCATCTTCTCTGATAGCTGTTTGAAGTTTTGGCAGCTCAGGTCATCTGAGGTCTGGTTGAGCATCGAGTTATTGGTGCGAATTGCACCCAATGCGTTGGAGGCATCGAAGAGCATGGCGGTCCCGTATTTACTGAACTGGCGATAGGTCAACGAACCCTTGATATAATCGATAAGTTCCAGGTTTCGCTCCATGAGCATCCTGGGGTTTGCCACCTTGAAGGCAGTATCACCCATAGCCACGATCGCCTTGATGTTCTTGGAACCCATAACCGCACCCAGTCCACACCTGCCGGCTGCGTTTTTAATATCGCTGATGATGGCGGCAAATCGGCACAGGTTCTCCCCAGCACGACCGATGACCAGGATCTCAGCCCCTTTGCCAAGCTGTTGGCGAAGCGCTAGCTGGGCATCGACCGTATCCGATCCCCATAATTCAGGCATCGGCACCAGCTCTACCTTGTCCTTCTCGATAGCCAGAATGCTTGGCTTGGGAGCTTTCCCGAGAATGATCGCTGCCAGGTAACCCAACCCACGCAGCTTGGCGCCGAAGTAGCCACCGATGTTTGAGTCTCCAAGGTAACCCGTTTCCGGGGACCTGGCAGTGATGTTCATCCGAGCAGCGCATATCACCCCGCTGCCGGTCAGCAGTCCAGGGGATATTATCAGCGGATTATCAGGCGAAAACGGCTCGATATCCGGCTTGTGAAACCTGTTGAGGAGAAATACGCCCAAACCCCTACCGCCGAGGAAACCCCTTATTATTTTCCTATCAGCCCGCCTTTTTGTATAGGAGTTACTGGTAAGATCGATGATGGCTAGCTTATCTTGAAGATCTATGTTCGGTCGCATGGTTGATTCCCTACCTGTTTGCATTTTACCTTATTCATCGAGTTTGTCTATTTGCCTATGCCTAAATTGCCTGGATTATTTAGTTCAAAGAGGCTGTTATTGTAATTTGGTACCTTAAAATGTAAATATATCGCCATGATGAAAGAAGACCTGTTAGGACAACTCGAAAGTATTGCTGAAAAGCCCTCCCTCTACCTGCGAGAACTTAAGGAAAAGTATTCCCAGAAGATCGCGCTGAACTTTTGTTCCTATACACCAGTGGAGATCTTCCATTCCTTCGGTATCCATACAGCGCGATTCATCAGCACCCCCAAGGAGATCCATAAAGCAGACATCCACCTGCAAAGCTATAGCTGTAACTATGCCCGAAATGCATTAGAAGCCTTTCTGTCGGATGAATATGATTTCGTTGATGCAGTCATCTTTCCGCAATGTTGCGATACCCTGCAATCCCTGTCCGATATCTTCGAGGTAAATGAACTAGGCAATAAGGTGTACCACATCCCTCTGCCACTCACCTTTGACAGCGAGGCAGCAAGAAAATACACGCAAGCCGTGCTCAGCGAGCTTTTCCAAAACCTGGAGCACCAACAAGGGATAGATTATGCTCCAAAGAACCTGCTCAATTCCATATCACTGTATGCGAGGTTAAATGCTTCCGTATCCGCACTTTACGATCTACAAGGACAAAAGCCAGGTATATTGAGCAGCCGACAACTGCATCAGGTGGCAAGGGCAGCAATGACCATGCCAGTTGAGAAGGCTATTAAGCTTCTCGAACAGCTTGCCCAAGAGCTTGAGGAAGCGCCATTTGAGGGCAGCGACAGCCGCAGCAGGCTATTTATCAGCGGAAGCAACCTCGACTCAGCCAAGATAATGGGGCTTATCGATCAGCTAGGTGGCGTGGTAGTCGATGATGACCTTTGCTTTGGAAGGCGCACCTTTGAGCCTAAATCGAACGCTGGCGGTGAACCACTACAAGTACTCATCGAAAACTATGCAAGCAGGATCAACTGCCCCTGCCGACACACCGAGCAGGATCGCCGAATCAACGCGGTCATCAAGCGAGGTAGGCGATGTAATGTCAATGGATTCATCTTTTTGCTCCAGAAGTTCTGCGAGCCGCACTACTTCGACTATCCGCGATTTAAGAATAAGCTCAAGGAGGCTGGGATACCGACAACCCTGATCGAGCTGGAAAGCTCGGCAAGAGGACTGGAACAAATAAGAACCAGGCTGCAAGCCTTCATGGAGATGATAAGATGAGTACGAGGTGCAAGGAAGGAAATCTCACGCAAAGACGCAAAGGACGCCCTCTCTCGAAGGCGGGGGATGCAAAGAATGAAGAGGATCGTCTGTCATTGTATCACGGTATCACTTCTTCTTTGTGTCCTTGTGCCTTTGTGGTTCAAGAACCCTCAAGCCTCAATATTATTCCACAGTATTAAGGTAGCACATTAACAAGCTAAACTATGAGTGAAGTAAAGATAAACAAGCTGGAAACGAGAAGGAAGCTCAATGAGCTGATGACGCGATACTACGGCGCTGCCAAGATGTCCGAGGGGAGCAACCAGAAGATCGCCTGGATAACCAGCGGCGGACCAGTGGAATTCCTCTATGCGATGGATATCATCCCCATCTACCCGGAGAACCACGGCGCCATGTGCGGCATCACCAGGAAGACACCAGGACTCAAGGATACGGCAGAGGAACTAGGCTACAGCAGGGACCTTTGCTCTTATGCGACCGGCGACATCGGAGATGCGGTCAGCAAGAAAGGTCCCATAATGGGATTGCCCAAGCCTGACCTCTTGGTATGCAGCAACAATATCTGCGGCACGGTAACCAAGTGGTACGAAGTGCTGGCTGACATGTTCGATGTGCCTTTGGTCTTCCTCGATACACCCTTCATCCACGGTCATACCCCACCATACCTGAAGGATTACCTGAGAAAGCAGTTCGACTACTATATCGCGGCTATCGAGCAGGTTACAGGGAAGCGCTTTGCTCATGACCGCTTCATTGAGGTCTCCCGGCTCTCAGCCGAGGCGGTGATCCTGTGGGGCGAGGTGCTCAAGAAAAGTGCCCACAAGCCAGCGCCGCTCAACTGCTTCGATGCCTTCATCCACATGGCTCCGATAGTTACCCTTAGGGGGACTGATATGTGTGTCGAGTACTACAAGACCTTGCTGGCTGAACTCGATGACCGCATTGCAAAAGGTATCGGCAGCATCGATAATGAGAAATACAGGCTGCTTTGGGACAACATCCCTATCTGGTACGAGATGAAGAGCCTCTTTACTGCTTTTGCCAGCTATGGCGCTTGCCTGGTGGCAGATACATACACAAACGCATGGACATTCGAGGACATGAACCCGGATGATCCGCTGGAGAGCTTCTCCAGGGCATACTCGGAGGTCTATCTGAATCTGGATCTGAAGCGCAAGCTCAAGCGGATAAAGGAGCTGGCTGAGATTTACCAGGTGCAGGGACTTGTCTTGCACAGCAATCGAAGCTGCAAGCCTTACTCCTTCGGGCAGCTCGATATCCAGCATCGAATAAGGAAAGAGCTTGGCATCTCCACCCTGTTCATCGAGGCAGACATGGCAGACAGCCGCTGCTATTCAAGGGCACAAACCGAGACGCGCATACAGGCATTCATAGAATCGCTCGGTTAACAAACAACATCACCTGCAATAAGGTCATGAAAAGGGATGATCCAGAATACTATCTCGGTATCGACATAGGCTCGGTTACATCAAAGGCTGTGCTTTTGGACCAGCGAGCCAACATGGTAACATCCATGGTAATGTTTTCCGGAACCGACTTGGGTCGAACCTCGGAGTCCTTGCTCGATACGGTTCTACGAAGTAGCCGCATCAATGAAAAAAAGATTAGATCAGCCATCTCTACTGGCTATGGCAGAAGATCGGTTGCTTATGCCACTAGAGATGTCAGCGAGATAAGCTGCCATGCAGTCGGGGTCAAACATCTTTTTCCCTCAGCACGAAGCATCATCGACATAGGTGGGCAGGACTCCAAGGCGATCCTTATGAACCAACAGGGCAAGGTGATCGACTTTATAATGAATGATAAATGCGCTGCCGGGACCGGTAGGTTCCTGGAGGTGATGGCAAGGGTGCTCGAAGTAGGGATCACCGAGCTTGCTGACCTGAGCGCCACCGCCGACCAGGATGTGCAGATAAGCAATACCTGCACGGTCTTTGCAGAGTCGGAGGTGATCTCGCTTCTGTCCCAAGGTGTGGCAAAGGAGAACCTGGCAAAGGCAGTACACAATGCTATTGCCCGGCGCGCCTTGGGAATGGCGCGAAGAATAGGGATCCTGGAGCCGTTGGTTCTAACCGGCGGAGTTGCGAGAAATAAGGCTATCATCGCTGCAATCCGCCAGGCTTCAAGGATGAGCGAGATCCTAGTCCCGCGTAACCCGCAGGTTACCGGTGCGCTTGGGGCTGCTCTACTTGCGCTTAGGGCTCAACAGTGATAAAGATACTGCGACTTGATAAAAAGGAGTGATCTGAAATGACAACAGGAAAAGACTGCAACACCTGCTCTGAGACAGGATGCTCAGCCAAGAACCGCAAAAGTGATGAGACCGATCAGCAGTTTGCTGAAAGACAAGCTATTCAATCCAGACTTTGCCAGGTTAAACATATAGTGATGGTGCTATCCGGCAAGGGCGGGGTAGGAAAGAGCACCATCGCTGCTAATGTGGCAATGGCATTAGCGATGAAGGATAAGGCGGTGGGATTGCTTGATATAGATATCCACGGACCGAGCATTCCCAAGCTGTTCAACCTGGTCGGCGAGAAGGTAAAAGCGACCAAGGATTATGTTTATCCAGTCGGATACAGCGAGTATAACCTGAAGATCATGTCGATAGATTTCATGCTCCCGGATAAGGATACCGCCATTATCTGGCGAGGACCTCTTAAATACCAGGCGATCAAGCAACTGCTGCGCGACACCGAGTGGGGCAAACTGGACTTTTTGATAGTCGATTCACCGCCTGGAACCGGCGATGAGCCTTTAACTATAGCGCAGTTACTCCCCCAGGCAGATGGAGCTTTAATCGTAACCACCCCGCAGGATCTCTCGATCATCGATGTGAGGAAATCGATTAACTTTGCACGCAAGGTGGGACTTAAAGTTATCGGCGTCATAGAGAACATGAGCGGTTTCATCTGCCCGCACTGCAACAAGGAGGTCGATATCTTCAAAAGCGGCGGGGGTAAGAAGATGGCGCTGGATATGAATGTTCCATACCTGGGGCGAATCCCTATTGACCCGGAGCTTACAAATGCCAGCGACTCAGGGAAACCCTATACCCGTTTCTTCGAGGATAGTCATACAAGGCGATCCTTCGATAAGATAGTCCAGACATTGATTGAACTTTAATTGCAACAGAATTCGCCTGAGCAATCCGCTTGCATCTGCAAGCTCCAATCAAGAATATGAAGGAATTTAACTGTTTCAGCGCTGAAACAGTTAAATTGGCTCTGTTAGATTGAATACGAGTCCTGTTTGATTATGCCATTCAACTTAATCTATAATTGGTTGTGGTAAAGATCATCTTATGAGAAATTGGTATCAAGTTTGATGAAAAAGTTGACCAAGTATGCCGAGATTCTAGTTTTGTGGAGCATATCATGTTGCCTGATGGTCGCCTGTGGCAAGCAGGAGTCAGAGCCTAGTTTAATAACTCTACAAACAAAGATAGCCGAAGCGCCCCTGGTATCATCGTTACGCCAGCAGGGCATAGCTGCCAAGGTTAACGGTGATCTTATTTACGAGAGCGAGGTTCGACAGGTAATGCTGCCGGTGATCATGAACTACAATAAGAGGTACGGCGAATACAAGATGCCCAGACCTCAGTACGAGAAGTACCGAATCGATGCCATCCAGAAGCTCATCTATCAGCAGTTATGGATCCAGCGAGCAAAGGATATGAATATAAGCATCTCAGATCAACAGGTGGAAAGGGCTTATATGAACCTTAAGAAACAATCCTCGCTCCAGATGGATTTTGATAAATTTCTTGCTGATAGCAATCTTACAACTCAAGATCTAAAAACCAGGATACGAAAGGAGCTATTGGCAAAGAAAGCCCAGGCGGCTATCGCAAAAAAGATCCTGCCGCTCGATAGCCCTGTATTGGAGCTTTATTACAAAGATAATATGGATAGGTTCGATTATCCTGTTCGCTACGAATTAAGGGAGATTATGATCGAGATCCCATATTACATGTCTCCCGATGAGGTCGAAAATGCCCGAAGCAAGATCTTCGAGGCTTACAATAAGCTAAAAGAACAAGGCGGAAGTAATTTCATCGAAATGGTCGAGGAATACTCTACGGCTCCGAGCAAAGCAAAGGATGGTTATCTGGGATATGTGCTTCTCGGTGAGGATGATGAAAAGTTCAAGGCTGCTCTTGCGGATATGCATATTGGCGACTTCAGTCCACCATTCCAAACGCCTGCTGGATACCATATAATTAAGCTCGAGGGCATCCGAGAGGCAGGCATCGCTCCATTCGAGGAGGTGAAGGAAAAGATCTGGGGGCAGCTTCTGCCAGAGTTCCTCGAGAGGGAGATAAAAAGATATTACCTTAACTCTGAAATTCAGATCCATGAATGATCCTTTTATGGTATTATCACTATTGCAATGAATGCTTTTATCCATATAATAAAGATGATGCAAAAAAAAGGAGCTAGGGCTATGAACATAAAAAAGACACTATTGCTTACTGTCATGGCAGGGGTATTCCTCGTGGTTAACGCCTTTGCTACGGTTACAATATATAGAAATGACAATACTTGGGTGGAGGGGGACGAGGTAAAGATTGAGACCGTTTTTGGGAGAAAATTTTACCTCCTTCGTAAAGGGACGGAGGTAATACGCATAGCTGTAAGCGATGTGTTCAAGGTCTATGAGAGTGATAAAGAGGAAACGGAGATAAGAGCCAAGTTCCATTTCGAAAGAGGGATCAAGGCAGAGAACAACGGATACCTCGATGTTGCCATGAAGGAATATAAGAAAGCGCTTGCCCTGAAAGATGATTTTGTCAAGGCGAGGAATAGACTGGTTAATATCAAGGTGAAGATCGGCAGCGCACTAAAATCACAGGAAGAGGAGAGAAGAAAGATGCTGCGCAGGAATTTCACTCTCGACGAGGTTCAGGTCATTCTCAACCTGCGCGATGACCAGAAGGAATTTCTACAGTGGGTATCAGAGGCGCATAAGATCGATTATCGAAAGCTCATCTCCCTTGCATTGGACAACTGGATCAAGGACTATAAGGACTATAAGCTCGCCAGCGAGGAGGAGATGGCGAACCTACCTGAACTCAGACACCCACTGCTCCCTGAATAGAAAAAAATTGCGTCTTTGCGTGATAAATTCTTTCTTATCTGCGTTCTTTGCGTCTTTGCGTCCTTGCGTGAAGAATCCTTTCCTTAAACCCTCAACCGATTTAATGATCGCATGGTAATGGATGATAGCCCTCAAAGTTTGATCGTCCAGATCGGCAAAAGAGTCTATGATAAGGGCTTTGTCGCTGCCAATGACGGGAATATTTCACTGCGAGTTAATGATATCATCTATGCAACGCCGACCGGCGTCTCCAAGGGATTCATGCGCGTTGAGGAGATGGTAGCATTGGATATGGAGGGCAATGTTATCGAGGGATCCACCAAGCCATCATCGGAGATCCTTATGCACCTGGCGATCTATGGTTGCAGGGACGATGTCAATGCTGTGGTCCATGCCCATCCACCGGCTGCGACTGGCTTTGCAGTAGCTGGCATCCCGCTCGACAAGACCATACTTGCCGAGGTTGTGCTTCGCTTCGGTGCGGTGCCGATAGCAGAATATTATATGCCATCATCGAGTGAATTAGCCAATGCGGTTGCCAAGTATATGAAACACTATGATGCGCTTCTGCTTGCCAATCACGGAGCGGTAACTGTCGGCGCTGATATCTTCGATGCATATTACAAGATGGAGACCCTGGAACACTATGCCAAGATCAGCCTGATCGCACGATTCTTAGGCGGCGAACAGGAGCTTTCCCGCCGAGAGATCGCAAGGCTTAAGGAGTTGAAGGAAGCAATCGGTAAGAAAGTAACGGATGTAAATGAACATTATCAAACAAGCTCCCATGATTCTGACTTATTTAGCCTAAGCGAATCCGAGCAAAATGAGATAATAAAATCTATTTTAGGATCGCTTATAGATGATTGATTTTCAAAATTTGGTAATTTGGTTAAGGTATGATATATGGCAACCTGGAGAAGTTTTGATTTGACAGGCTGAAGTTCGGGCATGATATAAAAAGATAGGAGATGAACCTATGAATCTCAAGCAATATTTGGAAATTAAATAATGAACATGATATATACTCAAATAACTGAAGAGATATCTCGCATTCATAAACTTGTGAGGCAAAGATGAAGATTTTGCTAATCGATCCCCCCTATATTTCATGGAGGTATTTCAAGGGCATCTGCCTTCCTCCAGTAGGATTGTTAGCTCTTGGTTCCTATATGGTCAATAAGGGGTATGATGTTCGACTTATAGATAGCCATGCAGAAGGGATGAACTGGAACCACATCGAAGCAGCAATTAAAGAGCTCCAACCTGATGTGGTTGGCGTGCCAGCGATCACCAGGGTAATCTACGATGCGATGTACACCGCGCATATAGCCAAGAAAGTCGCTCCTAAATGCAAAGTCGTACTAGGAGGACATCATCCATCGGTTATACCTGAGGAAACTCTACGACTGTGCCCTGATGTTGATTTTATTGTTCGTGGTGAGGGCGAATTGACCTTTCACGAGCTGTTGCAGGCTTTGGAAAACGGGGCGACCAAGCAGGAAATGCGCAAGATAAAAGGCTTGGCTTTTTTAGATGGCGAAGAATTCGTTCAAACCCCCATTCGTGAATTTATTAAGAACTTGGATGACCTTCCCCCAAACAATTTTGAGCTGCTTAAGATGCGCAACTATACACTGCCCTTCATGTCCACTCAAGGGCGTCGTGGCGGTTTCGCAATGACATTCAGTCGTGGATGCACAGGTGGGTGTTCTTACTGTTCTGAAACAGTTTTATGGAGAAAAACCTGGAGAGGTTACTCGGCAGAACGGATGATCGATGAGGTAGCTTATGTCTATCGAAAATATGACCGAAACGCAATCTGGATGGGGGATCCGGATTTCTGGTATGATCGGGAAAGGAATATCAAGTTCATTCAGGGTATGAAAGACCATAATATCAAGTCACGCTACTGGATAGAGACCCGGGCTGATACATTACTACGAGATAAAGATCTACTTCAGGGATGGGAGGATATCGGTGTTTGCTGGATTATGTTGGGAATGGAATCACCATATCAAGAAGTACTAGATAGCTGGAATCGTGGGATGCAGATTGATCAGATGCGAGAAGCTTGTCGTCTTGTGAACCAGTATAAGGGATTTATCCTGGAAACCATGTGGTTGCTAGGTGATTACCTACACACCCCAGAAACCTTGAAAGATATCAATAAGATGGCAAATGAGGTGGGTTCGATAGTAGGCAATATGTTACTTTTGACTCCTTTTCCTGGCACCCCCCTATATTCGCAAGCTAAAAAGGAGGGGCTGATTATTTGCTTCGA
>CAYUVA010000008.1:55956-95488 GCA_964448115.1 uncultured bacterium
ATCACTATGACTTTGAGTCGGTGAATCTGCTCACCAAGGACTACGACCCGCAGCAGCTTTTCAAGGATTTCCGAAGACTTTACTGGAAATACCTCGGCAGCATGAAACGCTTTTTTCGCTTCTTACGATACAAGGATCGTCGCCTTATATTTGCTGTCTTTTTCCCTATTTTCGCCAGATGGACGATCTTGGACTTCTATTACAGGAGATTTCCCAACAAACCCAAGACTTTAGCTGAGCTTTACAAGGAAGAGATAAAAAGGAAACAAATCGAGCTATATAAGAAGGACCCCTCTTGGCAATTGTGCCTAGAGAATGCTAAGCGAGTAGGAGTAAAGATTTAGGTATGTCCACAAAAATATTACTAGTCTATCCTAATATTAAAATACTATTACCATATTCTTTTCCAACAGATCTAGGAGCGTTAAGCTCCTACCTAAAGAGGGAAGGCTACGAAACTAAGATACATATAGTAAACAATCTCAGGGGTATTGGCAAACTAAAGCAGGTACTTCTTGACTTCAATCCTGATATTGTAGGATTTACAGCTATCTACTCGCAGATTCAACATGTCTTTGAGATGGCTGGTATAGTAAAAGCCTGGAAAAATGTACCGATAATAGTAGGTGGAAAACATGCTACACTTGTACCTGATAAGGTGATTTGGCATCAGAATGTTGATGCTATATGCGTAGGAGAAGGAGAACTTACTTTTCATGAATTTATTCAGGCTGTAGAATCGGGCAGTAACTTCAAGGGGATCGGAAACCTATGGTATAAACAAGGGGATGAAGTAATCAAGAATCCTCCTCGACCTTATATACAGGATTTGGATTCACTACCTTTCTGGGATTTCGAGGCTGTAGATTACCAGGACATCATCACTCGCCAGATGAATACTACTTTAGCCCTTGCTGGTAGAGGAATTTGCGCCTGGAAATGCACATTCTGCGGGGTGCCTAACCAAGCTAAGTGCGGTATTGGAAGATTCACTCGCTATCGAAGCGTTGAGCATCTTTTAGGAGAAATAGAATGGCTAACGAAAAAATACAATTTCAAGTACATATATTTTCGAGATGATACATTTACCTTGAATCGCAAGTGGACAATGGGGTTCGCCACTGAGTATCCCAAGCACTTTAAATATCCTTTCGAGTTTCTCACCCGCGCTGATTGTCTGGACAAGGAGCTAATGGATGCCCTCAAAGAGGCTGGATGTGAATGTATCTGGCTGGGAGCCGATTGTGGAAATGATTGGCTGCGGGAGGAAGTTCTGCGAAAGGACATTGATAATGAAGTACTTATTGAAACTGCCTTGTATCTGCATAAGATAGGGATTAAGCCGCTTATTACCAACATGATCGGGTTACCTTATGAAACACCTAAGATGTTAATGGATACAATTGAGTTGAATCGTAAGATCTACGGGGAATTCCCCTCAGTATCGAGATTTTGGGGTTTATGTCCAGCAGTATTTGTCTTTGGGCCATTCCCCGGATCCGATCTTTACGAGGTTTGTGAAAAGGAGGGCTGGATTAGAAACTTACCTAGAGATTACAATACTTATGCAGAATCTTATATTGAGATGCCACAGTTTTCCAGAAAGGAAATTTACAAATGGTGGTGTAAGTTTCGCTATCTGGTTTACAAAGATTCTCATCCAGGTTGGGCTTTTTGGTGCTTTATAAAAGATCACTTCCGACATTATATATCCCCGCGTTTTTACCCCTTCGAGGGTCTGGTCAGGAGATTCGAGTATATTCTATCCGATCGACAAGGTAGAAAATTCTGGTTATAGTTTAAGCAATTTCGCACTTATTCCCCTTTTTATTGAAGTTCAAGTAGTTTATTTTCAGAGCTTGACATTTTATCGATTTGATATAGTATTGCTTATGCTACAGCCAAAAGCTGCAAGATATGATGGGAAAACACTATGAAATTAAGGCTTGTTGTATGTTCGATAAGAAAGGAGAACTAGTTCTATGACGAAAAAAACAAGCGTACTGTTTCTAATCTTGGCACTGTTAGC
Organism: uncultured bacterium; assembly: GCA_964448115.1. Classification (GTDB taxonomy): domain Bacteria; phylum CAYUVA01; class CAYUVA01; order CAYUVA01; family CAYUVA01; genus CAYUVA01. The sequence continues at coordinate 57,986 of CAYUVA010000008.1, forward strand.
ATGTGCCTCCTTCATGCTGTTTGTAGCATGCGAGGATGATGACGATGATGATGGCGAGGCGACAGCCACACCGACGCCGGCCCAACCTACGCCAACCCCAACACCAGAGGGACCAACGCCAACACCGGGACCTGGAGATAATATCACCGGCTGTTACGACCTGGTTATTGCAGTAACAAGCTGCACCGGTGAGCCTGAATCAACCTGTTCCATGATCCCAACACTCGCCAGCCAGATTACGGGCTTAGTCGAGCTTATCCATAATGAGGACGACACCATCGATGGAACAGTCCAGATCGTCTTCATGGGATCCTGTTACAAATACTCGGGTACAGGAACCTACAGCGATGGAACCATGACCTTCGAGACCACGGTTGTGATCGAGGATCTCGGCATTACACTGGAGGTCGCTATCACCGCAACGGTCAGCGGAGACACAATCAACGGTACGGTTGCGGTTCATGGCTTTGGATCCTTTGCTGGCACAGAGTTCGATTGCACTTGCGAGGGCACCTACACATCGACCAAGATCGGCGATCCACCCTGCGACTTTGAATGCTAATAAGCATCATCGTTATCTAGAGAAAAGACAACTTCAACGCCCCGATCCAATCCCAGAGGTTAATCGGGGCGTTTTTTAAGGCTTGGTTGACTTTCTTTTAGGGGAGATGTAAAGTCTTGACCATAGCAGAACCTTAATGGAAGGAGGTTAGTAACAATGAATGGAAAGATATGTGCGTTATTGATGATCTTGGCTTTAGTGGTTTGTGCCTCATTTATGCTTTTTACGGCATGTGATGATGACGATGACAATGGCGATGCGACCGTAACCCCAACCCCATCTCCGACAGAAGGACCCAGCCCGACCCCAACCGCCACTGGGCAACCGGAAAAAATTACCGGCTGCTACGACACCCTCATATCCATTACAACCTGTACTGGTGAGCCTGAAGATACCTGCAGCATGATCCCGACATTAGCAGGGAGTGTTCCCGCACTAGTGGAGCTGATCCACAATGAGGACGACACTATCGATGGTACAGTCCAGATCATCTTCATGGGATCCTGCTATAAATACTCAGGCACAGGAACCTACAGCGAAGGAACCATGACCTTCGAGACCACGGTTGTCATCGAAGACTTGGGAATCACACTGGAGATATCTATAACAGCTAATGTTGATATCGATCAGGATACTGGCGATATCAACATCAACGGTACGGTACATGTTCACGCTTTTGGATCCTTTGCCGGCACTGAGTTTGATTGCACTTGCGAAGGCACCTACACATCGACCAAGATCGGCGAGCCACCCTGCGACTTCGAGTGCTAAAAAGATTGCTACATTTTTAACTCAATAACTGCGTATCCTTTTGAGTTATTATATTCAGAAGGATACGCATTTCCTTACATTGACAACCTGCTTATTGCTTCATAAAATTCAATTGCATGTAAGGAGCCAGGGATCTTTAAATAATAACCATAGAGGGAGATAGACGGAAATGGGTACCGTGCCGAATACCATCACCGCCATGTTCTATAAGCAGGCGCAGAAGTACGGGGATCGCACCTGCCTTATGCACAAGGTGGCGGGTTCATACCGCAGTATTAGTTGGAACGAGTATCGGAATAAAGCAAGGAAGATCGCCAAAGCCCTGCTTTCTTGGGGTATAGATGTCCAGAATCTGGATGGTCTAACCGTCGGGGATAGGGTTGCCATCATGTCCAAGACCTGCGCTGAATGGGTGCTGGTAGATATGGGCATCCTAAGTGCCGGCGGGGTCGATGTCCCATTGTATGATACCCTCACCGCCAGCCAGGCAAAGTACATCATCGAGAACTCGGATTCAAAGTATATCTTTGTACAGGACGATGAGCAGCTAAAAAAGATCCTTCAAGTCTGGGACAAACTCCCTGAGTTGAAAAGGATCGTGGTTTTTCATAATCAGGATCCCTCGCTATTGAAGGAAAATATTCATACCCTCGAGGATGTCTATCAGATCGGCGAAGAGGCGGATACAGAAAGGCTTTTAGATGATCGCCTGCCACAAATAGAGAAAGATGACCTTGCAACAATCATCTACACCTCTGGCACTACCGGACCCCCTAAAGGTGTTATGCTCACCCATCATAACCTTATGTCGAATGTTCAGTCTGTGCTGTCGGTTATCCCCCTCAGCGAAGACGATGTCGCCTTGTCTTTTTTGCCTTTGAGTCACTCTCTGGAGAGAATGGCGGGCTACTATACCATTCTGTCAGCCGGCGCTACCATCGCTTATGCAGAGAGCATGGATACAATCCCGCAGAATATGATGGAAGTCAGCCCTACGGTCATGGTGAGCGTACCTAGGCTGTATGAGAAGATGTACGCACGGATACTCGCCGGGGTGGAGGCTGGACCCCCAATAAGAAAGAAGCTCTTCAATTGGGCTATCGGGGCAGGCAGGGAGTACTACTTCTCCAAGCATTACGGCAAGCCGATCTCCTTCTCCACCAACCTGCAGGTGAAATTGGCAGAGAAACTGGTCTTCTCCAAGGTGGCGAAGCGCACCGGCGGTCGCCTCAAGTACTTCGTATCCGGCGGAGCACCCCTGGCAAAGGAGATCGCCGAGTTCTTCATGGCAGCCGGCATGTACATTCTCGAAGGATATGGACTCACCGAGACCTCACCAGTAACCAACGCAAATACCTTTACCCACCTCAAGTTCGGCACTGTTGGAAAAAGCATACCAGGTGTTACGGTAAAGATCGCCCCTGACGGCGAGATCCTGGTAAAGGGACCAAATGTTATGAAGGGTTATTGGAAGAATCCAGAAGCCACCGCAGAGGTTATCGATAAAGATGGCTGGTTCCATACAGGTGATATAGGCGAAATAGACGACGAGGGTTTTTTACGAATAACCGATCGCAAGAAAGAGCTTATCGTAATGTCCAACGGCAAGAATGTTGCCCCGGCGTTGATTGAAAACGCACTCAAGAACGGTAGGTTTATCAGCATGGCAATGGTTATCGGCGACAACCGCAAGTTCATAAGCGCACTTGTAGCACCCGACTTCGAGCAACTTGAAGCCTGGGCTAAGGAGAATGGCATCGATATAAGCGACCGCACGCTGCTGCTGCATAATGAGTCTGTGGTCAGGATGATGCAGGAACATATCGACCAGCTTACCCAGGACTTTGCTCGTTACGAGAAGATAAAGAAATTCACCCTGATAGACCGCGATTTCCTGCAGGATCTCGATGAACTGACTCCCACGCTGAAGCTAAAACGGCGCAATATCATGAAGCACTTCGAGAAGGAGATCGAGGCAATGTATTCCACCGAAAAGCTCGAAGAAGAATAGGAGATCCTCTCTCATTTATCGATGAAACAGAGAGATCTGAGCCTTTTTTACTATAAACTGCACCAATACCTTGTCTCTGGCATACCCCCGCTAACTTTCCTTCGGATGCTTGGCGAGCAAAGCAGGTTGAAGGGAATGAAAAGAGAGCTACAGAAGATGCACAATAGCGTATCGAAGGGCAAATCTTTCCATGAGGCTGCTGCCAGTGCCCCTTTGCTTTTCCCCGGATATTATCTACCACTTATTAAATTGGGCGAAAATACAGGTCAGCTCGATAAGGTTTTCTTAATGGTACACCAGGATATCCAAAGGGATATAACTCTGCGTGATTTGACATTAAAATCGCTTGCTTATCCGGTATTTCTAATCCTTTTCGCATTAGTTGTTGTTCCACTGAAACTTGTATTCACCGAGGGGCTGGAGCGATATCTCAGCACGGTTCTCCCCATGGTGCTGGGAGTGCTAGTCATCATCGCCGTTTTTCGATTGCTATTCTCAAATCCAAGCGCTTCTACTCCACTAGCTCGCATGGTTCACGAGATCCAGATAAAACTCCCTTTCTTGGGCAGTTTGATCTCCAAACTGGCTGTATCGAGATTCTGTTTTACACTGGGGATGGCCATTGAGGCTGGTGCTGGGATCATGGATGGAGTCGAGATGGCTGCGGCATCGATGAAGAACCTGGCTATGCGGGCTAGGTTTACCAAGATATCCGAGAGCCTGCGCGCTTCGAGGGGATCGTTAACCGACTCGGCTAAGGATGTTCTTACTCATTATCCTATCGCTTATGAGATGCTCGTTACCGGTGAGGCATCAGGTCGGCTGCCGGAGATGATGCACAAGGCTGGAGTACTGATGATGCAGGAAACAGAGGATATGATCAAGGATAGGCTGAAGATACTCGGTTTGCTCGCATTCCTGATGGTAGCTGCTTACATCGCCTATATCGTGATAAGCAGCTACGCAGCCTACTACCAAGGACTACCTTACTAGTTTTCCCATAGGCTCGGTTATTTTTTATAGGGAGTATAATGATGGCTGCCAGGGGTTGACAATTAAAATGTTGTTTAATTATTTGACTTTTCACCGTTCGCATGATATATTTAAAATAAGAAGTAAGCGGATGAATGTAACCTACACAGCCCTCACCGATATCGGCAGAGTAAGGAGTATCAACGAGGACGCATTTCTTGTCGAGCCGGAGCTGAACCTTTTCGTTGTCGCAGATGGGATGGGGGGGCACGCTGCCGGCGATGTGGCAAGTAAACTGGCGCTCAAATCACTAGTCCGCTCATATCGTGCTCAGCTAGTTGCACTAAAAAAAGCAGCAAAACAAAGGACAGCCGATCATGTCCTGCGAAGAGCTATAAATACAGCCAATCGAAAGGTCTTTAACCAGTCGAATGCAAAATCGCACTTAAATGGCATGGGTACTACCATAGTCGGGATTTTGCTCCAAGACTCGACAGCCTTCATATTCCATGTCGGCGACAGCAGGGCATACCTTATCAGGCAGGATGAGATCGAGCTGTTAACCAGCGATCACTCCTGGGTCAATATGCAGGTAAAGCAGGGTAAATTAAACGAAGAGGATGCCAGGCACCATCCGCTGAAAAATGTCATTACCAAAGCGCTGGGAATTCATAAAAAGGTAGAACCGGATATCGAGATGCGATCCATCAAATCAGGCGATATCATTCTTCTATGCAGCGATGGCATCAACAATATGCTTGAAGATAATGAGATCCTGGGCATCATCATTGATTCATCGGGTCTCGATGCCGCTGCGGGGAGGCTTATCGAGACTGCCAACAATCGCGGTGGTGATGATAATTCTACTGTGTTGCTGGTCAAGGTTCATGATTCAGGTTGATAGTTATGCCTGGTGATTCTTCTGTTCTATCAGGCTATCTATTATAGCAAGGTTCTTGGATAGCGCCCCCAGGTTGCCGACAATGACTTCCTCAGCGCACTTTCCGAGTTTCTTTCTTTTTTGCTCATCGCTTAAAAGATCCAGCGCCACCTCGTAGAATTCCTTGTGATCTTTTACCTGCAAGCCGCAGCCAGCATTAAGCAAAAGATCCCTTCCCTCCTTGAAGTTATTCATAAACGGACCGAAGATGACCGGCTTGCATAAGGCAGCCGGCTCGAAGATATTATGTCCGCCGTGGGGGATGAGGCTTCCGCCGATAAAGATGATGTCGCCGATGGTGTATAGCGTGGAAAGCTCTCCAATAGTGTCAAGTATGATCACCTCAAGGTCCTTGGAAATCTTCCAATCCTCCGGATTGCCCTCCAGTTGGCGGCGTTTTAAGAAGGGGATCTTCTGCTCTGAAAGGTATCTGGCTACCTCATCGACCCTCTCCAGTCGCCTGGGAGCTATGATCAAAAGTAGTTGAGGGAACTTCCTGCGCAACTTTTGGAATACCTTGATACCGATCTCCTCTTCATTATAGTGGGTGCTTCCCAGGATCATAATCAGGCGATCGGCTGGTATCCTCAGCTCTTTTCGCATCTGGTCTCCGTGCTTAAGTCGCTCCCTTGCCTCGGAGACAGCTCGTTCGTACTTAAGGTTGCCGGTGGTGGTTACTTTCCGGGGATCTGCTCCCAGCTTGACGATCCTCTGAGCATCGAGATCCGATTGCATACAGAAATGTTGGATGTGCCCTAGGAATCGCTTCATGCAGCAGTGTACCAGCTTATATCGCCGATAGGAGTGATCAGAGATCCTCCCATTTACCATGATCACTGGTATATTTAACTTGCTTGCACGGCTGATGAAGTTCGGCCAGATCTCGGTTTCCATAAGGAGAATAAGCGAGGGATCGATCTGCTTGAAAACCCGTCTTATTACTCCATAAAAATCGAGCGGAAAATAAATGATAAAATCCGCATTGGGCACCTCGTCCTTGGCTAGCGCATGTCCGGCTTCGGTGGTGGTGGATACGAGCACCTTGTATTGCGGGTATCTGATCTTGAAGCTGTCAAGGATAGGCCTGGCAGCCTGCAGTTCGCCAACGCTCACCGCATGAACCCATAATATTTCACCATTTTCTTTGAGTTTTCGTTTTAGCTTACCAGGATAGAAACCGAATCGTTGAAATAGACCGCTGCGGAATCGGCGGGTGAAGATCATCCGCACCAGGCTGTAAAGAAAGATAAATGGAGCTGACAGGTAGGCTAACAAATTGTACAATAGCAACATCATCTCTTGAAGTACGAATCTACCTGCTCTGTAAGGCGGTTCAACGAGGCTTCCAGTGCCTTTCTTTTCTCTTCCAACTGCACCTCATCAGCTTGACTGGGAACGAATATCGGCTCTCCCCATAAGAATAATCCACCGCTAAAGGGGAGCGGAACCATGAATCGATCCCAGCTATTCAACAACTTTGCCTTCGATGTCCCGAAGGAGACTGGTATTATAGCAGCCGAGCTTAGCTTGGCAAGCGCGATGATACCCATCTGTGCCTTTTGTGCTGGTCCCCTTGGTCCATCGGGGGTTATGCAATTTACCTTCCCTTGCCTGGCGATTCTTACCATCGATTTTAGAGCCTTACTACCGCCGTGGGTAGTGGAGCCTCTGACCGTGTGATATCCGAAGCGCTCGACCACCCTTGCGATCATCTCGCCGTCCTTGTGCTCGCTGATCATGATATGTACCTCATGAGGATGCGGATATACATAAGGCATAAGCAACAACCTGCTATGCCAGAATGCTATTATATGAGGAGTACCCTCATCAAGCAACCGCTGCAGGTGCTCGGTGCCATGATGCTCGATGCGCATTGTCGCTTTCAGACCGGCTAACAAGCATCTACCCAGGCAGCCGAATAAGCGCCAACCAACCTCGATTAGCATACCCTTAAACCGAGCAAACATCCCTTATCCTCTCCGTATCCTCCCCATGACATCAGCGGATCATGCAACACTTATTGCACAGGGGAAACAGCTTCGCTTTTTTCAGCTTCCTGCGAAGGCTACAATAAGCCGGCGAGTTCCAGACCTCCCTTATCGAGCTTTCTCGTATATTACCCAACGATATGCCCAAGAATCCCAACGGGATGCATGGATAGACATCACCATAGGGGCTGATCACCATGACCTGCCAGGGATAGTGGCAATGTGTAGCCAGCTTAAAGCTGAAATCGTTGTGATATCTTGAGATATCTTCAGCATTCCTGAGCATGGTTAGATTAACCGTGATCCCTTTGGCTTTCGCCTTTGACTCGATCGCTTTGAGCTGTTCAGCGACCACCTCGCCATCGATATCTAAACAATCTGCCGGCAGGCTAGCGGAGCCTAGGAGGGGAACCTGCTGGTCTGCCTCTAGTATCTGCCTTGTCCTCTCAACCGCATTATCATCCGTAAATACGAGGTTGCCGAAGCCGATCCGATTAATACCCCAGGAAGTAACCATGTCGAAGGTCTCCTCCAGGTGATCCTGGTTGGCAGGTAGGATAAGTATGAAGACGCTGAGCAATTTGTCCCCTTTGCCCATCTTCCTACCCGAACTTAAAAGTCGCTCGATGCCAAGTTTAGCCTTCTGGAAGGCGCCCTCTATCATACAGACCCGGTCATGGATAGCTTCGGGTCCATAGATGCTTATTCCCAGATCATCGACCAGCGAGTGCACTCTCTTGGCGTTCTCCTCGGTGATGAAGGTGCCATTGGTGATCATGCTTACGATCATCGAGTGCGACTTTATCTGTTCAGCTATCTCGAAGAAGTCGGCTCTTAGCATCGGCTCTCCGCCGTGCAACGCAAAGACCTTAGTCCTCATGGCAGCGGCATCCTTAATAAGAACTTTTATCTCATCGAGGGTCAATTCCTTATCATATAACTTGCTCAGGTTGCGGTTGACCTGCTTATATATCTGGGGACGGTGATGATAGCACATCTCGCAGCGCAGGTTACACCGATAGGTAAGGTTCAGAGCTACGGATAAAGGCGGGAAGGCTCTACCTGACAAGAGTTGGTAAGGGATCTCAGCATAGACATGGGATAAAAAGCCCTGCACTCTTGGATTGCTCTTCAGTCTGGTTATCAATCCTTCAAACATAGCAATTTAATCTAGCCTATGCGTTCGACTAAGGCAAATTGGGGAGACCAGGTGGCGCTATAACTTGGGAGGCTTGAGGTTTGAGGCTTAAGGTGGGGGAGTTTTTTACACACACACACACAAAGGCACGAAAAGTTTTTTCCCTTGTGCCTTTACGGCGGATTTTAGTATTGACAAAATGTTTCTATGAAGTATAAATAGCAGCGCCTAATCGGGATTTTGTTTTGCAGAACAAGGAGACGGAAATGGCAAATGAAACGAGTCTTTTTGATAGTGTAAAAAGGCAACTTGATAAAGCAGCGGATCTGATGAACCTGGATCAGGATATCAGGCGGATTCTATCGCGCACGACAAACGAGATCGTGGTCAACTTCCCCGTCAAGATGGATGACGGCAGCATCCAGATGTTCACCGGCTATCGGGTACAACACAACGATGTAATCGGTCCCTTCAAGGGTGGTCTTCGCTTTCATCCCCAGGTGAATATCGACGAGGTTCGCGCGCTGGCATCCTGGATGACCTGGAAGGGGGCACTGACCGGGATCCCCTTCGGCGGAGCAAAGGGTGGCATCCAGATGGATCCCCATAATTACTCACTGCGGGAGCTGGAGAGGATAACCAGAAGGTTCACTTATGCGCTAGGCAATGTGATCGGTCCTGAGTACGATATACCAGCGCCGGATGTTAATACTAATCCCCAGATCATGGCGTGGATTCTTGATACCTACCTCGGCATGATGCCTCCCCATGAGCGCAATCGCAGCGTGCATGTGGTTACTGGCAAGCCTCTTGGAGCTGGCGGCTCAAAAGGGAGAGACAAGGCAACCGGGCAAGGGCTTGTATTCACCATCGAACAATGGGCTAAAGATGCTAATTTCTCGCTCAATGGCGCTACCTACTTCGTACAGGGCTTCGGCAATGTCGGTTCATGGGCAGCGAGGCTACTGAAGCCTCACGGATCGGTGCTGATAGCGGTCGAGGATCACACCGGTGCGATCGCCAACCCGAACGGCATCGATGCTGATGAGCTTACCGCTTATGTAGCACAGCACGGTGGGATCAAGGGTTATGCCAAGGCGGAACCTATCGATCACCAGACATTCCTGAAGACCAAGGCGGATATATTCATCCCAGCAGCGCTGGAAACGCAGATCACAAAAGAGACCGCCACATGGCTCGATGTAAAGCTGGTGGCCGAGGGCGCTAATGGACCGACCACCCCAGAGGGCGATGAGATCCTCCATGAGCGAGGTATCAACCTAATCCCGGATATCTTGTGCAACTCGGGTGGTGTCATCGTCAGCTACTTTGAGTGGCTGCAGAACAAGAGAAGCGAGTACTGGGACCTGGAGGATGTCGATCGCAAGCTGAACAAGATCATCGTTGATGCCTACAAGCGAGTCGGTGAGGCAGCAAATGAGTTCGATACAGACTGGAGATCGGCTGCATATATTGTGGCACTAAGGAAGTTGGAGCAGATATACAAGACGCGCGGCATCTTCCCCTGATAGAAGAAGATAATAGGTTTGCTATTGAAGTCTGGAGCATGAATGAAAATCGAGGGGTGGTACATGTTTTCACCCCTTAAATGATAATAAGAAACGGATCCTGGATAAAATTGACCAGCTAATGGATCTATGCTATGTATTTAACATGACTAAACTAGTGTCTATGGGGAAGAGAACCGATGTTTAGATATACATTAGCAGCGGCTGTATCATTACTGCTGACTATTGTGCCAGGACTCTCGCTTGCACAACAGGATCCGGGTGTCATGGGCAACTATGGTCAAACCTCCATCTTCGTTCGAATAAACGACACGATAGATACAAATATCTACTATCCGGGGAGCGAGGGAGTAGTTGATCCATCCGGTGCCCCATATCCGGTTATAGTGCTTGCACATGCCCAGCTTGGCTTGCCGGCGCAACAGGTAGGCACCGGCGAACACCTTGCCAGTTGGGGGTACATAGTCCTTGTCCCGCGAGTTGCGGGCACCGACTACAACACAAATGCCGGCATCATGCAGACCGTGCTCACCTATATAATAAATCAAAACGGCAACCCGATGAGCATGTGGTATCAGAATGTGAATACGACCAAGGTGGGCATGGCGGGACACAGAAGGGGAGGATTATCTGCAATAATCGTTACTAAAAATGATGCTCGGGTAGATGTTTTATGCTTGCTCGACTGCCAGGATAATGCCGGAGAGGGAGCTGGCCACATGTTCGCCATCCATAAACCTGTGATGGTGGAGATGGCGGAGGCAAGCTCATGCAATGATAACGGCAGCGCTGCCCAGATATATACCAATGCCTACTCCCCAAAGTACAAAATGAAACTGATCAATGGATCATCCTGCGACTTCGAGAACCCGACCACCGCACTATGCACCTTTTCCTGCGGTGATGACCACGAGTATCGACATTATCTGGCCAAAAAGTACATGACAGCATGGTTCAACGCCTATCTGGCAGGCAATACAGCTTATTTCATCTATCTCACCGGCAGCTATGCTTATGATGATGTAGCCAACGGTTATGTAGAGATCGATCACCTGGGCGTTCCTTTAATTCCGACCTTTACGCCTACCGAGACCGTTGGACCGACTAACACGGCGACTCCATCTCCGACTCGCACCGGGATGCCGACCTGGACTCCGACCAACACCTGGCCGGCAACCCCGACATTCACCCCGTCTCCGAGCAAGACGGTAACCCCGACCTTCACTCCTACCATAACCAAGTCAGCGACCCCTACGCCATCGGTCAATCCGAGCCACTCCTCCACACCGACGCCGACTCCATCATTTACCCCGACCAAGAACCCGACCCCGGATCATCCATTCCCCATGATCTACTTAGGCGGTTACTGGGATACTTATATAGACCGAGCAAACGGCGGACAGATGACATTGATCGCTTTTTTAGTTGATCGTGAGAACGATGTCGCTCGAGTCGATATCCTGTATAACGGGTATCCAACCGGCTTGATGTTGTTCGACAACGGCACCAATGGCGACTGGAAGCCGGGGGATAGTCTGCACACCTACTCGATGCTTATCGGCGCTGGGCTGCCGGAGAATAACTGGCTCTTGCAGCTACGCGCCATCGACCTCGGTTCACGGCAAAGCGAGATGTGGCCATATCTGGTGGTCAAATAAGTTTTGGTTGCAACTCATCTGTGGTCAGAGAAATACCAGTAGGAGATCCCTCCACGGTTACATCTACCAGTGCTTCCAAATCCTAGAAGCAGTGAAGCAATTACTTAACACATAGATTGTATTTTATCCTCATATCGGCAGATGGGAGATAATGGGCAACCTTCACATAGGGGATTCTTTCTACAGTGCTGCTGGGCGCATCTGACTAGAAGGGCATGGTACTCATAATAAAGCCGTATGCCTTGGGGAAGATTGTCGATGAACAGGCTCTGTAGTCCTTTATAAGAGATGTTCGATTCACAAAGCCCCAACCTGCTTAATATCCGCCTGGTATAGGCATCGATTACGAAAGTCGGCTTTTTAGCTGCATATAGGATAATAGAGTCAGCCGTCTCCTCCCCGATACCCCATATAGATAACAGCTTCTCCCTTAGCTCATCGACTGGTAGCTCGAATAGTTCATCAAGGCTCCCATTGAATTCACGGTATAAAAACCCGGTGAACTCCTTGAGCTTCCTCGCCTTGGCATTGTAATAGCCAGCAGGGAGGATATGCTTGATAAGCTGGTCTTTCTCTAGCTTATTGATACGCTCAACAGAAAGCAGATCCGCATCCTTGAGGTTTTCGAGTGCTTTTTTGACATTCGACCAGTTCGTGTTCTGGGTCAGGATCGCGCCAACCACCACCTCGAAATCGCTTTCTCGCGGCCACCAGTCCATGTAGCCGAAGCGATCGTAAAGCCTGACAAATATCTCCAGTAAGGTTTCTCGAAGCGATGATTGTCCTTGTTGCAATGACATGGGCAGCAAATATCACCGTTTGATTCTTCTTTTAAGATAAGTGCGCAACATGCCTAGGTACAGGGCTATATCCTTTGGCGAACGAATTGATTTTAACGCTCCGACAGCCTTTTTCCATACCGGGAATCCCTGCATATCAGCCCACTCGAAGAGTGCATCCTGAATCCTTTTCCAGGGAAGTTTATCAATAAAAATCGGGGCATATCCCTGTGTCGAGGGCAGCATCAGGACTCGATCATCTTTTGGATTGGTCCATGTAAAATCTGCTGGCAGTATCCCTTTTTGTTTTGCCAAGATCTCCAACGCGGTGCCAGGATAGATATGAAGCAAACTCAACGAGATCTTGCCGGAAGCAGGCCACTGGCGGATCAATCGCATTGTCTGCTCCAGGTCCTGCTCGGTCTCTTCCGGGTGGCTGAAGATGAAGAACGGATTGGAGATGATCCCCAGCTCATCGCACCAGGCGCCTAACTGCCTGACCTGCTCAAGGTCTATTCGTTTGCCGATGACCTCATCGAGTATCCGCTGAGAGCCGGACTCAACGCCGAAACCGACGCTGAAGCAACCGGCTTCTTTCATGGTAGCCAGCAGCTCCCTATCCACCTGATCCACCCTGATCTCACAAAACCAGTTGAGCCTTAGTTTCTCCTTATCCAGCGCTTCGCAGAATCTATAGACCCTTTTTTTATTTATATTGAAGGTGTCATCGAATGGCCAGAGAAGCTCGATCTCATACCTATCAACCAGTTCCTTTATCTCCTCGATGACATTATCGATCGAGCGCATCCTGACCGCCTTTCCCCAAAACAGGCTCGAGGAGCAGAAGTTGCAACCAAATGGACAACCGCGGCTGGTCATGATGTTACCTCCAGCGAGAGAGCCTTTGCCAGGTACATCATAATAGAAGTTATACTGATCCATCGGCATTATCTCTCTTGCCGGGTGGGGCAATGAATCGAGTTCTTTGACCAGGGGACGGTCGAGATTATGGAGCACCTGTCCGCCCTCTCGGTAGCTTATCCCTTGTATATTTTCTAGCGAACCACCCCCCAACAGACCCTTGATAAGCTCCGTGGACGTAAGCTCCCCCTCCCCGCGCACTATGAAATCGAGTTCCTCAATATGTTCAAGCGTATCCTGTGCTGCCAGTGATGGATGGGGACCGCCCGCTATGGTGATGACATCGGGAAGCATTTTTTTTATATGGCGGATGCTCTCGAAGCCGAAGAACCGGTTCTCTGTGGTGATTGTAAAACCGGCTATGCGCGTCTTTTTCTCTCTTAGCAGTCGTACAATATCTTTATTGCTGAGCCTTTGCACATAAGCATCGATGATGCCTACTGAGATCCCAGCCTTTTTCAGCGAGGCAGCAACATAACCGATGCCGAGCGCGGGCATGGACCTGCCCGACTTCCAGCGATCCGCATAGTACCCGCCGGGAGGCACGATTAACATTACATCAGTCATGGCGTTCCTTGGATATTAACAACCGTATAATCATGGAGCTTATAGCAAACTTGGAGCAATATATAAAGAGATTATTTTATGCAAAAACATATATATATAATGCTAAATAACAGAAAAACTTTCGATAATTATTGCTTTTATTTTAATAATCCCTTTTGTGAGAAATGTAGTTGTATTTTATGCTTAAATATTTTAGCGTAATTTATAATGATGTCAGCAACCTCACGGCTTGGGTATCTTCTCCCAGTCCTTCTTGAAGCGGTCGATGCCGATATCGGTGAGCGGGTGCCTAGTTAGCTTCTCGATCACATTGAAGGGGATGGTCGCAATGTGTGCCCCTGCCCCTGCTGCCTCGAGGACATGCAGCGGGTGCCTGATGCTGGCTACGATTATTTCGGTCTCGTAGTAGTAATTATCGAAGATCAAGACTATCTCCCTGACGATGTCCATCCCCACATGGCTGATGTCGTCGAGCCTGCCGATGAATGGGCTGACATAAGCGGCGCCGGCTTTTGCTGCCAAAAGAGCCTGAATCGGGTTGAAGATCAGTGTCATGTTTACGGCTATGTCCTCGTCGGCAAGGTACTTGGTCGCCTTGAGTCCCTCAGTGGTCATCGGTATCTTGATCACTATATTCGAGGCTATGGAAGCTAGATCCTCAGCCTCGTTGATCATGCCCTGGTAGTCATCCGAGATAACCTCAGCGCTGACCGGTCCCTCGACTAGTTCACAGATTTCTTCCAGGCACTCGCGCATCATCTTTCCTGTCTTGGCGACCAGGCTGGGATTAGTAGTTACGCCGTCGAGCACCCCTAACTCGTGTGCCTCTTTGATTTCCTCTATCTTTGCCGTATCGATAAAGATCTTCATTATGATAACCTCCGGTTATTTTAGGATGCGAACCTATCGCAAAATTAGCCTATTGTCAATGATAATCTATCTTTCAGCAGCGCATTTATAGCCCTATGTTTTCCACCCTCCAGGTGCCATCATCATTGAGATATGCCATCAAGGGATGGATTTTTACCTGCGGGAAGCTGGAAAGAATGATCTCCCTCGCCTTTCTCATATCCTGTAAGTAGCGCTCAAGTTCCTCTTCGAGAGTGCTAAATGCCTTGCTACCACCATAAGCGCCACAGTCCTGGTGGTGCATAAGGTACACATCACTCACACCGTGTAAATCAACCGCTGTCTTGATATTAGAAAAGATTAATCCCTTGGGATTCTCAGCCAGCTCCTTGGTTACGCCGGCAACCGAGATTACATCGCAGTCGCCGACCAGCTTCTCTTTCTCCATCCAGTTGTACACATCCTTTGTCATCCTGAAATCCATGCACTTTACCAGCACGCTGCTGCACTTTTTAGCCATCGTCTTATCTCCTTTCTAGGTCGCTAATCTAAGGCTCCCCTTTCTTGTATCCATGATAACCCTGGCGCCGACCGGCAGGCACAGGTTCACCTTGCCGTGTCCGAAGGGGGCTTCCATTATGACCGGTATGTCAAGCCCGGCAAAGACATCCTCTATCACTTGGAGCATGGTCAGGCTCCGCTCCGGGTGCTCAGGCTCGCAACGATAGAGCCTGCCTACTATAAGCCCGGATATCTCCCTTAGATTAGCTGCCATGGCGAGATGGGTCAACATCCGGTGTATTGAATAAGGCTCCTCTCGTATATCCTCGAAGAAGAAGATATTCCCCTTGAGATCGGGCATGAACTCGGTGCCGATAAGATTGCACATCAGGGTCAGGCATCCGCCGACCAACAGCCCCTTGGCTAATCCGTGATGCAATATCTGGCACTGATAAGCCTTCTTACCTGCATCGATATCGAGGATTATATTGCCCGATTTGCCCTGGATTGTGGCACGGAAGTTCTGAAGCGTCGCCGGCTCCCTATGTTTGCCAAACGCGCTCTCTACCATGGGACCGTGGTATGTGACAAGGTTCGATTTTAAGGCTATGGCATTGAGCAGCACGGTAAGGTCGCTGAATCCCATGTAAAACTTGGGGTGGGAGGCGATGTATTCGTAATCGAGATGCCTAAGGTGCTCTATTGTGCCGAAGCCACCCCTAGATGCAATGACCAGCCTGATTTCATCATCTTGAATGAAGCGCATAAGGTCGGAAAGTCGCTGCTCTCTCGTACCGGCAAAGTATCCCCATCGCTCATAGACATGCTGGCCGACTATGACTCTATATCCCTGTTTCTTAAGCCACTCGATGCCATCCTTGAGGTGTTTATCCCTTGAGCGCCCGGCTGGGGCAATGACCCCTATTTTATCACCGGGCTTTAATGGTGGGGGAAACTCGGTAGCCACCTTAGCGATCACCTCCTCTCTTCGTATCGCCTATCAGGTCATCTTCTCGATTCGGATGAGTAACAGTCTTGTCTTCGACATCGAGTATCATCTCATCAGCGCTCTGCTTGGTGAGTAGTAGTGCGATTACTCCGACCAGCACTGCGAACCATAGCGTGCAAGCCCTGATGATAAATGTGCTCGCTACCGCGGTTGATTCAGCCATCCCCTTGGTTACCAGCAGTCCGGTCATGCTCGTCTCGGTTAAGCCGATGCCGCCGGGGAGCATTGTAATGGCGCCGGCTATGGTCGATGCCGCATAGATGAAGCTCGCCTCAAAGACTCCCAGCATCAGGCTCCCCTCCTTGAAGCCACCAACTGTGATATAAAAGCCGAGGCACTCGCAGAACCAGGCGATTACGCTGATAAAGGTCGCTATAATCAGTGGCTTGAAGGAGATTAACAAGGCGGTGGAAAGATAGAACTCCTCTACCTTGTGGGCGAATTTGCCTATAAAGGGGAGCCTCTCGAAGACGCCGATGATAGCCAAAGAGAGCCGCCTGGAGCTTATTATGGTGATAAAAACGAGGCTGAGAGCTGCTGCCACGGCAAGCATCATGTAATCAAAATGATATATTACCACTCCAAAGATGCAGATTATGATAAGTGCGATAAAATCTGTGAGCCTATCGGCCACTACGATAGGCGATGAGCGTGCAATCGATATCCCTTTTTCCACCTTGAGCAGGTAGCTTTTCAGCACCTCGCCTAGCTTGCCCGGCGTAACCGACATGGCTAGCCCGGCAAGGAATATGCGTAAGCTGGTGAACAAGGGGAGGTTTACCTCAAGGTATCGCAAGTACATCTGCCACTTGA
The DNA here is from genome assembly GCA_964448115.1 of uncultured bacterium. Taxonomy (GTDB): domain Bacteria; phylum CAYUVA01; class CAYUVA01; order CAYUVA01; family CAYUVA01; genus CAYUVA01. Next base: position 74,994 of record CAYUVA010000008.1, read on the forward strand.
GGAAACGAGTGAGATAATTACCTAAAGCAAGCGCAAGTATGGGCAAGGTTAGATACCAGTGAAATCGTGTGAAGGAGCGCGCTGTTTCCTTGTAGTCTGCGTAGATGCTTAGAACCAGAAACACCAGCACACCGAGCGCCACCGATAAAATGAAACGCCGGCTGTATTTCCCAAAGACCTTCATCTCGGCGCTTATAATACAGCAAGTAACAATTCATTCAAGAATTACATGGCTTCGGCAATTTTACCAATCGCTCCTGTTCTGCTAGGATAAAAAACGAGGGCTGCGTTGTTCTCATTCATTGTAAGATGTATAGAATCGAAAGGAAATATTATGAAAATCAGAATACTGCTGTGCATTGCTGCGCTTGCCGTTGCTGTCAACTTTATCGCGGAACCATCGCTGGCTTCACAGTTGGAGGTTACCAACCGCATCGAGCATATCGAGAGTCTTTATCAACAAGGTGAGATAGACTTCGACCATTATATCCTTTTTCTGATCCAGGCAGTAAAAGCCCCACAACTGCTGCCCGATGAGATAAAGGCATGTCCCAAGGTATCCGATCCCCTCTTTTGCGCCACGCCGATCATGCGACTGGTGCAGTTCTCGAAGTATAAGCTATCCCCTGGCATAAGATCGCAAGTCGAGGCGCTATCCAGGAGACCGAGCGCTGAAGAATATGTCCAGTCCGAGCGCTATCCGTTCAGAGTCCATTACAACAAGGACCGGGAGAGCTATGCCAAGGCGTTGGTGCCGATGCTGGAACACTGCTGGGATGTAGAGGTCTTTGATTACGGATTTTATCCACCGCATCCGGATCTGGGTGCTGGGGGGAGCGACGACCTCGATGTTTACCTGGTAGTCGGCGACTTCGGAGGGTATGTAGCGCCAGAGAGGAGCTATCCCTATACCGAGCGCACCGATTATACCTGCTATATGGCGATCAATCCACAGATAGGGCTGGGATGGGTGCCTTCGGTTATCGCCCATGAGTTCAACCATACCTGCCAGTTCGCAATGGATGCCATAGCCGCAGATTGCTTCTTCGAGAACACCGCTACCTTCATACAGGACGAGGTTTACCCGGATATCCCCTATCACTACGGATTTTTATCCTACTTCCAGGGCATGCCCTATCTTTCAATTGATTACTTCAACTATGGACAGCCCTACCAGTACGGCGCATTTATGTTCCTGGAGTGGATCAGCGAATACTATGATGGCGGTTCTGCGGTGATCATCCGCAGGCTCTGGGAGGAAGGGATTCAAAACAATTGGACAAATGAGCCAGACTATCAAGATGTCTTTGATAGCATAGGATCACAGTATGGTGGCACTAACTTTGCCGATGCGCTGGAGCTTTTCACAACCGCCCGCTATTTCACCGCTGAAAATGATGATGGAAGATTCAGCGAGGCTTATAAATGGGGAGGTCATGCCCGGCTCCGTCTAGCAGGTCGTTTTTCAGACGAGGACTACCCGGTCTATTATTTCCAGCCAAACAATTTCCCTGCCGAATATGGCAGTAATACCTACGAGATCACCGCCAGCGGAGTTGAGCCTCTCACTATAACCTTCCGTGGTGCACAGCTCAATCTATGGAGAGTGAACCTGGTCGCCTTTTTCAACGATGGCAGACCGATACAGGAGATCCCAATGTCGATAAACTACGGCTGGGGGCAATATACATTCTATGACCTTGACCAGTATTCCAAGATAGTGATGTCGGTGCTGAACATGGGTGATGGTATCCACGATCCAGATAATAAGGACTGGGGCGCCAGCCAATACAGTCTCGATTTAGTCAGGGCTACTTCAACGGAGAATACGCCGACCCCTACGCCGAAGCCTACACCATCGGATTGGCGTGAGGTTGCACCGCAGATAATGCTCGGCGGATACATGGAGACCGATTTCCGGGCTGCTGAGGGTGGCTACATCCGGCTCATTGTCTATGTAATCGATCCCCAGGGGCGCGATGATATCAGCTCAGTTGAGCTTTATAGCGGCGCGCATTACATCGAGAGAATGAGGGATGATGGGATGAACCAAGACTTCGATTTCTATGATGGCATCTTCTCCAGCCTTTATACCTTTGAACCAGGAGTTACCATCCCCGCGATGCACCTGCTGGAGGTGAAAAGCTGGGATCTTTCAGCCAACCAGAGCAACACCTGGCCATACTTGCATGTGAGGGTGGACTAGCAGCCTTGTAGGTTAAGATGCTAAACTCAAGACATGGGCGAATGGGATTATCTTGATGAGCACACGCTAAGCGGAATCGCATCAGGTAAACCCCAATATATATCCCTTTTATACACTAAGCTGAAGATCCCCCACAGCACGGTGATGCGCATTATCTCCAAGCAATCATGGGGCTTTGGTGCTGACGTGGAGGATATTTTTCAGGAGATATTCATCGATAGAATACTACCTGCCATGCGTTGTTTCCAGGCACAAGGGGATGAAGAGCCAGCTAACCAGGCAGGCAAGCTCATCGTTGACATAACCAAGAAAGCCTGCATCGACTTCTATCGCAAGGCGAGGGCATCCAAGCGCGGCGCCGACCTTCGCATCAATCTCGATGATGAGGTGATAGAGCGCATCTTCGCCGAAGATACATCGCCACTGGAGGTCTCGATAAAACAGCAGAGGAGACAGAAACTTTACGAGGCTATTTCGAGGCTCGACCCTATTTGCCGTGATGTGATCAGCTTGCGCCTTCAGGAGTTCACCTCATCAGAGATCGCTAGGCGGCTAAATATGAAGGTCAGCGCGGTGGAGACGAGGATCTTTCGCTGCCTAAAAACACTACGAAACCTAATAAAGTAAAGCTTTTTATGATATGTTGATAAAGAGTCAGAAATATTGAAGATCTGCCAAGTATGAAACCTTGCAAATCAAGGAGTGGGTATGATGACTGAAGAGTTTGTGAGAATACCTGTAGAGAAGCTAAGGAACTTTATGAAGGATGTCTTTATTGGTGCTGGAGTACCTCCAGATGATGCCGAAATCTGTTCAGATGTGCTGATCGCCGCTGACCTTCGAGGTATAGACTCTCACGGGATACAGCGCCTAAAAATGTATATCGACCGAATAAAAAAGGGGATTCAGTACCCGATAACCGAATGGAAGATAATCAAGGAAAACCAGTCCTCAGCCCTGATTGATGCTAACAACGGCATGGGTCATGTTGTCTCCTATCATGCTATGAATCTGGCTATTGAAAAGGCGAAAAACACCGGCTGTGCAGCAGTAGCGGTGAAGAACTCGTCTCACTTCGGCATCGATGGTTATTATCCGCTTATGGCTGTTGATCGCGGCATGGTTGGAATGGCATTCACTAATGCCCGCCCGGCGATTGCTCCGACATTCGGTGTTACACCCATGATGGGCACCAACCCGATAGCATTTGCCTGTCCGACCGACGATAAGTATCCATTTTGCTTTGACGCCGCCACCTCGATAAGCCAGCGGGGAAAGATCGAGGTGGCGAAGCGAGCCGGTAAAAAGGTGCCTGTTGGATGGGTTATTGACGAGAAAGGAGAAGATATGACCGAGCCTGAAGTGATCCTTCAAAAGCTGCTCGAGGGCAAGGCTTCCATGCTTCCGTTGGGAGGAGTTGGAGAAACACTCGCCGGTTACAAGGGTTACGGCTTGGCTGCCATTGTCGAAATCCTGTCAACTGCCTTCCAGGATGGACCCTACCTGACCAATATCACCTGCCGGGAGGGAGACAAGCTGGTGCCTTACCGTCTAGGGCACTTCTTCATGGCAATTAATATCTCCAGTTTCATCGATCTTGAGGTCTTCAAGAGGGTGGTTGGAGGGATAGTTCGCACCCTGAAGTCATCGGATAAGGCACCTGGAGCCGAGCGTATTTGGGTCGCTGGTGAAAAGGAATTCGAGATGATAAAGAAACGACAAGAAGAGGGCATCCCTGTAAACAAAAGCCTGCAGGCAGATATCAAGACGATCATCTCTGATCTTGACATTTCTGGATACCATTTCCCGTTTTAGTTAAGGGAACTAAAACTTGAGACTGATACTATTCACTTAGGAACATTTATTGTTCTTTTTGAGTTAACAAATATTACCCTCTCCCAGAGGAGTCTGTTTCAAAATCCACATCGTGTCATCCCGAGCGGAGTCCCGATTTTTCTTAAAATAAGGACCAAGTCGAGGGATCTTATTAACATGTTGATTCTAATGAGATTCCTCGACTCGCTCGCTTACGCTCACTCGCTCGGAATGACAGGATATGGGACTCCTTGGACATTTTGAGACAAACTCCAGAGAGAGGAAGCAAGGATGGAGAGGGAGATCCGATCCCCTCTCCCTCCGGGAGAGGGTTAGAGTGAGGGAGGAAAGACACACCCCTAAATCCCCTCTTGATAGATGGGACTTTTCGGAACATACCCTCTTTTTAGAGGAAATGATAAGAAAGTCCCCACTAGCTTCAGTGGTAGGTAAAAACAAGCCATTTATTTGGGAGATGGTTTATGATAAAAGGAAAGTGAAATTCTATGATAGGAGTGAATAATGAATCGAGTTCAGGTAGGACCTATCTTCTCTGAGGCATGGCGACTCATAAGCGCCAATTGGGCATATACATTGATCGGTGGACTGCTGGTAGCAGCCATATCGGCAGTAGCAACAATGGTATTGTTTATCCCTGTGCTTATCGTGGGACCTCCATTATACTTCGGCTTTACTTATGGATTCCTTCGTATCAAGCGCGGAGAACCAATATCCATAAGCAATGCTTTCGATGGCTTCAACGAGTTTGGCAATTGTCTTGGTGCAGGCTTACTAGCCGGGATCGCTATTCTAATCGGGACTATTTTATTAGTTATTCCTGGTATCTATCTTTATATCCTATGGAGTATCCTTCCCCTGGTGGTCATGGATCGCAAGATAGGAGGTGGACAAGCGCTGTCCGAATCGAGCAACCTGGTTTACGGGCACAAGACCGATATTTTGGTAGTCAGGTTATTGGAGGGGCTTATCTTTTTCGCCGTTAATAGCATTACAGGTGGTTTTGGAGTAATCATTACTCTTCCTTTTGATTGCGCAATTACAACCGCCATCTACACAACCGTAGCCGGTAAGGAGAAAAAACAAGAGGAGACCATTGAAGGGCAATCTCCAACCGATCCCATAACTCCATAGAAAACTACGCAGACTTTAATAACTTGGCTTTTTCTCTTAGACTACCCTAAGTGTGGTCATGCAAAAGATCTCTGTCATCATACCTGCCCACAATGCCCAGGAGACGCTGACTATATGTCTCGATGCCATACTTTCTCAGAAACCGCCACCCGATGAGGTGATCCTGGTCGATGATGCATCCTCTGATGCTACTCGCCTGATAGCAGAGCAATATGAAATCAAGGTGATATCAACTAAGGGCAATAGCGGACCGGCGGTTGCTCGTAATATGGGTGCTAAGGCTGCAACTGGCGATATAATCTGCTTCATAGACGATGATATAATCATTCAGCAGGGAACCTTGGCAAAAATCATGCAATTGTTTGAAAGGTCTGAGGTTGATGCGGTGATCGGGTTATTATCGCCGAGACTTCCTTATGATGGGATCGCCAGCAACTACAAGAACCTTTACATGAATTATACCTATATGCAACTTCCTAGTCGGGTTTCTGTATTCTATACGAGCCTTGCTGCCATAAGATCGGATGCTTTTCATGCTGTAGGGGGTTTTGATGAAAATTACAGCGAGCCGGGCAATGAAGACCTCGACCTGGGACAAAACTTGACGGCAGCGGGTTATACCATCATGCTTGATAAGAGCTTGCAGGTTATTCATCATCGGCATTATGGAGCGCTCAGCCTCCTGTTTACCGGCTTTAAGAGGAGCCGGGTCATAATGAAGATGCTGCTTCGCAAGGGATTATCAACCAGGCGCAAGGCAACCTCTCAAACCAGTACTAGAGAGTATATGCTAGGAGCAATATCCGCCTTCATCGGACTTTGTCTTATCCTCATTGGAGTCCTACTAGGCTCGATGTACATCACCGTTGCTGGTTTATGCTTGTGGGTGGCTGATATCGTACTCAATGGTAAGTACCTTTTCTTTTTATACAACCAAAAAGGGCTTGGCTTCATGCTATTATCCATGCTGATATTGATATTAGATGGCATCGCCCATGTTACAGGGGGATTGGCTGGCATCGTTGATTATCTGCGAGGTATAAGATATTAGAGTCCTATAACTGAAGATGCTCGAACACTTAAAATACCTGCGCTACCTTCCCAAGCTCTTCTTCAAGGAGGGAAGCCTCCCTTTTTACTTGATCCACTTCGTAACCGCAGATTGCACATGCCGTTGCGGGCATTGTCTTCTCGGCGAGAGGAAGGTCAAGCTGGATGAGCTGACCATCGATGAGATCGAGCGCATCACCCAAAGCCTTCCTTCGGTGCTTTTCATGTTTATCACCGGTGGCGAGCCTTTTTTGAGGGAGGATCTCCCCGATATTATAGAGCTTTATTATCGCAACTGCCGGGTGCGCAAGTTCCAGATCCCCTCCAACGGCTCACTGACAGACATGACCATGGAAACAATAATAAAAGCCCTTGAGCGCATAAAAGATGCACACCTGAGCGTAACCTTGAGCCTGGATGCAGTGGGGGAAGAGCATGATCGCGTGCGAGCGCATCCTGGATTGTTCGACAAGGCGACCACCACCTTCAGGGAGCTAAGCAAGCTCGAGAAGCTGTATGACAACTTCAATGTCAATGTAACCATCACCGTCTCGGCGAATAACCAGGACCACCTGGTGGATATTTATCACTATGCCCGTGATGTACTAGGCGCAAAGAATATCTTCAACACCATAGTGCGCGGCAATCCAAGGGACCCAGCAACCTTACAGGTTGATCCAGCCAAGTTTGCACAGCTTAATGATCTAATGGAGCAGGATCTGCTTAAGCACAGGCTCAAAGGATACATGCGCTTTCCATTCAGCCACTTCGTGGATGCAAAGAATCTACTCAGCAGAAGGCTCATCGAACGAATCTATAGCGAGGGTCGTTATTTCATTCCCTGTTATGCGGGCAGGATAAGCATGGTGTTGTTTTCGGATGGCGATGTGCATCCCTGCGAGGTTCTGGGCAGATCCTACGGCAATGTGAGGGACTTTAACTATGATGTGCGCAAGCTCTGGTTCAACCCAAAGGCGCAACAGATAAAGCGCTTCATACAAGAATCGAGGTGCTTCTGCACCCACGAGTGCTTTATCACCCACAATATACTTTTCAATCCAAGGATGCTTCCTAGGCTGATGAGCAAATACCTGGCTTTGAGACTCGGGAGGCTATAATTGCTGAGTTGGCGCTTATTTAAATCCCTGTCCATGCAATTTTTGACTCGCAGAAATCCCACTTACATACATTATTTCATTACCTATCGCTGCAATCTGCGCTGTCTTATGTGCGATGTTCCCAATCACTCGGTTGAACATGAGCTTGATTTGGATGAAATCCGAAGGCTTGCCGGTATCCTGGCAGAGATGAACGCAGGCATAATAAACATCGGCGGCGGAGAGCCGTTCCTCAGAAAGGATCTTGCGGATATCGTTGGCATCTTCAGTCGGCATGGGTTCTCGGTGCGCATACAGACCAACGGCTATGCGATAACCGAAGCGGCTCTTGACCATATCTTCAAGCACAGACTCGGCGGAATCTCGTTATCCATAGACTCCTTAGATCCCAAGATTCAAGGTATGATCCACAAAAGAGACGATGCACTAGATGTAATTGCATCCAAGATCGCGCTGCTGAGCAAGTACCTATCGGCATCAAATACCTATCCTATATTGAACATCGTTGTAAGTCGCTTAAACTATCGAGACTTACGCGCTCTGATCGATTTCGCAGCCCGCATCGGCTGGTATTGTAGTTTCGCGCCGGTGCACCTCGATGAGCACAAGCAAGGGATGTTTCGCAGTTTCCACCAACGATTGCGCTTCACCAAGCAAGATATGCCTGAGCTTAGGCATACCTATGAACAGCTCGTGAGGCTGAAGAAAGCCGGGGCAGCCATTGCAAATTCAAGCAAGTATCTTGCCAATAGCATGAATTTCTTCGAGGATAAGAAACCGTATTTCAACTGCCGGGCGGGGGAGTCGTATTTCCTGGTGCGCCCGGATGGAGGCTTTGCATTATGTAATGACCTCGATAGCTTCGATAACATTCTGCGCAGGGGATTCATCGATGATTTTCGATCTCCATCCTTCAGGGATAGATGTCGCAAAGCGGTCTCTGCTTGTCCTGGTTGCTATTATCCCTGCTGGGCTGAGATGGAGCTGCTTTCTTCACCAAAGGTTATCTGTGAGCGTATGAAGACAACCATTCCTCAGCTCATAACCAAGCGACCGACCCTGACAAAGGAGCAGCTCATCGAGCTAATGCGTGAATGTCAAGATCATCATAATTTGCATGATTAATAATTTTCATGCCCTAAGCTTTGGGTTGACAATGTTAGATAAAGCACTTAAAGAAGAGAATCCAGGTACTCGATGAAATGAGAAAAAGTTTACCAATAACACTAATACTATCAGCAATCCTAATAGTAGTAGGGCTGTTATGGCATTTCATTATTGGTCGTCCCCCTTATAATTTGCTGTTAATCTCGGTTGATACGCTGCGCAGTGATGCCTTGGGCAGCTATGGAAATCCAAGCACCTACACCCCTACCACCAACAGGCTCTCTAGCATGGGAACAACATTCTATAATGCCTACACTCATGTGCCTATTACTGCACCGTCCTTCTCCACCATATTCACCTCTAAATATCCCCTACAGCACGGGGTATTGAACAATGATTACGATCTTAACCTTTCCTACACCACTCTAGCGGAGACATTGCATGAGCAGGGCTATAGTACCGGGGCGGTGATCAGCACCCATGTGCTCGATGGCAGGTTCGGCTTCTCGCAGGGCTTTGATTACTTCAACGATCAGTTCTACTATCGTCCGGCAGAAAAGACCACGCAAAGAGCCATTGAATGGCTTAAAAGATTGAGCGGGTCAAAGATCAAGCAACCGTTCTTTTTATGGGTTCACTACATCGATCCCCATTCCCCTTATAAAGTTCCGGATAGCCCCTATCGAAAGCTATATTTAGATGAACCTTTGCCCCCTGAGATAGAAGGAATGGGAGCGGAATTATGTCAAATATATGTTGAGAAGCTCAAGTTAACTCCCTATGTAACCCAGATCTATCGCAACCTTTACTACCAGGAGGTTAGCTACTGCGACTTTCATATCGGAAAAATCTTGTCTTTTATAACAGAAAGAGGGCTACTAAATAGGACTCTCATCGTGTTTCACGCCGATCATGGCGAGGTGCTATATGAGCACGATTATTACTTCGGACACGCATTTTCGCTCAATGAGGGGAGCATTCGTATCCCCATGACATTCATTTTGCCTGGTATCATTCCGCAAGGTAAGATCCTTGAAGACAATGTTCAAACCATTGATATAATGCCGACAATATTGGATATACTTGGCATAAAGCCCCGCTTGAAGCTGGAGGGTATCTCTCTACTATCAGCTATTTTAGGCAAGGGAAATCTGCCGCAAAGGTCGATCTTATCACAGACATATCAACCGGAGGGGGAGTACGATAAGGATGCGCTGATAGCTTATGGCTACAAGCTGATCATCGAACCGGAACACCAAATAGAAAAGTTGTATAACCTATTTTCGGATGCACAGGAGATAAGCAACTTGATCGAGATCGAGGAAAAGAAGGCTCGGCAGTTGAAAACGATATTGCAGGATGAATTGTCTCGACTTCCATCCCGGGAATCACACAAGAGACCTAAGGTTGACCGGTGGCGTTTGGATCTTCTTCGAAGCATGGGCTATGCGCATTGAAGGCTATAAACAGTTAAAAAAGCTTATCGATGCACTGTTTAAGCGTTGCTATTGAACTTAACTCAACCGGCTTTATATGGCTAAGCTCATGGAGGTTGCCCTTTGGAACCATCACTGCCTTGAATCCGAGATTGATCGCCTCGTTGACCCGATGCAATGCCCTTGGTACCGAGCGAACCTCTCCGGTTAGCCCTATTTCGCCCATAGCCACGATATCAGGCGGTATCATTATGCCCCTGAAGGAGCTTGCTATTGCGATGGCAATGGCAAGATCGACCGCTGGTTCATCTATGCGCAAGCCTCCAGTTACATTGACATAGATATCTTGGTCGCCAAGGTGCAATCCAATCCTTTTTTCCAGCACTGCAATCACCTTAAGGAGCCTTTTTTGGTCAATGCCGGTTGCAACTCTTCTGGGCATTGCCATTTGCGAGGTAGCGACCAACGCTTGTATCTCGATGAGCAGTGGGCGTGTGCCCTCGATCACGGCAGCAATAGCGGAGCCTGATACGGCGACCGCTCGCTCCTGCAGAAAGATGCGGGATGGATTAGTTACCTCCTCAAGCCCGCTTCCTTTCATCTCGAAGACGCCGATCTCAAAGGCAGGACCGAAGCGGTTCTTTACGGTTCGTAAAACGCGATACATTCGACTTCGTTCTCCCTCGAAGTAGCAGACGGTATCGACCAGATGCTCCAAGACCTTTGGACCTGCAATCATACCCTCCTTGGTTACATGCCCGATTAGGAATATGGGCACAGCGGAGTGCTTTGCATACTCGACTGCCTGGTAGGCGACCTCCCGCACCTGCGCCAGGCTACCGGGTACAGACTCAAGTTCATCTGAGCGGAGCGATTGCACGCTATCGATTATGATAATCGAATATTCGCCATCATTGATCGCATCCATGACCGACTCAAGAGAGGTCTCGGCAAGCAGATGTATCCTGTTGCCGTTGGCGTTCAATCGTTGTGCCCTTAGCTTTATCTGTCGCAATGACTCCTCTCCGGATACGAGCAATGTCTTGTGTCCCTTTTCATGCAAGGATTGTGCGATCTGTAGCATGAGGGTTGACTTGCCGATACCAGGCTCTCCGCCGATAAGGGATACTGAGCCAGCGACAATACCACCCCCTAGTATGCGATCGAACTCACCGATGCCGGTTATCAGCCTCGGTTGTTCATCGATTTCGATCTCATCCAGTGATATTGCCCTGGCATCATGCCTTGCAAAATCAGCCCTTGTCTTGCCCGCCCGGCCTTGTTCAGGCACCTCGTGTAAAGAGCCATAGCTGCCGCACATGGGACACCTGCCCAGGAAGGTGGGCGCCTTGTAGCCACAATCGATGCATTGGTAAGATGACCTGCTTTTAGCCATGATATTTAATCTACCATATAACCTTAGACTTATGTAGCTTTGAAGCGCTTTGGTTACTGTGATAGATTATCTTGCGATTATGAGCGATGAAGAACTGAGAAAACTGCGCAACTTCGGTATCGTGGCGCATATAGACGCCGGCAAGACCACCACCACGGAGCGTATGCTCTACTATTCGGGCAGGATACATCGCATCGGCGAGGTCGATGACGGCTCTGCCTGGATGGATTGGATGGATCTGGAACAGGAAAGAGGCATTACCATCACTAGTGCTGCAACATTCTTTACCTGGAAGGATTACAGCTTCAATCTGATCGATACGCCGGGGCATGTCGATTTCACCGCCGAGGTAGAGCGTTCTTTAAGAGTGCTCGATGGCGCGATCGGGATCTTTTGCGGAGTCGGTGGCGTTGAGCCACAGTCAGAGACCGTATGGCATCAGGCTGAACGATATCGTATCCCTCGCATCGCCTATGTCAACAAGCTAGATCGCATAGGAGCCGATTTCTACGATGTACTAAAACAGATGAGGGAGAAGCTGGCTAGCAAGTGCTTGCCCGTGCAATTGCCAATTGGAGTAGAGGAGGAATTCGTCGGCATAATCGACCTAGTAGAGCTTAAGGCTTATATCTGGGACAAGGTTACCGATGGCTTGAGTTTCAGGGTAAAGCCTATACCTAAAGAATACGAGGAGCTTGTATCAAAGTACCGCACCGAGCTGCTTGAAGAGGTGTCGCTGTTCGATGAGAGCCTTCTTGATAAGTATCTTGCTGGCAACGGGCTAACTCCCGGTGAGATAAAAAAGCTGGTGAGAAAGGGAACCCTGGATGTGGAGATATTCCCCGTGCTATGCGGAAGCTCACTGAAGAACAAGGGCATACAGCCACTGCTCAATGCGATAATCGATTACCTACCCAGTCCGAGCGATATCCCCGATGTTGAGGGTATTGATCCAGCTACCGGGAAAAAAGTTTACCGTAAGAGAGCGATCAACGAGAACTTCAGTGCGCTGGTATTCAAGGTTTATAACCAGGGAGGAAAGGGAAGATTGACCTACCTAAGGGTTTACTCCGGCAAGGCAAAGGAGGGGGATCTGCTCTTTGCACCGGATAAAAAAATGAAGGTAAAGCTGCCCACTCTGGTCAAGATGCATGCTGATAAACGAGAGCGGGTAGATAGGATCCAAGCCGGCGATATCGTGGTTATGCTCGGAAACAAGACCCTAAGCACCGGCGATACACTGTGCCCTCGACAGGCTCAGATATCATTCGAGGGGATGATGTTCCCTGAACCGGTAATATCGATGGCGCTAGAGCCTGAGTCGCTGCATGAGCAAAAAAAACTATTGGAGGCGCTGGAATTGTTCCAATCCGAAGATCCTACCTTCAGGTTCAAGATCGACCAGGAGACAAACCAGCTTATTATCTCAGGCATGGGAGAACTACACCTAGAGGTGCTAATTGAGAGGCTGAAGAGGGAAAATAACCTGAAGGTAAGGGCAGGATCACCCCAGGTGAGCTACCGTGAGTCCATAACCAAGCCGATCAGGGAAACACACACCTTCAACAAGACGATCGGCGGGGAGGTGAATAAAGCCGGCGTCTCCATATATATTGAACCTGGCGAACGAGGATCCGGTTATAAATACATGGTAGGCGAAAAGGCATCCAATGCGGCGGAAGAGCTTCTGGAGGCTGCCAAGGAGGTGCTCATAGCCGGCAGGGATCATGGCATCATGTATGGTTATCCTATCGTTGACATGACGGTAATCCTCGAGGAGCTTATAACCTATGAAAGCCAGACAACGCCATTGGCGGTCAAATCGGCAGCCTCGAACGCCTTCAGGCAGGCATGTATCAAGGCAGATCCCATACTGCTGGAACCGACCATGATGGTCGATGTCATCGCCCCCAAGGAGTTTCTCGGCGAGATCATAAACAGCCTCAGCCTTCGCGGGGGGGACATAAAAAAGATAACCGAACGAAAGATGATGCAGTCGGTGAGGGCTGAGGTGCCGCTTGCCAAGATGTTCGGCTACACGACCGCATTGCGCTCTATCACACAAGGGAGGGGAACCTATACCATGGAGGTAGCCGGTTTCACTCCTACGGAGCTCAAGAATGAATAAAAAAACTCAGTTGTATTTTTGAATCTTGCCTCTTATAGATAGTATGGTTATTATACAACATTTGCGACCGATCTTGCTATGTATTGTGCTTGTGGCTCAGATAGCGATGGGTAGATGGGGATGGAGATGGCGCTATCTGCGAGCATCGATGAGGCCGGGTATTTGCTATCAGACAATCCCAAAGTGCGGTGAATAGGGCAAAGCACCCCCAAGCCGGTCTCGATTCCATAATTCTTGGCAAGAATGCCTCTGATCTCATCTCGCCGACCTGGCTCGACCCTGATAATATATCGATAGTAAGAGTGATGCTCCTTTGGCTTTAATCTACCCCCCAGCCTTATTGCAGCTAGCTGCTGATCATATATTTCAGCGATGCGAAGCCTTTTATCAACGAATCCATCCAGTTTTTCAAGCTGCACTAGCCCCATTGCAGCAGCCATGTCGGGCATGGAATAAGGGTATCTGGTGGCAGCATCGCTCTTTCCTCGATAATTGCCTAGCTCTCTGGCTCGTTGGATAAGCTTTGAATCATTGGATAGCAGCATCCCGCCCTCTCCAGTGGTGATCACCTTGGTTGCATAGAAGCTGAGCACGGTGTAATCATAGCCGACCCCCAACTGGAATCCGACAACAGGCAGCCCCAATCCCTGAGCAGCATCCTCGATCAACGCCACCTTGCCCTTGTATAAGTAAGTATCGATGCAAGCAGCCCTGCCGAAGTTGTGCACGATGATAGCTGCCTTTGTCCTGGAGGATAGCAGTGGTTGTATGTATTCATCGGTCATATTGCCAGTATCTGGATTGACATCGGCAAGCACAGCATCGGCACCGGTGTACTTGATTGCGTGAAGCACTGCCGTGCAGCAATACGAGGGGATTATCACCTCATCGCCCGGTTCCACGCCTAGAGCCAGCAGCGCCAGGTGCAGGGCTGCGGTGCCGCTCGAGGTAGCATAGGCATGATCGATGGCGAGACGCCTGGTCGCTCGTTGCTCGAACAGCTTGGCTTGATTGTCGTATGAAAGCTGTGCAGAGGCGATAACCTTTGATACGGCGTTGATTTCCTCGCTCGATATTGTCGGCTTGCTGTGCGGGATAGCTCTTCTCATGTCCTTATTTTAGTATAACCTTTTTTCTTTTTTCATTCGAGGTTACTTTAGGGTTTTGCCAATGATTGACATACAAGGTCGATATGTCTATCATCGCCGTTGTTAATACACCTTTAGAAGATGCTTTTAATCGAAGGAGAACGAAGATGTTGATGGTGCTAAAAAAATCGGATGTTGAAAAGGTTATGGAGATGAAGGACTTCCTGGATGCGGTGGAGACAGCCTTCCGGATGTATGGACAGGGCAAGGTGCAATTGCCTCCAAAATCATATTTATACTTTAAGAGATACTATGGAGATCTACGCTCAATGCCCTCCTATATCGAGGGGGATGTCGATATAGCCGGCATCAAGTCGGTCAATGTCCATCCCAATAATCCCAAGTCCGGCTTGCCTACCGTGATGGCTGCTATCTCGCTTACCGATCCCAGGGACGGAAGGACGATCGCCTTCATGGACGGTACCTATATAACCAATATGCGAACCGGCGCTGCTGGCGGTATCGCTACCAAGTACCTCGCACTGAACGATGCTAAGGTGGCTAGCTTCATCGGAGCCGGTGTGCAGGCATCGACACAACTTGAAGCACTCATGCTGGTGCGCAATATCAAGAAGGTTAAGATCTACGATATCAATCCGCATGTGGTAAAAAGATTCATCGATAATGACTGCGCTAAGTATGACCTGGAGGTAGAGGTCTGCGACAATATCGAACAGGCTTGCAAGGGATGCCAGGTGATAAATACCACTACGCCATCCCGAACGCCGTTGGTGATGAGAGAATTTGTAGATCCTGGAACCCATATTAACGCAATCGGAGCCGATGCAGAGGGCAAACAAGAGCTTTCAACCGACCTGGTGCTTAACTCTAAGATTATTATCGACGAGTGGACACAGGCTTCGCACAGCGGCGAGATCAATGTCCCGGTACACGAGGGCAAATTTAACAAAGATATGGTTTACGCTGAACTTGGTGAGATCGTTGCTGGACTAAAGCCGGCACGAAAGAGTGAAAACGACATCACCATATTCGATTCCACGGGACTATCAGTGCAGGATATCATGTCCGCTTTTATCGCCTATAAGAAGGTCAAGGAAAGTGGTATGAGGGTACTAGAGATAGACCTGCTGGAATAGAGATCATACCAATTAGTGACAAAGGAGCCTTGCGCAATAACCTGCCTTGAGTCCCGACCGACTCGGGAAAGGGATGCAAAGGATAATTGTAGATGCCTTTGGCATTTAGTAATTCTCGGTTGTCTCGGTAATTGTTTGCAATCTTCTGGCAGTGCCGGCATATTCTCTGTCATCGGGAGATATACCGAGCATCTGTAGCAGTTCATCCGGCTTCTGAGAGTAACCGAGTGCATCCTCCTTGGTAATCGTCTTTCGTTGTATCAGATCGACCAGGGACTGATTGAAGGTGAGCATACCATACCTGTCCTGCCCAGTCTGCATGGTACCATAAATCTGGTGTATTTTATCCTCTCTTATAAGGTTCCGTATCGCTGAATTAGGCACCATGATCTCCAGACATAGCTGGCGTCCCTGTCCAGAAGCCTTGGGGATAAGTGCTTGGGAGACAACTCCCTCCAGGACAAAGGCGAGCTGTGCCCTAATCTGCGGCTGTTCATGCGGGGGAAACACATCGATAATGCGGTGTATGGATTGATCGCAGGAGTTGGTATGCAGCGTGGAGAAGGTCAGATGCCCGGTCTCGGAGCACTGTAAAGCAAGGCGGATGGTCTCCGGATCACGCATCTCACCGACCAGAATTACATCAGGATCTTGTCTGAGGATAGAGCGCAGGGCAGCGGCGAATGATCTCGTATCAGCACCCAGCTCCCTCTGATTGATCAGCGCTTTTTTATGTGAATGAAGATACTCGATAGGATCCTCGATGGTGATTATATGTACATTCCTTTCCTCATTGATCTTGTTAATCACCGCAGCAAGAGTGGTGGATTTACCGCTGCCGGTAGGACCGGTTACTAAAACAAGTCCCTTGGGTCGCATAGCAAAGTCCTGAACCACCTTGGGCAGCCCCAGCGACTCGAAAGACCTAATCTTCCAGGGTATTTGTCGAACTGCGATTGCAACTGCACTTCTTTGATAAAAGACATTGCATCTGAAGCGGCTCAATCCCTTTAAGCCGAAGGAAAAGTCAAGCTCATAGCTCTCCTCGAACTTCTTTTTTTGCATATCGGTCATAATGCTGTAGGCTAATCGCTTGGTGTCGCGTTGTGTTAATGGCTTTTCCCCCTCGATATTCATCAGCTTTCCATCTATGCGTATGCGAGGGGGG
The DNA here is from genome assembly GCA_964448115.1 of uncultured bacterium. GTDB lineage: Bacteria > CAYUVA01 > CAYUVA01 > CAYUVA01 > CAYUVA01 > CAYUVA01. Next base: position 91,815 of record CAYUVA010000008.1, read on the forward strand.
GCATTGGTGGTGATATGCAGATCGGTTGCCCCCTCGCCTATCATGATGCGAAGGAGCTCTTCCATTGTCGAACTTCTGGCTTCTGCCATAATTTAATCTCCAAAGGTTACTCTTACGACTTCCTCGATAGTAGTAATGCCTTCCCTTATCTTTTGAAGTCCGCTATCTCGCAGCGTCTTCATTCCCATGGCGATAGCCGTCTCTTTTATCTCCATAGAGGAGGCGCCGCGCAGGATAAGCTCTCTAATCTCATCAGTAATAGTCATTATCTCGTAAAGGGCGATCCTCCCCTTGTACCCGGTATTCCCACAGACTTGGCATCCCCGCCCCTTGAATAATATCAGGTCATCAAGCTCGTCTGGCTCAAAGCCGATATCAAGCAACGCATCCTCGGCAACCGATACCTCTTCCTTGCATTCCTTGCATATCTTGCGCACCAGCCGCTGGGCGAGGATAAGCACCACAGAGCTGCTGACCAGGAAAGGCTCAATGCCCATATTCAGCAGCCGGTTGATAGTGCTCGGCGCATCGTTGGTATGGATAGTAGATAACACAAGGTGTCCGGTGAGAGCTGCCTTTACCGCTATCTCGGCGGTCTCGAAGTCGCGGATCTCGCCAACCATGATGATATCAGGATCCTGACGCAAGAAAGAGCGCAGCGCTGAGGCGAAATTAAGCCCGATCTCCTCGTGCATCTGGACTTGATTTATGCCGCTTAGGTTGTACTCGACAGGATCCTCGGCGGTCATTATATTGTCGGTTATGGTATTCAACTGACTCAATGCCGAATACAGGGTGGTGGTCTTACCGCTTCCAGTAGGACCGGTAACCAGCACCATCCCATAAGGTTTATGGATCGCCTCCTGGAATTCGGCTAGTTGCTCCTCAGTGAAGCCTAGCTGGGTCATATCCAACTGTAAAGCTGACTTGTCCAGAATCCTTAAAACGACCTTCTCGCCGAACAGGGTAGGACAGGAGGAAACCCTGAAATCGACATCGTGCTTGGTGCCAACTCGCATCTTAATCCTGCCGTCCTGGGGAAGCCTCTTCTCCGAGATATCGAGAGTAGCCATGATTTTTAGGCGCGAGGTTATCGCATTGCGTATCTTCAATGGAAGGCTAAGTTCCTTGCGCAGAACGCCATCAAGTCTATATCTGACCCGATACGACTTCTCGTAAGGTTCGAAGTGAATGTCGCTTACGCCTTGTTTGATCGCCTTGACCAGGATGCCGTTGACCAGTTTGACGATCGGCGCCTCGACCTCGACAATGGCAGCAGCATCATCAACTTCTTCGTCATATTCATCCCCGGTCATCTCTTCCATGGCATCGGAGACCAGATCCTGGTAGTCTTCCTCGGAAAGCATCCCCTCACCTTCTGCCCCCCCGGAGGGGACGCTTATCTGCTCAGTGGCTACGGTGCCATCCGGATCTTCTATCTCAGTAGCCGAGGCTCGGGGCATACTTTCTATTGCCTCCAAGTCGAGCTTGGAGTAGTCCAGAGAGAAGCTCCCTATATCAAGGTCTTTACCTTCAGCTATGGCTAGGCTCTTTCCTTCACCATAGTATTTCTTGATCGCAGACTCGATGGAAGATATCGGTGCAACTACCGGCTCCACATGCAGATTAGTCATATACTTTATATCGTCCAGCGCCACTATGTTGGAGGGATCAGCTACAACCACGGTAAGAGTATCTCCGGTCAGGTTTAGTGGGATCATCTTCTTGGCACGAGCTACCTCGGGGGGGATAAGTTTGAGGGTTTCCAACTCTATCTCGAAGTCATTCAGATTAACAGCCGGGACATCATGCAGCTCTGAGAGCGCTTCGGATAGATCATCCTCGTCGATGAAACCCATCTGTACCAGTATAGAACCGAGTCTTTCATCGGTCTTTTCCTGCTTCAGAAGCGCTTCCTCAAGCTGTTCCTTGGTTATCAATCCCGCTTCAACCAGGTAATCTCCTAGCTTTTGCGCCATATCTATCCCTTCTTTACGAGTTCACTCCACTTATATAATAAAGCATACAGCATCTAAAAGTCAAAACCAGGTAAAAAAAGATATACTCTTACCGGTATCAAGGTTTCCTTCCCTTTTTGTCGGCAATATCACCGGCAGAAGGTAGGTTGCCCATGGGGATAGCTCGACTCACCGCATCATAGATAGCCCTGCTTAATACCTCGACAGCGATCGCTCCTATTCTTGGAAGCAAAATGCTCTCCATCTCGGCAGTGGAAACAACAAAGATGATATCCCCATCGAAAACGCTGAATGAAGGTGATATGCACCTCGCTAGAGCCGCCTTTGCCATCCTTGCGACCATTGTGCAACCAGCTTTATCCAATGTTGCATTAGTGGCGATTACCGCTATTGTCGTGTTTTTCTCGCCGAAGTTGCCAATTTTATAGCCAGAAGCCAAGAGTCGGTTTGTATTGATAAATCTCATCGAGTCCGGCGACTCCCTGGCTCCGGCAACGATATTGCCCCGGCAGTCGATTATGTCTCCAAAGGCATTTACCACCGCCAGGGCGCTTACAATCAAGCCATCGTTTGATAGGATGCTCGCTGAACCTAACCCACCCTTTGTAGCGTTGGAGACGGAGAATATCTTACCGATGGTGGCACCGACCCCTACCCCCACGCAACCTAGCTCTATCTGACCGCTTTTCGAGCCAAGACATGCCTCGTAAGCCATCCTAGAGGTAGGATAAGCCTTTGAGCTTCCGATGCCAAGATCGAAGATCACCGCGCTGGGGACTATCGGCACTCGAGCATACAAAGTCTTGAAGCCTCGCTCCCGTTCACTCAGATAACGCATCACACCGCCGGTGGAATCTAGCCCGAAGCCGCTTCCGCCGGTCAGGTATATGGCATCTATATTAGGCACCGAATGAAACGGAGATAGCGAATCGAGCTGCCTGGAACCGGTGGCTGCTCCGGCTAGTTCGCAGCCAGCAACACAGGGCTTCTCAAGCAGCACAACCGTACAGCCAGTTAGACCCTTGAGATCGCTTGCATGTCCGACAAGCACTCCCTTTACATCCGTGATGTTGTTATAGGTAGTCATGTTCTTTTCGGTATAACACAGATAAATTCCAGCGGTTCGGTGCCGACATTTTTATAACAGTGCCTCTCATTAGGTTCGATATATATGACATCCCCTGTAAAGACTGGAGTTTCTTCCTTCTCTGTAACCACCATGCCGGAGCCTTTGATGATGTAATTCTCGTGCTCGTAAGGGTGCTTATGGAAGGGCGTGTGTCCCCCTCTTTCAACCTCGATTACTCGCATTATGAAGTTAGAAGCACCCTCTACAGCTCCGATAACAATCCTCAATTGTACACCCTTAGCTTCCGGCGAGTCGAACTTGACGGCCGGCGTCTCCTTGTAATGATGTTTCTTCATATCATGCCCTCCTTATTGAAAGAATTCTTCAATTTGCTTATTCAGCCGACAGGCAATAAAACTATTACACTCTTGAAACTATAATGGTTTTTAGATGTTTTGTGAATAATCTGTGCTCACCTGTGTCATCCGTGTCATCTGTGGATTTTTCTCTCCTGACCCGCTCTCTTGAATCCACATCCAGCGCTATAGTTACCTTAAATAATTCTTCAGAGCCTGTGATTCAGACAGTAATTTTGTGGCTATTAGGCTCCTGATTTATCAGGGGCT
>CAYUVA010000009.1:0-9597 GCA_964448115.1 uncultured bacterium
TGATCCTCTTAAACAAGAGTTTAACCACGATCTCTGCGTTCCCTTTTTCCCGGTTTATCGTAGTGCGTTCAGCTTGCTGGAGGTGTGGATGACAGATCAGCCTGCCGCAGAGGCTTTTTCAAAGATAAAGGGTATTCTTCGTTTTAGCATAACCAAATTGTGTTTGGGCTATCTGCGAAAGAAACATGACCAATCTCTCTCAGAAGGTCATGATGAGCCAATAGGTCAGCCCTTGTTAGAAAGAGATTTCAACTCCGAGACTTTGAATAGCGATTCTTTTTCAATTCCCGATGAGGAAGACGAACAGATTGAGGAGGAAACTCTCAAACAAAAGACCGAGTCTGCTGTATCATTTGAAGAAGTGCCTAGTAAAGAGAAACCTGGTTCACAAAGTGTGAACGAAGTAGAAATACTATCCAAGGAGATTGATGAGATCGTAGAAGATACTAAAAGTAGCTCAATAATAGTGCAAGTGGAGGAGAATGAGGGTACTAACATCACAGATTGGGAGGATAATCCCGATAAAAATGTGATTGAAGATGAAGAAGCTATCGGCTCCAATGTTCAAATAACACTTTCCTCTGAACAAGAAACATCTGCGACAGATATAAATGATAAGTATATACAAGTTTCTCATAAGAGAAAACCAGTGGAAAGAGGAGGTAGGTCTCGAAGCAAAGCTAAGGCGCTATAAGGTTGAGGTGGACAAAAAAGAGCTTGCCATTCCTTTGCGGGATTTCCGCGATGCTGAAGAGGTTGAAAATAAGCATAAAAAATCCTATTTTAGAATACTGATCCGCAGTAAAGGCGAACAACTAAATGAAGCTATTATTGGTGTTGTTCTAGTTGAAGAAACTACAATATCTCCCCCTCCACCTCCGATTGTAATTGGTGGCAGAAAAAAGAGAAATGGTAAAGGTTACAGTATAAAAGAGATCGAGAAAGCAAATATACCATTAGCGAGTGTAAAACAGTCTAAAATACCTTATGACAAGCGCAGGAAAAGCTTACATTCATGGAATGTTGAGAGACTTAAACATTTTAGGATTTAGAAAATGGATGTAATGAATCTTACAAAACAAGTCGAAGAAAGGTATGGGCGCTATATTGAAACTGCCTTTTACTTCCAGGATCCCGACTTTGTTGGCAGAATAGGAAATGGGGAATTAATCGAGGCTATCCGTGATCCTGGTGATCCATCATTTAAGGTAACTTTTTTCGCCCCTTTGAAGAAGATTGGAACGAAGCAGCAAGTGATGAAAATAATAAGGTTAACGCCAATCTGTTTCAACTTTGTCTTGAATGCGGAGCAATAATCCCCTATAAGTCCAAAGAAAACCAGCTATCATGTGGACATAGCCATTGGATTCTAGCTGAGCGACAAGATGAAGCTCAGCAAAAAGAAGATCGACTTCCAAGGTGTAGCGTCTTAGGAGATGATACATGTTTTACCCTTGCTGAAGCGGAAGTTTCAAGCGATTTCAGAACGATAAAAAAGCTTGAGGATATTTAGGCAAGAGAAGGAGATTATGACACTGCCAAATGGGCTAAGCTTCGCTCTAATGCAATTGTTGAGGAAGATGTCCTCTCCTTTCTCTCACGCAAGGCTGTGATCCCCAAATATGGTTTTCCGGTAGATGTAGTAGAATTGGACACCCAATCGCTAGGGACATCGGAATCCTCTGAAATCTTACTTCAAAGAGACCTCATTGTAATAGGCGATGTACTCTTGGGGCAGCTTTATGGCATGATCCTCGTTGAAAATAAAGTAAGCCATAAGCCGCGCAATTTTCTGGATCGGGAAACCATAGGAAAGCTCCTCGGTCTGCTTCCCCTCGAAGCTAGGATCTTCTACATGGTGAAGTTCTGGTGTGCTTTGCGCCACGTACGGGGAGTTTGGTTCTTTGTGGCACACGAGTGGTACAGGGTGTAAAGAGATTTCACTTGTTTGTTTTCATCGGCGGTGCTCGGATGTCCGTTTCACGGTCTTTTTTCCTAACGATACGCCCAGAGGGATTCGAACCCCCGACCTACTGATTCGTAGTCAGTCGCTCTATCCAGCTGAGCTATGGGCGCATATAAATAAAAACAAGGTCTAATTATTTTCACTATTTTTCTTGTGTTCAATTTTTGACCATATTAAGTGGACCCGATTCATTGGACAGCAAATCGACATAATTAAGTTAGATTTTGCTTCGGTATTACTATAGCTCTTCATTTTTACTTAGTTCCTTTTTGCTATCGCAAATCATCATGTAAAAAACCTAACATTCGTCGAAAAGAATGTCAAGAAAAACTTTACTTTTAATACAACTCCCATATAATTTTTTCCCCTATCCACAAGATAGGGCTTGGCTGGGGAGTCCCGATAAATCGGGAAGCGCCAAGAGGAGCGACAAGACAAAATGGGCAGGGCAACTATCCTGCCTTCTTTACTGCAACATTCGCTAACTTACTTGACTTTAATAAAATATTTTTATAAATATTGAATGTTATGATAAATATTTTCTTTTGCTAGGTTTAACATGTCGGTTACATGGGAAAGCAAGGGCTACTGGTGGTTGCCAGAAGTGAACAAAAAGGTTGCTGGTACAATAATATTTGATACTGATAAGGGTATTATATTAGATTTATTTGGAAAATTAACTGATGATATTGATTTTTGCTATAAAAATTGCGAAATTATAAATGGCCAACTACATAATGGCGTTCTAATTACATTGTTCGATAGCTTCGATTTAAAAGATATTTTTCTCCTAAAAATAATGTACCAACAAGTTATTTTTAATAAATGAAGCCAACAGCAATATATTAATATAAAATATGGGTTAACAATATGGTTGAATACTTATAATAAAATATTTGTTATTACACGATCCGATGAGCAAGATATTGCTACTGGGGTTGGCGCCGCTGCCCTTTGAGAATACAACCAAGACCTTCGGTCCTGGTATCCGCGCCTGGCAGTTCGCCAAACCGCTGATAAGTCAGGGACACGAGCTGCTGCTAATCGCCTCTCGCATACCGTTCGTATATAAGGATCGTCCCAGAGTCGAGGTTATCTCCCAACAGGACAACTTCAAATACATACAGGTCGAACAGCAGGAGTTCGAGATGGGAGACCTGCTGCACAAGCAAATCAAGGAGTTCGAGCCTGATTGCATCGTCGGCGCTACCTCATTCCCATCGTACATAGCCTCGCTGCTTGAGGGCGACCTGCCTGCCTGGATGGATCTCTTCGGCTCGGTGATGGCAGAGGCTCAGGCGAAGGCTTACGCTTACGGCGATGACAGCTACATCCGCCACTTCTGGCGCCACACCGAGGCTGCACTGGACAGGGGCGATGCCTTCTCCAGCGTCTCCAACTACCAGAAATACGCGCTGATCGGCGAGCTTGGAACCAGGGGGAGGCTCAACGCTGCAACCGCCGGCTACGAGTTCGTGCATACCATCCCCTGCGGCATCGAGGGAGAGCCGTATAAGCACACCAGGCAGGTAACCAGGGGGATCGACACCCCAAAGGACGCCTTCATCGTGCTACACAGCGGGGGCTACAACACCTGGATGGATGTCAAGACCCTCTTTCACGGCCTGGAAAAGGCGATGGCAAAAGACCCCTCGATTTACTTCGTATCCACCGGCGGAGCCATACAGGGGCACGACGAGATGACCTATCCTTGGCTGGAAAAGGCTGTCACTGGCTCGCGCTTCAAGGGGCGCTTCATCTTGAAGGGATGGCAGCCCAAGGATGATGTCCATAACTATTACTTCGAGGCTGATGTGGGGATCAACCTCGACAAGCATATCTACGAGGGGCTTTTAGGGAGTAGAAACCGCTTCCTCGATTGGATGCGAGCCGGGTTGATCGCGGTTACCACCGAGCTATGCGAGCTATCCAGCGAGCTTATAAACATGGAGCTTTTCTTCAAGGTCAATGCCAAAGACGCGGACCATCTCGCCCAGGTGCTGCTTAAACTAAGCGCCGATAGGGATAAACTCCCCGAATTAAGGCGAGAAGCCAGCGAGTTCGTGTTCAAGCGCTACAGCTTCGAGGAGACCACCAAGCCCCTGATAGCCTGGGCGGATTCACCCAAGCGGGCGCCAGATGCGCAAAGAGCCGTTGATATGGTAACTCCCCTCCAAGCCAGGCTCGACCGCGAATCAAAGAAAATTCAGCGATACTTGCAGAAGCTTGAAGCGGTGCTCGATGCAAAAAATAGCGAGCTGCTTGAGCTTAGGCGCTATCTTAGACATGTGGAGAGCGAGAACCGCAAGATACTAAGCCAGCCCTGGATGTTCGCCTTATATAAGCTCAAAGAGCTGATATTCAAAGGCAAGCAAAAAAAAAATGACTGGCGACCGCTGAAACCGCTGCCCAAAAAGCCGCTCGTATCGGTTGTTATCGTAACCTATAACTCCCAGGATGTTATCGAGGATTGCCTGCATAGTTTATACGCCTCCAAGTACCACAACATGGAGGTCATCGTGGTGGATAATGACTCAAGCGATAACACGGTGGAGATTATTAAAAGGAAATTCCCTGGAATTAAGGTGATCGAAGCGGGCGAGAACCTCGGTTTCGCGGGAGGTAATAATCTCGGTTTCAGGCACGCTAGCGGGCAAATCATCTTTATGCTCAACCCGGACACGGTCATTGAGCCAGGGACAATTGGCAGCCTGGTCGAGTTCATGGCCAGCGATACCAGAGGCGAGATCGGCATGGTCGGCTGCAAGCTGTATAACAGCGATAAGAAGACCTTGCAGCACTGCGGGGGCATTCTGCATCCCAATGCGCTGACCGATCATTTCGGCGCTGGCGAGGCTGACAGCGGGCTTTACGAGCGAATGCGCGATGTTGACTATGTTACCGGCGCTGCGCTCGCCTTCAGGGCTGATTTGCTTGATGTTATCGGGCAACTACCCACCATCTACTATCCTGCCTACTACGAGGAGCTTGATTTCTGCTGCCGCGCCAGGAAGGCAGGCTATCGGGTGGTTTACTATCCCAAAGCGAAGCTGGTGCACAAGGAATCGACCATCCTGGGCAAGCTGAGCCAGCGCTTCCTTTACCTGTATCACCGCAATCGCCTGATATTCGTGCTTATGAACTACTCGCTGCGCGGAATATTTGATCGTTTCTTACCCGCTGAGCTAGGATGGCTGAAGAATGCTCGCCCAAGGGATCAGCTAAAGGCGTTGTTAAAGGCATATAGTTACAATATAATCAAGCTGCCGATTACATTATTCACCCGATGGTTCAGGGTGAGACGAAGATTGTAACCGCTCTTTCCAAATGCGAGACAAGGAGTTTTCGATGCGTAAAAGTGCCCTGTTTTCGATTGTGATGTCGATCCTGATGGTGGTGATGCTGGCGCTGGCTTGCACAAAAGCCAAGGATGCTGATGACTACTTTGCGGCTGGCAAGCAAGCCTTCGAGAATAAAGAGTATGACAAAGCCATCGAGCATTATCAAAAGGCTTTAGCACTGGAGCCGAACTCGTTCTATGGCTACAACCTGCTCGGCATGGCTTATCGCTTCAAGTTCCTCGCCAGCGGCGTCAAGCATTACAGGCAAAAGGAGGTCGAAGCCTTCAAAAAGGCTATCTCGCTGGAGCCGGAGTACTGGGTTGCGCTGATCAACCTGGGAACAACGCTGTATCATTCCGGCAGTCGCAAGGCTGGCGCCGTTTACCTCAAGAAGGCGCTGGAGGTCAATCCCAACCACCCCGAACGACAAGAGATTCAAAGGATGATCGATACAGCCAGCCAGGAGGATTACTTTGCAAAGGGTATAGAGGCTTTCCATGACCAGGATTATGATAAAGCCATCGAACATTATCTCAATGGTATCGAGCGGGAGCCCGACTCGACTGAGGGCTACAACCTGCTCGGCATGGCTTATCGCTTCAAGTACAACATGTCCGGCAATGATGAGTACCGAGACAAGGAGATCGAGGCGTTCAGAAAGGCTATCGAGCTGAATCCGCGCAACTGGATGGCGCATATAAACCTGGGCATGAGCCTGCGACTTAGCGGCAAGGTGAGTAAGGGGAATGAGCATCTGAAAAAGGCGCTTGAAATCAATCCAGATCACCCCGAAAGGGACGATATCTTGAAAATGATAAGCAAGGATGATTAAAAGGAAGGGCTTATGGAAACCTATCGTCTCGGCATTGTAGGTGCGGGGCACATGGGCAAGATCCACGCCCGCATCCTCAAGGATATCCCCCAGGTCGAGATTGTCGGCATCGCTGATATCGATCTTCGAGCAGCCTCGCGTCTGGCATCCGAGCATAGCGCTAACTACTACACCCACTGGGAGGAGATGCTCCCGGAGATAGACATCATCTTCGTGGCAACTCCCAACACCTTCCACACCGATGTTGTGCTGGCAGCGCTGGAACGCGATATTCATGTCTTCTGCGAGAAACCGATGGCAGCCACCCTGGAGGACGCTAGGCGCGTTTATGAGGCTGCCAATAGCTCCAGGGGGAGGTATCAGCTCGGCTTCAACAAGCGGTTTACCCCGGTCTATCGCACATTGAAGGAGCTAATCGTACAAGGCTTCAAGCTGTACTCGGCACATATCAAGCGCAACCGTGGCGAGCTGCAGGATCCCTTCTGGGTCTCGGACCGCAAGATAACCGGCGGTTTCTTGAACGAATCGACCGTGCACCTGCTCGATCTATCGATGTGGCTTTTCGGCGATGTGGTAAGGTTCGTCTGCTGGGGGAAGAAGGATTGCTACCACGAGTACGATGACTTTCACATACTATTCGAGTTCAGCTCCGGCTTGGTTGCATCATTCACCTCTTGTGCGCACTCCAGTTGGGTCTTCCCCTTCGAGAGCATCGAGGTTTACGGCGAGCATAGCTCGATCATCACCGAGGAGATGGAGAGGATAACCCACAGCCCCGGCATCAAGGAGGAGGTCATTCGTCGCGATTTCAGCCATCTTGATCCCGAAGACAAGTGGGGCTATCGGGCAGAGGACATCGCCTTTATCGAAGCGATAGTGAACGACCTCGAGCCAGCAGTATCTCAAAAGGATGGTCTGCGCAGCGCAGAGCTGGTCGAGGCGCTATACCAATCGATTGAATAACAAGAGGATTTTGTTTTAATTTTCATTTTAAGCTACAATAACATAAAGGACAGATAGATGGGTAGGTTTGCGATCATGAGACGGGGAGATCCTTTATCAGGCATCCTTCTTTTGCTTTTATTTTCATCAGCCTTTGCCTCCAATGTGGAGAGACAAAGGGAATTTATCGAGAGGATCGGCTACTACTGGGTACAGGTACCCGGCTATGAGATGGAGTTGATGGTCATACCGGGCAATAACGACTGGGCGCTCGAATATCTTAAAGATCCGCTCAATCACCCTTTCGGACAGCGAATCAAGGCTTGGGAAAAAACGCACGGGCACTATGGCTATCCATTCTGGATGACCCGCCTGGCAAGGGAGATCCTCGGATTGCCCGACTATCCAGAGCTGGAGGATATACCGACTACCGAATGCAGCGGTGAGATCGTGTTTCCGCCAAAGGGAGGCTGGCTGTGCAACGCCGTAGAGCAGGGCGCCAAAGGCTCCAAGGGGGATGATGTCCTTTATATCAAGATCTATAACTACGATGCGCAGAGTGGTTGCCCAAACTGCGGAGATTTTCTTAACACTGCCGACATCAGGCTAGCAGCGTATTATAAGAATGGCTCCTCATGGGCTTGCCTGGGCATGACAAACTACTGCAATGAGTGCTGCTATGGACAAAGCGACCTCCCCAAGACATTCAGTGTAACCCTGGGCAGCCACTCCACCTTGTATGATGTGAAGATAGGAGCCATAGACTACGACTCGGCGAACGATGATGATCTCTGGTGCGAGAACAACCACTATAATATCGGAAGCCCCGGCATCTCCAGGGGGTGGCGGAATCTTGATGGAGATTTATCCACCGACTGTGGATCCGGCACCGGCACCTGCCGTGATTCGCCTAAGATGAAGGCTGACTACGAGGTCTGGTATGGCGACAACGGCATTGATGATCCGAGCTGGTCTTCCACACCGAACGCCTCCACCTGGTACAAGAGCTTCAATTTCAGTTGGATACTCCCCTCGGACAGGAGCGGCATCCAGAAGTCTGAGCTGCACTTCAGCTCCAACACTATCTTTAGCAGCGCTGATGAAAAGATCTATACGCTCTATGGCTCGGACAACATGCAGAGCGTAGGCGGAGGTCAAGGCTTGGCTGATCGTGATGGCTGGTACTACGCGGTCATTGTCTATGATAATGCCGGTAATCCGAGCGACTACAATGACAACGGCTTAGCGGTATTCAGGTTCGATGCCACCAATCCATATCACAGCGATAGCTCCAACCTGCTGGTCTCGGATGAGGCGACCTCGGATGCGAGCGCTTATGACTGGGGTGGCTCCGATGCCAAGATAAACATGTCAGCAGCCAACGATGCCACCAGCGGCAGGGCTTATTATCAGTATGACCGCGACAATGACCCATCGGATCAGTCCCAGCAGACCAACTGGTCTAACAACATAACCGTAAGCATCCCCGGCTGGATGAACTCGGATGGCTACCATACGGTCTATGTGCGCATAGTAGATAATGCGGGCAATGACATAGTGGTCTCGGACACGCTATACTGCGATGTGAAAGATCCGACCATCGATAAGCCGCAGTTCAGCGCTCCCACGGATACCAGCGAGCTTTCTTTCACCTCCAATCCTTATGATTCAGGCTCCGGGGTCGATAATGTCCGCTGCCAGATCACCGAGGATGGGATAACCATTTATGATGATTGGGTCGGAAGCGACGGGGATGTAACCATCTATGACGGGGAGCACAACAAGACATATCGGGCATACATGTACGCCAGGGATGAATCGGGCAGGACAGGCAGCGGTCAGTGGAGCGACCCGGTGACCCTGGACTGGAATCCGGCTTCTCCTTCTGGCTTGAGCGTGAACTACACAGCCGGAGGGGTTGGCTTGAGCTGGTACGATAACTCCTCCAACGAGACCGATTTCAGGGTGGAGAAGGGTGAAAATGGCACTACCTGGAGCGAGATCGGCTCACCGACAAGTCCAAGCTATAACTATAGCTGGCTATCTGGGGACACGAACAAGCGTTTCAACTTCAGGGTGCGAGCGCACAGATACTATCAGAGCGGGCACTACTACTCGGCATACAACACGAACAGCAACTGGTACTATGCTCCGCCGGCGGCGCCAAGCCAGCTCGAGGCGAATAATGTAACCAACACCTCGATAAACTTCCGCTGGAATGATAATTCAGCCTACGAGACCGGATTCAAGGTGGTCTTGAGCGGAGTAGGTACAAGGACTGCGGATCCAGACACTGAGTACTATAGCTGGACGAGCCTGACACCCAATACGAACTATACCTCGACCATATATGCATACATCAACGCCAGTGGCGGTTATCCAGGCGACAGCGAGCCATCCAACACCAGGATGACCTGCACACTGGCGAGCATCCCCGCCGCCCCGACGGTCAGCAGTTACCCGCAGGATATGCACCGCCTGAATGTGAAGGTCAATCACGGCACCGGCAATCCCGA
>CAYUVA010000009.1:9607-23699 GCA_964448115.1 uncultured bacterium
TACGTCATCAAGGTTACTTATGCAGGGAAGGTTACCAAGTATGTGGATGCATCAGGCAACCTGGTTGACAGCATGGTCTGGCGGACGCGGGGAGACTGGGGAGGCAGCAGCGGCATCGATGTTGTCGGCTTGCAGCCGGGCACGCAATACTGTTTTTCCTGCTTTGCCCGCAACTTGAATAGTGTGATCACAGAGGAAGGAGGCATTGCCTGTGGAACCACCTCTGCGCCGACCTCCACGCCGACCAGAACCCCTAGCGACACTCCGACCTTAACTCCCACGGACACGCCAACGACTACACCGACTGTTACCCAGACCCCGACTCGCACTCCAAGCAGAACTCCGACCAACACTCCATGCTATGTAGATGATCCCCTGGAGGCGACGCCGGGGAATGATACCCCCTTCGATGCACCATTCATTGCGCCCAACGGCATCCCGGTGCAGGAGTTATTCTGCACATCGACCGACCCGGACTGGCATCGGGTCTATGTTTACGACAACTACGCGTACCGCTTCTGGACATCGGAGCTAGGTAGCGGTGTTAGAACCAGCATCATACTTTACGACAGCGAGGCTTCTGGAGTGCTAGGCACCGCCAACCCGGATCCGGTCACCGGTGCCGCGTCCATCTCGTGGGTATATGACACATCAGGGGTTTATTACTTCCTGGTTCAGCCCTCGCAGAGCGCCTGGGGATACGGCGCGGATTACAACATGCAGGTTCTGGAGATGACCTTCACCCCTACCGGCACGCCGACGGTTACGCAGACGCCCACGGCGACTCCACCCCCGCCGGGAGCACCTTTGCTCGATCCAGAGCCACCCTATACTGCCGGAGCCAGCAACCGTATCTCGTGGATCCAGGGCGATCCGCCTTATGGAATCGAGTTTTACGCGCAACGGGCTATAGATCCTATGTTTAACGAGGATGTGGCTGCCAGTGGCTGGATCCCGCAGATGAACTTCACCTTTACTGACCTGCAACATGCGCAGCTTTACTATTACCGAAGCAAAGCGCGAGATGCAGACGGGAAGCAATCCCCGTGGAGCAATATCGAGTACTCCACGCAGGATTCCATTGCTCCGATATGTCAGCTAGATCAGCCATCGCCGGGATTCATTTACGACTTCCAGTATGTCTTCAACGCAGAGGTTATCGAGGATACCAGCGGCATCGACCGCATAGAGCTTTATTACATGTACAACTATCTACCCCCCTGGCAGTTGTACATGCGATATTACTACGGCTCTCGCATCCCGTTCAATTGCCTGGAGGCTGATGGTTACGGGCTTTACGAGTTCTACACCGTCGCTTACGATAATGCGGGGAATCGAGAGGCTCAGCAGGCAACGCCAGAGTCCTTAGTAGTATTCAAGCTGACTCCCACGCCGACAGCTACACCCAGCGACACCCCGCTGACCACAGCGACACCGACCAGCACGCCAACCCCGACCTTCACTGCCACCAGCCCCTATACATCAACCCCGACTGGCACCGGGACTCCCAGCGCAGCGCCATCCAACACGCCGACTAGAACTCCGACCAACACCGGCACGCCGTTGCCTAACCTGCGACCCGCTATTATGCTCGGTGGCTACTTCGACACCCGGCTAAATGCTGCAAGTGGCGGGATATTCAGGATGCTCGCCTTTGTGATCGACAATGATGATCCCATACGATCGGTGGAGATTTACTACTCAGGTGTAGGCACCGGGATCTACCTGTTCGATGATGGATCTCACGATGACTTTGGGGCAGGGGATGGTATCTACGGCTTCCCGGTCAGCGGCATCGGCGGCGGACTGGTGCCTAGCAAACACCTGCTTACCCTTATAGCAACTGATGATCGTGAACTTCAGAGCCTTCGCTGGCCCTACCTCGAAGCAGGGGAATAAGCCCGAGATATATATTGTTAGCTCATGGCGAGCTGAAATAGCAGATAGTGGGTAGAAAACCGAAGAAAATCAGATCCCCCTGGCAAGCTAACTTTAGGGCATATTTTAAGCGACTTCGCGTCCATGGGATAATCACAGGTATATTAGCCATTTACATTATCATGAGTTCATGTCAGGTTAGTCTCCCCGGCTTCTACTATGATGAGGCTCGTTTGGTGAATCATGCACTATCCTACCTCGATAATATTAAATATACCGGCATAAAGGGCTATAAGTTCATCGGTGGGCGAATTTACCCGACCATGTTGCGCAAGTACTGTGGTTCGCTCAAGGCATACCTGATAGCTCCCCTGATAAAAATAGCTGGCAGAAGTTTGTATGTATATCGAGGTAGCGCGATCCTTTTCACCGTGATTGGATTGGTATTCATGTTTCTTGCCTTGAAACACTGGTTGGGGATATTACCGGCAAGCCTCGCAATGTTGCTATTGGTCCTGGATCCCAGCTTCATTTACTTCTCTAGCAGGGATTTTGGACCATCTGCACTAATGTTCATGTTCAAGGGATTGTTGTTTTTTTTCATTGTACTTTGGAGCAATTCTTTTCATTTAATAAGCCTAAAAAGTTATAAACCGACCCGAATCACACTTATTTATTCCCTGGTAATTGGATTGATCGCCGGGCTGGGGTTCTATAACAAGGCAAACTTCTTATGGTTAATGATAGCTATAGCTGTAGCTGCAATCTTGTTCTACAGGAAAGAGCTTTTGTCCAAGCTGAAACCCGTACCATTGCTTTTATTCATTATTGCCTTTCTTCTTAGTGGCTGGCAGATGATTCAGTTCAATCTTTTTATTGCTCCAGAGAACATGGTTCAGGAAGCGATTGAACGCTCGGTTTCTAAGGGCTTATTTCAAAACCTTGTTTCCAGGATCAAGCAGTTCGAGCAGACCATATCAGGCACAATTTCCGGGAAGCTTTTCTTTGGAGAGCAATGGACTCACAGAAACATCGTCATGGTCATGTTTTTCACTGTTTTTTCAATCGCTGCCTTGGTATATAAATACATTTACAGGCAAAATAGCGAACAGAGCACGCAGATATCGATCTCAATAACAGTGATAGCAATAGTTATCCTGCTATCCATACTTACACCCACCGATCTTAGCCCACAGCATCAGCTTATCCATTATCCATTTCCCCACCTAGTAGTAGCAGTTGGTATCTCCTTTTTTTTGAAGCTGAATGTAAAGTCATTGAAAAATCATGGCGCCCCGGTTGCGGTATTGCTTATGGCTATAATCTTCAACAGCATATATCTAAATGCAAATTACATCGGTGAACTTGAGAGAACAGGCGGCAGGGGGAATTGGAGCGATGCAATATACGACCTTACCGACTGGCTCTTGTTAAACAATCTTGCTGCCGTATGCGTTGATTGGGGTTTTGAGGAGTCCTTGATCGCGCTAGGTGGCGGAAGGATCAAGACAGCGGAGATCTCGTATAATCCATCAAAGAGAAAGCTGCTGTTTTTTGCAAAAAGATCGAGCAACTTCGTATTTGTCTGTCATTCAAAGGGAAAAAGAAACTTCGAGGATAATGTGGAGCTGTTCTTTAAGAACGCAAGGGAACTGAACATGCCCCTGGCGCCGGTAAGGGTGTTCGCAGAACGGGATAAAACGCCGGTTATCTCGGTGTATCGACTTGTCAGGAGCTATTCCAAGAGCCGTAGCAGCTCAGCCATGAAATAGGGCAGATCATGCGGGTGTCGCGAGGTAACCAGGTTGCCATCCACGATGACCGGCTTGTCCTGGTATTCTGCGCCAGCAAAGCTCAGGTCATCTCGCATCCCCTTGTAGCAGGTTGCCTTTCGTCCCTTTAGTCGATCGGCTGATATGAGCACCTGTGCGCCGTGGCATATAGCGCCGACCGGCTTGCCTTTGTCCATGAAGTCCCTGGCGATGCGCAGGGCATCGACATCCAGCCTGATCTTCTCCGGAGCCTTACCACCAGGCAAAATCAGCAGGTCATAGTTGCCTGGCTCTACCCTTGAGAACTCACTGGTTGCCTTTATGGAGTACCCGGTTTTCCCTTTGATCATATTCTCCTTGAAAGAGGCTATATCGACCTCGAAGCCAGCCTCCTTGAGGCGAAAGTAGGGATAGAAGACCTCAAGATCCTCGAAATCATCCGCTGCAATTATAAGTGCTTTCATAGACTTACCCTCCTTTGGTTTATGATTATGTTAGCAATAGCAGTATATCTCAAGAGTATCCCAAGATCCATCACCATGGATAAAGCAAATAAGCAGGAACCTGGAAAGGGTAAAGAATATAGACAGAGCACTTAGCCTGTTTACGCTGAAGGATATCCGCCTCCCCTCTTATCCTCCCAAACTTGGGGGGGATATAGGGGGTATTCCTCGACTCGCTCGCTTACGCTCGCTCGCTCGGAATGACAGGTTATGGGACTTCTTTGACATTTTGAGACAGACTCCATCTGGAGAGGGAATGATCCCGGGTTCTGTTTTGGGATAACTTTGACCGAGCTAGTTCTTTTTAATATAGTGGCTATCTGTAATCGAAAATATGACCTAGCGGAGGTGCGCTCGTTAAAGTGGAAGATCTTGAACATCTAAAACAAGAATTGGCAAGCTACTGTCAACTAGCATATCATCGCCTCTACACCTGTGGCACTGGCGGAAACATAAGCGTTAGAATCTCAGACACGGATACAGCCCTGATCAGCCCGAGTGGCTATTCGCTGCGTGATGTCTGCCGTGAAAATATTATTACCATGAACCTTCGCGGCGAGAAGATCGATGGACCATCAGGAATGAAGCCTAGCAAGGAAGGGCGGATGCACGGGGCTATTTACGCATCTCGCCCGGATGTGAAGGCAGTTTGTCATCTTCATCCGCCTTATTCGATAGCTTGGTCTGCGCGCCACCAGGCTATTCCTTTAGTTACAGTATCTGCTGAAGCCAAGCTAGGCGTTACCTCGATAATCCCCAAAGCTCGTCCAGGTTCGGATGAGCTTTTGCAGTATGTAGCCGAGGAGATCAACCGGATGCCAGAGAAGGATCATACTATGCTGCTTGTAAACCACGGCATTATCAGCTTCGGGGAATCTCTGGCAGATGCCTTCAACAAGGCAGATCTAGCCGAGGAGACAGCAAAAATAGCCTTTATGATGATCAATCTCGGCGTAAAGGACTACAATTTCTAAAAAGATTGACATTATAAGCTAAAGCTATTATGCTCAGACCCAGGTAATTTCATGCCAATCAAAAAAGGGGTGTACGAACCATGAGGGGAAAAGGAACTCTCACAGTAATTCTACCTGTATGTGCTTTGGTCGTTCTTGCGGGGACGACATTTGGAGCCTGGAATCAAGATCCATCTGTAAATGTAGTCGTCTCAAACGGTGCACTAAAGCAGATGGTGCCAAAGGCTATCTCCGATGGTGCTGGTGGCGCTTATGTGATCTGGCACGATACCAGGGGAAGCGTGGATCGACTCTACGCCGGGCATCTTTTGGCATCTGGCGCCCAGGATATCTCCGGCAATTGGTACCTGGACGGCATCTCCATTTCGACCACAGATCTGATGGGAAGTTATGTGATCTTAAGCGATGGTGGATCAGGCTCGATAGTTATCTGGTGCGTTGCGCCGGGTAACATAGCAGCACATCATCTTCTAAGTGACGGTTCAATCGATACCACTGGTGGCTGGAGCACAGGCGGGGTCGCAGTCTGCAATGCACTCAACCTTCAGGACAACATGGATGCAATTCCTGATGGCAGTGGGGGAGCTTATATCGTCTGGGAAGACAATCGCGGCTCAGACACGGATATTTATATCCATCATCTGTTAAGCAGTGGTTACATGGACTCCACTGGAAGTTGGACTGCCGATGGCGTTGCCGTATGTACTTATACCAGGGATCAGGTTGATCCCAGGATAGCCTTGGGGGACTTAAATGGGATCTTCGTTGCCTGGACAGACTATCGCTCGGCAGCAGAGGCGAACCGACCGGATGTATATGTACAAAGGGTCAGCGAGGATGGTCAAGTCGGTGGCAGTGGCTGGGCGGTAAATGGAGTCGGTGTTACAACCGATGAAGCAAACGAGCAGACTCTAGCCGCAATTATCGCCGACGATGACAACGGAGCTTATATCATCTGGGAGGACAAAAGAAATCACCTTCCACCAACACAGTTATACTTCACCGATATCTATGCAAGCAGAATAAAAAGCAACGGCAGCTTCTATAACACAGGCTCATGGACCGAAAACGGCACCGGCTTGGTGGTCGGAACTCCCGACTCTTATAGCCCGGTTGCGATTCCAGATGATAACAATAATGTAATAATTGCCTATATAAGCACCATCGGTATAGACACTTATCATTTATATGCAGTGAAACTACTGCCTGATGGTTCACTTGATGATAGCGAAAGTTGGCTACCGGGAGGCGTTCTTCTTTCGACCTCGGAGGCACAAAAGGATAATCCGGTCATAATATCCGATGGCGAGAATGGAGCGATAGTCGCCTGGGAAGACTACAGAAACGGGGCTGATCCTGATGTCTATGCCCAAAGGATTACTAGTCAGGGGGTCGCTGGTGGCTGGAGCTGGTGGCTAGCTGGCAAGGCGATGTCAACCGCGAATGGCTCACAGAGCAACATCTCCGCTGTTACCGACGGAGACAGCGGTGTCATAGTAATCTTCCAGGATGACAGAAACGGCAAAGGCTCCTTTGATGATATTTACGCACAGAAGGCAAACCAGGTAGGCTGGCTGGATCCCAATTTGCCATCGATGAGCACCTGGGCGGTCATTTTCTGTATCCTTTTGATCTCGCTGTTATTTACGCTCTCTTACCGCAGCCGACAGAAGGCATAAGACACAAGCCCAATTATTTCCCAGGTTGCTTTTTTGGCTTAATACGGTATCACGGCAACAAGGCATGAGATGGGGCAGTGTTGGTCGCCGCTGCTTTGCCTTTACTTTTTTGCTTGCATTTTATTCCCCTTTGGGTAAATTATATCCTCGTTTGAGCAAGCATCTGGGAGTGGTTTGCACAGTATTAGGGGCAGCCTGAGATAACATCCCTGGAACCTGATCCGGATAATGCCGGCGAAGGAAAGATGCAAAGCGACTCTCGTGCAGGTACCCCTTAAAACAAGACAATCCCAGACGGCTTCTGATGAAGAACCATTAGCTTTATGGGAGGTATCATGACTGAATGGGATACATTCACAGGTCAAAGCCTGGCGGCTATTCGAGCAGAGAAGCCCCTTATCCACAACATCACCAACTTCGTGGTGATGAACAGCACGGCAAACACGATCCTTGCAGTCGGTGCTTCGCCGGTGATGGCGCATGCTATCGATGAGGTCGAGGAGATGGTCTGTTATGCAAAGGCGCTGGTGCTTAACATCGGAACTTTGGACCATGATTGGATCGCGGCAATGATAAAAGCGGGGAAAAAAGCGAACCAGTTATCGATCCCGGTAATTCTTGACCCGGTTGGTGCTGGTGCTACGGGGCTGCGCACAAGGGCTGCCACCAGCATAATCGAAGAGGTAAAGATCAGTGTGTTACGGGGCAATGCCTCGGAGGTAAAAGCGGTAGCTGGAAGCTCGACTAACATCCGCGGCGTTGACAGCCTGGAAGACTCGGCTGCGGTAGTCGAGCTTGCTGGCGACCTGGCAACCGACCTCAGGGCGGTGGTAGCGATCACCGGCGCGGTCGATTACATAACCGATGGAAACGAGATATACTCCTGTCATAACGGGCATGAGATGTTCTCCAGGGTTACAGGCACTGGCTGTGCAGCGACCACCGTTATCGGCTGCTTCTGTGCGATCAATAGCGATCTTTTAAAGGCTTCTGTTTCAAGCCTGGCTTACTTTGGGCTTGCTGGCGAGATGGCTGCTGAAAAATCTAAAGGTCCAGGTTCATTTCAGGTAGCGCTTTATGATTCATTAGCGAACCTGGATGTTGAAAAATTAAAAGGAAGGTTAAAGATAAAATCAATGCGCTAACAGGTACACACTTTTTATCAACATCTTTTTTTTTCATGTTATGGTTACCCAGAATTGCCTGATGCAAAGGATATAACCCGCCTGGAGCAGAATTAGCATCACCAGAGACCATCGCTTTTGAGCGAGCACCTCGAATCGCTCGCCCAGGGATAATAATATCAGAGGCATCATGAAAAACCAGATCCTGCCGGTCTCGCCGCGCACGCTACCACTCAGCGTCATCGCTATCAACGACAATAGCGTAATCCAAAAGAACAGATTCAACGACTCCACAAGACTATAACGCAGCTTAGAAATCTCATCCTTTAGCTGCGATAGATACAGCAAGCTCAGCGGTAACCCGGCTAGCACAAAGAAATCATAGAGATTATACGGCACCCAGAGCCAGTAACTGCGATTAAGCGTAAAGCGATCGAGGTGTATGCGATGAGCTACCCTGAAAACCTCGATCAGATCCAAGCCGGTCGCGGTTTGCACAAGCAGGTAAACACCTGCAAATCCCAAGCAAAATAATGCAGCAAAGGAGATGAAAAATCGCGCATAGGCTATTTTTTCGGCTCTGTTTACATCCTTTATTGCCCTCAGATAAGCTTGCCCCGAGTAAAGTGCCATAGGTAGCAGAAAATAAAGCATCCCGAAGCTGAAAAAAAGGCTGGTGTAAAATATAATTCCAGCAATCGGCGCGAAGACAAGCCTCCTCTTATTTAATCCCCGGCAATACAACCAAAATGAGGTGTAAAGAAACAGCGGATAAACATGATCCATGTCCGGGGTAATAAGCGACCTGGTTCCCAGGAGAATATATCCGATGGCCACGATATTAGAAGCTCTGGCGCTGAAGTGGAGCCTGGAAACCAGATATACCGGTATGGCCGCCAGGCAGCCTAGAAGCATGGTCAAATATCCGCCGCCTAAAGCAGCGCTCAGATGGTATGAGCGAAGCGGCGGTGTGGCGCTCAGGCGCTCGGCAGGGACATCGTTGCGGCGCATCCAGGATATGACAGCGTGATTGAGCTTTGGATGATGATTGAAGAACTGGATGATCGCATAGTAGTAAAGCACCCCGCCTGGGGGATGCGTCTGGGTATGTAAAGCCATCTTGGGCATAAGATTATGATATTCGGCTAAGACCTTGGATGCATGGTGAATACGCCTGGCAACCTCGAAGTAGCTGGTGAATGTATGGCTGACCACGCGCTGAACCATGATAATGTGCATGTTTTCGCGATATGGATACAGGTGGTCGTAGTCCATCATGAATACTCCGAGAGAGAACAAACATCCGCATACAATCAGGCTCATCAGCCCAAGAAGCTCCCTTAGCATGCCGGCTCGACTAAGGTAACGGGTAAAGATGAGGCTAATGAGAACAAGCGCTATGGTTGCGATCACAAAGAGTAGCCCCTTGCCTATCGTATCTCGATATAGATACCACCAGCGCCATTCGGGCGGCCACTCAGCCGGACCGCGCAGGTAGGGGCTAAGGTCCAAAACAACCGCCAGGCAAAATAAGGCGGTAACACCTGAGATCAGGATCAAACGCTTATCGAGTCTTTTTCGCTCCACAGGGTTATGATATAATGATCATGAAGTGAAATGCCAATAATATACCTCTTTATTTTTTTAAACTGTCAATTGGAATGACCGGTAAAAAACTTTGTATAGTAAAGTTATCTGTTTTTTTTTAACTTGATTTTAATAATAACAGTATTGTAGTATGAGAACTAGGCATGATGTTCTTTGTTGTATGGGAGATGATATAGACAAAAACATTCCTAGGGACAGGGTTCTTTCACCAGTCTGGTGTACATTTTCCTTGGGGATTCTGTACTTTATCATTTCCCTAAAGAAAATCAGGAAGTTATCCGATAGACTAATCGGAGTAATGACCTTAACCAAGGAGAAAACTATGAGAAGAGGTCTGATTGCAGTTTGCATTATGGCAATGGCAGTAGGTTTCTATAGCCTGGCAGGTGCGGCGACCTATCCTATCGATCAAGGGGTATGGTTCGGCATGGGTAGTCTCGATATCGCCAGTTTAAGCGGCGAAGCTTATGAGAACGAGGATGGTGATGGTAAATTCAACTTCTATCTTGAAGATACTGGTGGATACTTTATCATGCCCAACCTGGCAATCGGCGGCAAGGTCCTGATCGACTACACCTCTTGGGGCGATTACAAGGAAACAGTATGGGGCATAGGTCCTTTTATCGCCTATTTCTTCGGTGGAGCACCGGCTGAGGTAAAAGGCTCCTATTATCCTTATGTGGGGGGCACCTTCCTCTATGCATCGAGCACCACAGAATATCCAAATCCTATTGACCAAGGTACAACCGAGATCGAATCAACCATGACCAAGTTAGGTGTCTTCGGTGGAGTAGTCTATATGCTGACCAAGACTGTGGGCATTTTTGGTGAAGTCGGATTCAGCATGGATAGCATAGATCCGGATGAAGGCGACTCAGAGGATGGCAACAGGATAGGCATAAAAGCGGGCGTTTCCGCTTTCTTATACTAAAGTCGGAAAATCGAGCTAAAGAAACCTGGACAACAAAAAAGGACGGGCTTTATAAGCTCGTCTTTTTTTTTCATCAATGATCGCCTATTGCTCGACTGGCGGGTTTTTGAACTCGTGGATAAGCTCCTTGAGGCTCTGATCGAACTCGCTTTTTACCTTTACCTCGCCGGGAACGAATCTGAAGCTCCCCTCATGTAGGGTGAACATGTAAAATAGCACCTCTTTGCCCGATTGCTTGTTGAGAGTCGTTTTTAGCAATCTCCCCTCCTGGAGATAGAGGCGTCCTTCTCCGAAATCTCCTTTTATATAAATAATTCCAGTTGCTCTCTTGGATTCCAATATTTGCAGAAGATTAGGCAAGGTAACTAGCTTGAGCTGCCCGCGTGTTATCTTGCTTCGGTTTTTCATTATTCTAACCGCTGCCAGAATGATGATTATCATGGCGATAAATCCGATAATTCCAGCTAAAGCATAATCTGATGTGGTCAGTTTTATGCCTCGGAATCGGTCAATTAGACCATCGGGTAATCCTTGAGACTGATCGACTTGTTGTAGCGCTGGTTTGGTAGCCTCCAGCTCCATTTTCCTCTCTTTTGCCCATTCATTATAAGGATCTCTGCTCAGTATCTCATCTATCAATGCAGCGGCAAGGTGTCTTTGACCATTTTTAAGGTATCCTTGGGCGATATCGATAAGTGCGTTTATCTCTGGTTGTCTAACTATTACTATGGTCGAAGTCGGTAGAGTGGTTGCTGTATAAGTGGGCAGTGGCCTACTGGTTGGCTCAGGGGAAGGCAGTTTAGTAGGGCTTATTAGGATTGCAGTGGCGGCGGATGGTTGTATTGTTGGCTTAGCTCTTTTTTGCACAAAGATAGTAGAGGTTGGTTGGGGCTTTTTTGGCTCACTGGGCGTGTATCCTGGCCAACCTTCTGTATCCGCAGCGGCAACCAGAGGGCTTAGTTGCTCTATTTGCCATTTAATATCCTCGTTTTGGGGATCTAAATCCAGGGCAGACTCCAAGTATCTCAAGGCTGATCTGTTATCCCCCATATAGCGATAAATCTTTGACATAAGTTGGTATTCCCTGACTCCAGCAACTCCACCTTCTATCATTCGCTTTAATGCATCTAGTGCGCGATTGAGTTCATCGATCTTAAAGCAGCTTTCGGCAAGCAAATAAAGCTCCCCTAAGCTTAGCTTGCCGGCTTCATCTACTGCACGCAGGTATCTAGTAGCATCAGCAAAGTCACCGCGCTTGTAGCTGATAAGCCCCATGAGCCGTTTGGCTTCGATATCATCCGGCTTGATCCGCAGATACTCCAAAAGGTATCTCTCAGCGCTGTGCATGTCCTTTTGTTGATAATAAAGACTTCCCAAATCCAACCTCAACTCATCCTCTGCTTGCTCATATTCTAATGCTTCCTTATAAGCGCGACATGCTGCTGGGATATCATCGCACTGCTGGTATGCATCGCCCAAGTTGGTTTGTAGCCTATAATGCAGTCTTGCTGGAATAGGTACCTGCGATCTCTTCTCCATATCAAGGACAGCCTGAAGCTGCTCAATAGCATCTTGACATCTATTTTGTTTGATATGCAGGATACCCAGATTGATCCTGGCTTCGATGAGGGTTGCATCCAGTGATACAGCCTTCTTCAGGTATGGCTCTGCCTTTTGGTAGTCTTCTTTATCCAAATAAAGCGCACCGAGCATATATTGTGCCTTTGCATCCCCGGGGAGATTGGAGGATAGTTTCAGGGCATAATTTATTGCCTTATCTAGATCGCCAATCTCCTCATTCACAATTATGGACAACTTAAGTGCCCTATTATTATCAGCGTTGATCTCAAGGATTTTTTCAAGGGTGGTTCGAGCCTTTAATAGCTGACCTTTCTTGTATTGCGTAACAGCAAGATTATACAGGATCTTCTCATCACCAGGCGCTAGTTTTGATGCCTTCAAGAAGGCATCCAGGGCATCATCAGTTCTGCCCTGCCTGAAGAGGCAATCGCCGAGATCATTGTAGGCATCTGCATACTGCGGATATATATCTATTGCGCGTTGGAAGGCTTCTATGGCTTGCTCATAGTCGCCTGTCTCCATGAAGCGATGACCCTTTTTATAGTAGGTTTGAGCATCATAAGGGATCAACGCAAATAGATCAGATGAATGCAAGCATAAAAGGATAGCAATGGAAGATAAGATAAGATAGCTATATCTGTCCCTTAACTTTCCCATCCTGAAAAAAAGAATATGTAATTATTAAATAAATATCAATCCTGACTTTGTCCCCCAAGTTCTTAGCTTGGATTTTACAAAGGAAAATTTTTATAAAAATACACAAGATACCACTGGAGGTTTTTAAATAAGACGGGGGAGCCAAGATAAGGCTCCCCCGTTTTTCGGGTATAGTGGGTTAACTTTCCTAGTTTATCTTAGCGATGGATATCCGGCTGCCTCAAGAGTGAAATCGAGAACCGTCTCCTCTTCAGCCACCAGCTCTATCTGCACGAACTCAGGCATATAGCCTTGCTTCCATGCAACTGCGGTGTATTGGCCAGCGGGTACATTCTCCAAAAGGTAAACGCCATCTTCATTGGTCCTGGTATATCTGATGCCGTGAAATCCACCCATGCCGCCCCTTAATTCCTGTCCAGGGGTGAATCCAGGTGGCAAAAGCGCGACCCAAGCCTCGGCAAGAGACTCGCCGCTGTCTGCATCAGTAACCGTACCGCTCAATGTTGCCAATCCCGGTGCTTGGAGCGGAGATAGGGCAAAGTCCATCACGGTCAGCTCACCTTCTATGATCTCGACCTCAGCGTGTGCAGGCTGGTAACCGGCTGCTATGACTGCCATAGGCCAGGTGCCTTGAGGTACATTCTCAAAGGAGTAATAGCCATTCTCATCGGTACGAGTTACGAAGCGACCATGCGGTCTCCTGCCACCCCAGCCTTCGGGAAGCCCGCGGAAGCTGTGCGGATTGCGCACATGGGGTCCAGCCATAACCGCTACAAAGGCACCGCCGATCGGCTCGCCGGTATCAGCATCGGTTACGAAGCCTTCCAGCGCTCCAAAGGGGATCTCGCCGCGCCTGGTCAAGCCGATGTCATACTCGATCTCCTCCTCGCCGATGATCTCGAAGCTGTCGGTGTAAAGCTCATACCTTGATGCCATGGCGATAAGTGTGTACTCGCCCTCCGGGATGTTGGTTATCTCGTAGTATCCCTGCTCATCGCTTACGGCATGGAGACCACAAGGCGGACGATGGGGAGGCTCTTCACCTTCACCCCTGCCGAACACCTGTCTCGGCGGGAATTCCACATTGCCAGGTATAAGCACTATATGAGCGCCGGCAATCGGTTCCTCGGTCTCGACATCATAGACAATGCCGTACAGCGTGGCGTCGCCCTCTGGCGGCGGAGGCGGTACATTGGATTCGAGAGCGAAATCGACTGTAACCGTGCTTTCAGCTATAACCTCGACCGTTGCCTCAGCCGGGAGATAACCATGCTTATGGGCACGAACTATGCGCTCACCAGCCGGCACCTCTTCAAGCAGGTAGTATCCCTGCTCATTGGTAACCGCAAAGCAACCGTTCCATTGGCCAACATTGACCATCGCCC
>CAYUVA010000009.1:23799-95473 GCA_964448115.1 uncultured bacterium
CAGCTATCGGCTCGCCGGTGGCTGCATCGGTAACTATCCCCTCGATGGCGCCGAATTCATCTGGTGGTGGAGGCGGCTCCTCGCCGGGCATAAGCTCGAAGTTAAGCTCTGCCACCTGGTCGGGGATGACCTGGACGCCAGCGTGGGCGGGCATGTAGCCTTCCTTGAAGGCGTGCACCATCTGGAAGCCAGGCATCACATCATCGAGCAGGTAATAGCCGTTCTCATCGGTGATAGCGGAGAACTCCGGTCCCCAACCTAGGCTGATCACAGCCCCAGCTATCGGCTCGCCGGTGGCTGCATCGGTAACTATCCCCTCGATGGCGCCGAACTCATCTGGTGGGGGTGGCGGCTCTTCTGCATTCAATCCGATCTCGACATAATTTATCTCGCCGGCTACTACTTCGACCTCGACGGTAGCCATCTCGTATCCAGGGGCAACCACATTGAGCAGCCAGGTGCGAGCCATAATATGCTCAATGAAGAACATACCCTGTTCATCGGTGTAAGCCTGCCACATGCCAGCCATTACATGGGCGCCTGCTATAGGCTGCTGGGTAGCTGCATCATAGACCAGCCCCTCGATACTGCCGTACTGATTGGGTGGATTGGCGTAAGCGCCGAAAGCACCCGCCAGCAGCAGGATCATAATAAGTGTGAAAAGTTTTGCTGAAGATCTCATAACTTCAACTCCTTATGTTTTGTTGGTTAACATCTCCTGGGGTCAAAAGGATGACCGGACTAACATCTTCAGTTGGTTTGCAATTATTCAACTGTTCGATTAACATGTTACTAGGGGTAGTTGAGCGAGCCTCCTGGCAGTGGATAACGCTCCGGCAGGTCTCCTCAACTATTCCCATCAACGCTATCACCTCCTTGATGATCATTTTA
Organism: uncultured bacterium; assembly: GCA_964448115.1. Classification (GTDB taxonomy): domain Bacteria; phylum CAYUVA01; class CAYUVA01; order CAYUVA01; family CAYUVA01; genus CAYUVA01. The sequence goes on from CAYUVA010000009.1 coordinate 24,691, forward strand.
TCAAACCCTTGTTGCTGTTAATATCTTTTATCCTTATTTCGGGCTTCATGTCCAAGATAGTATGCATCGGCATTTCCTTAATGCGTAGCGATTTATTCGGATCATCATCGCTGGCATCCAATGGATCTGCTCCGCGCATAAGCTCGTAGTAGTCCTCCTCGCCGCCGCCATCGGTATCCACCAGGCCAGGCGACATCTCGCGAAGCGAGTAGAATGACATCCTCTCCAGGTCATCTCCTTCATCATCAGCAAGCACTATCGAGTCTGCCTTTGAGTTGTTTTTATTAGGCTCAATGATGCCAGCCCTGGGTGAAACCAGCGCCCAGATATGCTTTATCCTGAGCTGATCGTATTCGAGCTGCTGCTCGCTGCGGGGATAGAAGTAATACTCGGCATTATCGCTCACCAGGCGATCCATAACCTCCTCAGTGATGGGCAGCGGTCCCTCGGTAAATACATCGTGAGGTGGCGTGATCTTTTCCCATATAATGTAAAGCTCGCCGTCCTCGATGATGCCTGTATCCTCATTGGCAGGGCTTCCACCTACAACAGCCACCTGTAGCGAAGGGCTGGCGAAAACAAATATCTTGGAGTAATGGTAACCTTGATCTATAGGCATATAATCCGGAGCATGATTAACATCGGTGGTGCCGAAGATGGGCGCTCCAAATCCGCAGGGGATATCAGGCTCCCCAGCATCAACACCTGGAGAACCAGCAGGCAGGTAATACTCTCCTAGCGGTCCCGTAATGAAAGGCTGCGGTTCCGAGATATTATGGTACACCGGGTGCTGGAAGTAGGGATCGAGGTTCGAAGACCAGTTACCTGCTGGATTATCTGCAACATTATTATATCTGAAGTTCATCAAGAAACCTTGCGCCACCAGTGCAACACCACCTAAATTTTCTACGATGATATTGCTGGAGAAGAATATCTGGGGGCTGCCATCATAATAAACACCCGAACCGATCAGCGCGAAGTTATCTACTATCGTATTGCTGATTATACTTCCCATGCCTCCGCTCTGCTCCACCCAGAAGATGGCTCCACCGCTGGATTGATATGGCTCCTCGTCTAGCTCCGGGCAGTGGTTGTGAGCGATGATGTTGTTGGAGATGATCGTAAAATTGCTGCCGGCGACGAAGATACCCGCGCCTTGCTGGGCAAAATTGTCCATGATATGATTATTTGTGATCAGACAATACAGGGAATTCGACACGCGAAAGCCTCCCCCATGCGGTGATGAGCCGCCTGTAATGGTGAAGCCCTCGACTATATTGAAGAAGCCATTCTCGATGGATATGACCGGAGCTTGCTCGTTGCCAACAATAAAGGTCTTGTCCGGACCTGAGCCATACAGCGCTACTGGAAAATCTATCTGTAGGTTCTCATGGTACTCTCCGGGGGCAACCATTATCTCAGCGAAGACATCTTGAAGCGACTCAGCCTCGCTGATTGCCTTGCCGATAGTTCGATATGGAGAAAATACGCTTCCATCGCCCTGATCATCGTCTCCCCAGGGACTGACATAGAGGGTTATCTCTGTCTCTGGTATCGGATTCCTCCCCCGCTGAGCATAGGTCAGTGTCGCAATGCTGCCCAGAAGGATAAGTGCCGAGAGTATAAAGATTGCCAGAGCCAACCGGCTCTTATTTTTGCTGAAAAACTCTTTATGTCTCATGATATCATCTCCCTTCATCTATTATACCCCAAACAGCCTGAATGCGCCCCACAAGAAGGGGTGGTTGTATTTTTCTCTAACTTGAATCTGTGCGTATTTTAGCGAATCTTCAACGCTGTTACTATTTAATATAATACCATTATAGAATTTTTCCATTAACAAAGCGGTCGCATCATCATCCACCTTCCAGGAACTCGCCAGGATGTTACTTCCCCCAGCCATGAGAAATCCCCTAATGAAGCCCTCAAGCTCATCACCACTAAGCGGAGCTGCGCTGCCGGTCTGGCAGGCAGAAAGGGTAACCAACTGCGCGGATAGATGTAGCGAGGCTATATCTCCAAGGAACAATGCGGAGTCGTTCAACTGTATGTGCGACAGGTATGGTTTCTGTGAATCGAGTATCGCATGACTGGCAATATGAACCAGGCTCTTCCCCTTCATCCGGGCACTAAGCGCACTGGATTGGTCCTTTAGGGCAATCTGCGCGCCAGGGATAAGCTCTGCCAGGTAGTACACCTCTTTTTGAATGCCGGGGAACCTATGATCTTCGATGCCGGCAAGCAGTGTATCCTTGAATATCGAATCTATATTCATGGTGCTCCTGTGGAGCAGAAGCTGCCCAGTGGGAAGATATCGGAAGGCAATTCTATCCCCGATATATCCCTGAGTGTCCCTAAGCAACCCGTAGTTAAGGCTATGCAGCACCCCGTAAGGAACGATAAAGACCATGCTTTTATCGCCAAGCAGCGCCATGACAGGCTCCATGACAAGATGATAAAGCCTGTTGAGCCACCAGTTGGTGCTTATCAAAAGCTGTTGGCTGTTTTCCTTGAAGAGCTTCGGCTGCGCCTCGAAGAGAAGCAGCTCCTGGTTATGGAATTCAGCGCATTCTCTGCGGATAGTTTCATAATTGCCGATATCGATGACCCGCACAGAGTCAACGGTCAGCACGAAAGAAAGCAGCCTTCCCATGACCTTGTAGTACTCGCAAAGAGCCTCGTCATCGGCTAGAGATGCCATGATTCCTTTTATATTGAGGCTTCTCGTCTTGGAGCTTTCCTTGGCGCGCAGAGGATAAAGCTCCTGCTGCATCCTAGCCGAGAGGTGCTCGAAGCGCTCGGATAGCGCCTGGAGCTGCTCGTTTATATCTGTATCTATTGGAGCATAGTATTGTCCGCGGGTCTTATGGTAACCTCTCAGCTCCTTATACAAGGCTGACAGCCGCTCTGCTACCATATTATATTCCTTTATCAACCGCTTCTGCGAGCTGCTCAGGCTCCTGGCTTTGATTTCAAGGCGATTAGCTATGCGTTCGATGAACACAGCCGACCTTGCCCCCTCAACCAGCCGCAGTGCGCTTAGTAAATGCTCCTCATCGCCCACCTCAATGCACAGGTTTATCGCCTCCTCGAAGAGCTGTATCTTGTCTTCCAGGTAACCGATGGCAGCCCATTGTGCTGGGGCGAGCGATAATCTCAAGTGATCGATAGCTTTCAATGCCTTTAGATATAGTTTGATCGCTTTTTTCTTTTGTCCAAAAGAGGCGTGCTGGGTGGCTTGAAGCCGTATAGCGCGAAATTCAAGCTCTACGAAACGATGTTCCCTGGCTATATCGAGCGCAGCATTGGTAAACTCAGCTTGCTCCTTATAATGCCCCCTGATGCCTGCCAATTCACCCAGGGTAATCAGCATAAGGCATTTTCGCCAGGGGGATTCATCGATCTGGGGCAATCTTTGCAGCTCTTCTGCCGCTTTCTCAGCCTTATCCAACTGCTTCATCTTAAGCAATAATTGCAGCCTTTGGATTATGGCAGAGCACAGCAGGGTTATATCCCCGGCGTCACCAGCATATTCCTCTGTTTTAGCCAATAGTTCCAATGCTTGATCATAATCTCCCTTAAAAGCGTTGATACGCGCCAGCGAAAGCCTGCATTGGTTCAATTCTAGTTTGATACCTAAGTCCTCATAAAGGATCACCAGTTTATTCAGAAATCTAGCTGCCCCGCTGTGGTCATTCAAAGCAATGAGCGCCTCTGCCTTGGTCTGCATGGCAACCGCTAGCTCTCTCTTCAGTCCATGCTTTTTATAAGTATCGATTAGATGATCGACCTTCTTTATCCCTTGCAGGTATTTGCCCCTGTTGATGTAAGTGGTTGCCAGGGCTAGATCGACTGCTGCAACATTGAGTTTCTCTTTTCGAGCCTTGAAGACCTTCTTGGCTGTAAACAGAGCCTTTTGAGCATCCTGGTAATAGCCGAGATCATTCAGGCAGACCGCCCGGTTGGTCTCGTTAATCGCAAGGTCGTCCTCCATGCCAAGCCTATTGAAAAGCTCGCTGGCACGCAGGTAATCATTGTGTGCATCAGTTAATTCGCCTTTGAATAACCTGAGATTCGCTCGACGAGTTAATAACCTGGCAAGCCCGGCTTCATCCCCTTTCTGCTCGAAGTTATCTGCCAGGTCGTCACTGATGGTCATTGCCTGTTCGTATCTTCCCAGGTACATCAGTGGAGAGATAAGAGCCATCAGAGTACGATCAACATCCGGCTGATAGCCTAGCTCGCTAAAGTGCTGATACGCTTGTTCCAGGGTCGAGACAGCCCTCTCATAATCAGCCATCATGGTGGCAACCGTGCCTTGCCAGAACAACGAACCGGCGATTAACTGCTTTTTCCCAGATTGATCAGCCAGATATCGGTATGCATAAACAAGCGTGAGCGCATCCTGGGGCTTGTTTCGTCTCATCGAGTCGATGGCAGACTCGATCTCTGAGACAAGTTTCCCATCAAGGCGCTTTACAAGCCGGTCAAGATATCCCTGTCGCTCGCTCTCGGATGAGAAGCCCAGTATTTTCCTGATCACGCTGTTCATGATTTTTTATGGTATTGAAAGGTTTACCTCGTAGATATGGTCGGTATATACCAGAACCAAGTACTCGCCAGCAGTTATATTCTCGAACTTATGGAAGCCCGGTGCCTTGAGATCATTTGCAATGATCTCTCCATCCAGCTTATCTATAAGCATCAGCGGCATTACAACATCGTTAAGTGTATCGCCTGTTCGGTGCAAAAGCCTTATGGTCAGTGAATAAGTCCCCTCTTTGTCTTTCAAGGAGTATTGGATGATCACCTGGGTATTATCATCCAGGTAAGCCCGGTAAATACGAATATCGCTTTGATTGAGAGATGAAGGCATTGCCGAACGCAAGCTGGAGGCGGTGGCGGTGATAGGCTGCAAGGAAATTAATGATTCCTTTATATCATTCAAAGCGGTCGAGGCATCTCCTAGCGCTCTTTTATTCAAGTCCTTGAAGTATCTTATTCCCTTCTCGATGATAGGATAAGCCTTCTCCTCGACTGATACATCGGCTAGTATCTCGACAAGCTCCTTGCATTGCCGGCAATATTGGATGTGCTGCTCTATTTCACAAGCCTTTTCCTGGATTAATGAAGGATCGCCAGAGGCATAGGCGATAAGTAGATCTTCATCGGGGCAAGAAACATCAAAGAGATCCCGGTTCTGGGATAATAGATCAATAAAATTCTCAGCACTGTTTTTTCGCTTCTGGCACCTGGCGCAATCGCAGTCATGCTCGTAGCCATGCTCTTCCACAGGGCTTGCCAGCTTTCTCAGAAGTTCGTCTTGATGTACATGCTTACTGCTCATCATCTCTCAACGCTATTATCGTAAAAGCGGTTCATTTCCTTTCAATCATCAAGAAAGAATTTAAACTAAAAAAATGCCCGCCTAAAAATGTCCAGGTGGTTCTGATAACGTTCATAGTTTAAGCCTCAAGCCTAATTTGATATTTGCGATCGCATCGCTTAATATCAATCACCGAATTGACTATATAACAACAATGCTGTCATCCATTGATGGCAGTAAATACGAGGTGAATAGATGCTTCAGTCGCTCAGGAATAACCTGCAGAAGTTCAAATGGCTGCTCTGGTTGGTCATATTCGGAACCATCGGGGGTCTGGTAGTTATGTATGGAACCGTAAGAGGCGGCAAGGATGAGGTGCCTCCCGGTGCAATGGCTAAGGTGAACGGTATCATAATCCCATACCGACACTACCAGGATACCATACGATTTATGCAGAATATGTATCGACAAATATATGGCGAGAACTTTGATCAGTTTACCAAGAACATCGACTTCGAGAGCCTCGCTTACGACGAGGTGATCAAGGAGGCGCTGTTGGTCTCCGAGGCACAAAAACGAGGCATAATGGTTGATGAAGACGAGATCACCATGCGTATCGTTAATACCCCAATGTTTCAGAACAATGGCGTCTTTGATCAACAACGATACCGACAGATATTGGCTATGAACCGGATGTCCCCTCAAGAGTTCGAGGAGAACCTGCGCATAAACATCCTTACCCAAAAGATGGAGGACCTGATAAAGGATATGGTGGTCGTCTCCAAAGGAGAGGTCTGGGAGAGCTACATAAACGAAAACGAAAAGATCAAGCTAAAACTGGTCCTAGTGCCCACCAAGGATTACCTGGATGAGGTTACGGTTACCCCGAAGGAGATCGAACAATACTATAACCAACACGCCAGCGACTACCAGATCCCCACTAAAGTCAGGCTCGACTACTTCGCGGTAACCATTGACTGGTTAAAGGAAAAGGTCAAGATTACTGAGCAAGATGCTAAAGACTATTACAATATGAATTTATATGCGTTTACCCAGCCAGAGAAAATAAAGGCACGCCATATCCTGTTCAAGCTCGATGCCGAGGCTGATCCCCAGACTGAGGAGATGGTTCGAAACCGGGCAGAATCGGTTCTTGGAGAACTGAAGCAGGGCGCAGATTTCGCAAAGATGGCTGAGAAGTACTCCGAGGATGAATCCACCGCGCCCAGCGGCGGAGACCTCGGCTTCTTCGGCAGAGGCGAGATGGTCCCTCAGTTCGAGCAAGCTGCCTTCGCCCTTCAAGCTGGGGAAATGAGCGACCTGGTGAGAACCCGTTTCGGATATCACATCATCAAGGTAGATGAGATCCAACCCGAAGAGACATTACCTTATGAGCAGGTTAAACAGGAGTGCATTGATGGAGCAAAGACCTGGAAGGCTGAGGAGCAGTTGGACATACTCTCCAGGAAAATGTACTACTCGATGATAAAGGGTGAGAAATTTCACCATGTAGCTGCCGATTATAATCTACAGGTGGTAACCACCGAACTGTTCGATGCGGAAAATGTGCCCTCTGAGCTTGCTAAGATAGAGGATCTAAAAACACAAGCCTTCACCCAGGAGCTTAATAAACCGATGCCTCCCTTCATGATCCCCCAAGAGGGTGCCTATTTCACAATACCTATCGAGCGCATCATTGCCCACCAAGCATCGCTTGAGGAAGCCAGGGTTAAAATAGAGACCGAACTGATCGAGAAAAAGGCAAAAAACCTGGCAAAACAACAAGCTTTCCAATATTCGAGGATGCTCACCGAGGGGATGACCTGGGATGAGATGGTCGATAAGTTCGACCTCAAAGAGAGGGAAACGAGGGACCTGACCCGCAATAGCTTCGTTACCTACATAGGCAATAATGCAAAATTCGACCAGATCGCATTCTCCATGCAGCCTGGCGAGGTCGGTGAACCGTTCGAGGCTAAGGCTGGATGGGTGTTGTTCAAGGTGATGGACAAGGTGACGCCAGATCCCCAAGCCTTTGATGAGAGCTATTATTCCTTATACGCCAAGCTACTGAAAAAAAAGCAGAAAACATTCTTCGACATGTTCGTTGAAGAGCTAAAGGATGATGCTGAGATAATAAGTTACAGGTAATATGAGGCTTAAGGCTTTTACTTAAATAAAAATATAGCATGATACATAATAGCGAGAGTGAGCGAGCACTCCCCAAAATGTCAATCTGTTAGGGTAGTGGCTCAGAAAAGGAGATGAGACATGAAGAAAAGATGGCTATGGCTGTTTGCGCTATGTAGCTGCCTGTTGCTACCGGGCGGCAACCTGTTGTGGGCAAAGGGAGAGACCGATGAGCCAATAAAGACCTATACTGGCGGAGAGACCATCGGGATATTTACCTACAAGGGACGGGACCTGAAGGTATTCGTTGGCGCTCAGATCGAGATTACAAACGAGTTCAGGGACAAGTATTTCTTTACCACTAAACCAAATGATTACATCAAGCCAGAGGGTGAGGGCGGGTTCCCCAAAGATAAGGCAGCCTTCGTTGAACAAGAGACCAGAATGGATGTAGGGTTCACCTACCGGGACATCATCGAGTCTCGAATCCGCTGGGAAGTGCAAGCCTTCTGGGATACAGACAGCGAGGAGGCTGCGATCACAAGCTACGATCCGCTGAACGATGAGAATACCAAGTGGGATGCCATGCTTCTGCTTGAGGATGCCTGGGCTTCGTTCAAGCCCTTCGAGGCGCCGGTAAGCCTGCGCGCCGGCTTGCAGGACTTCAAGATTACCCATACGGGAATCCTGTACAATGCCGATGATTACGGATACTTACTTCAGGGCGACTTTGACATGTTCTACTTCTTTGGGGTCTTCTCAATGGTGCAAGAAAGCGTACAGGACAGGGGCAACAGGTACGACTACCTCAACAGCATCCGTTACGACAGGCTGACCCGCAAGTGGGAGGATAACACGGTAACCGCACTGGCTGGCGGAGTAAGAGGAATGGGCGGAGACCTGAGACTATATTATGTAAAAGATGACAACGGCTACTCTGAGACCCAGTTGATAGATAGAAATTACCTGGGTCTCAGCGCAAAGGCAGCCATGGGGCTAATCAAGATCCAGGCAGAGCTGGTAACTCAAAGCGGCACCGTCCAGTCAAAGATAGAGGGGACTAAAGATATCGATATCAGTGGATTTGCCGCCATGGCTCACGCCGAGTACGACCTTGGCAAACTCAAGGTGCGCAGCTCTGTTTTCTATGCCCCTGGAGACGATAAAGCCAATGACTACAAGTGGGAGTCCTTCATGCCAATACGACAGGGGCTATACGGATACTTCGGCATGGATGGAATCTGGGTTGATGACACGCTGCCCATTGCTGGAGTCGATGAGGATACCATAGTTCCAAATATCGGATACGAGACCCATGCACCGATCGGAATAAATGCCCTGAGCCTGGGATTCGAGTTCTCGGCTCATAGAAAAGTTAGATTGTACGGCGATGCCAGCCTGTTTAATGCAGGAGCTACCGATGGATTGACCGCTCCAACCGGAAAGGCTGATATAAGTAAATCCCTAGGTACCGAAGCTGGCTTGGGAATCTATTACCGCTACAGCCAGAACTTCCAGGTTAGAGCACAATATAGCCTATTTATGCCCGGAGATTTCTTCGTTGACTATTACGGATCCGGCGTTGACGAGACTGCCTCCAACGGCATCCTCGAATTCAAATGGAGGTTCTAAAAAAATCGTTTCTAGTTGCTTGGTTTCTGGATCATGAAGCCTCTAAGCGAGACTCTTAGCATGGAAACTAGATCCTATTTTATCGAAAAAGGTCTTGACAAGCCTGATTCGGTTCTATAATATGCGTGCTGATTTTTTTCTAGGTCAAGAGCTGGAAACCGGGACCAGAAAGCGACAGTTGATATGAGTCAAGCTCAAAGCGTGGTAAACGAAGCGACTAGGCTGATACAGACCTACAGCGGATCCTACCTGGCGGTGCTTATATTCTTCTTAGTCATGTCAGCCATAGGATTCGGCATCCTCCTCGTTGCCTTCTTTCTCAGACCTCACCGGCCAAATGCTCAAAAAGGCTCGGTCTATGAGTGCGGCATCGAGCCGGTCGGCGATGCCCGCAGCAGGCAGATCGTCAGGTTCTTCATCGTCGCCATGCTCTTCGTTGTCTTCGACATAGAGACCATCTTCATCTTCCCTTGGGCGGTAACCTTCGGGATCATCGGTGTGTTCGGGCTTATTGAGATGGTGCTCTTCATCGTTATCGTGCTAATCGGGTACCTTTACATTGTCCGCAAGGACGGGCTTAAGTGGGTATGATCAATGACCCTTGATGATAAAAAACGGATAGAAGGTTTGACTGAAGAACAAAGCCGCCTGGTGCAAGGGAGGGTTATGCTGACCACGGTGGAACGCTTCCGAGATGCGGTGCAGGCTATAACCGCAAAGGTCAAGCCGCTCGACAAGGGGATCGCCTGGATGCGCAAATCATCTCTATGGCCGCTCGGATTCGGGCTGGCTTGCTGCGCTATCGAGATGATGGCGACCTTTGTCTCCAGGTGGGATATAGATCGCTTCGGGGCCGGCGTTATGCGCCCCTCGCCAAGGCAGGCGGACCTGATGCTGGTCGCCGGCACGGTTACACTGAAGATGGCGCCGGTGGTTAAAAAGCTCTGGGACCAGATGCCGGATCCCAAGTACAGCATCGCTATGGGAAGCTGTGCCATGAGCGGCGGTGGATTCGATACTTATGCGGTTCTGCAAGGCGTCGATGAAGTTATCCCTGTCGATGTCTATATCGCCGGCTGCCCACCGCAGCCAGAGAACTTGCTGGAGGGGCTGTTCAAGATGCAAAAGATCATTATGGAGCGCGAGGGACAACTGCTCGAAGATATATGGGCTAGATGAGCAAGAGAACAGGACATCTCGAACCAACAAGGCTGCTCGAAAGCATAAAAGGGAAGCTGGGAAGCAAGGCGGACAGGCTGATCCTCGATCATCGCATCTATGCCGGGGAGCTGACCATCGAGATACCAAGAACAGAGGTCTTCAATCTGTGCCAGTTCCTGAAGGACGATGAAGATCTCGATTTCTCATACTGCAGCGATGTAACCTTTGTCGATTACCTTAACCAGGGGAGAAAGCCGCGCTTCATGCAGGTCATTCACCTTCTCTCTATGGATAAACAACACCGCATACGCATCAAGGCTGGGATCGATGATGGCGAGAGTGCTCAATCGATCACAGCGCTTTATGGCGGTGCTAACTGGCACGAGCGCGAGGCTTATGACATGTTCGGCATCGAGTTCGAGGGGCACCCTGATCTGCGGAGGCTGCTCACACCGCAAGGATTCGAGGGATACCCGCTGCGCAAGGACTTCCCCCTCAAGGGCACAACCAAACAGAAACCGATATATGAGAATAAGTAGATAATGACCGAGGAGCTGCTGAAAGAAGAGCTGCAAACGCTCGATATACAGTTGAACATGGGTCCCCAGCACCCCAGCACCCACGGAGTGCTGAGGGTAATACTCACCCTGGATGGCGAGGTGATCCACAAGGCAGACCCGGTCATCGGCTATCTGCATCGGGGTATGGAGAAGCTCGGCGAGTCGCTGAATTATGCACAGTTTGTCCCTTATACTGATAGGCTCGACTATGTGCAGTCCATGTTCAACAACATCGCCTACTGCCAGGCGGTGGAGAAGCTGGTGCAGCTCGAGGTGCCCCAACGTGCCGAGTATATCCGCGTGATCATGTTCGAGCTTACCCGCCTTGCCAGCCATCTGATTTGGCTGGGGACACACGCTCTCGACATCGGAGCCTGGACAGTATTGCTATGGTGCTTCCGGGAGCGGGAGCAGATCCTCGACATCTACGATAGTTACTGCGGTCAGCGCTTGACCCATAACGGCGCACGCATCGGCGGCATGCCTCATGACCTAAGCGATGAGACCATGAGAATGATCGAGCGCTTCGTCGATACCCTGCCCGGTTACATCGACCAGTATGAGGCTTTGCTCACAGAAAACAGGATTTGGCTTAATCGAACAGTTGATGTGGGAGTAATAACCAAAGAACAGGCGATCAACCTTGGGCTGTCCGGACCTATGGCTCGCGGCTCCGGGGTTGACTGGGATATCAGGCGCGACCAGCCTTACTCGGTGTATCCCAAGCTCGATTTCATCGTGCCAGTGAAACAAAACGGCGATACCTACGATCGCTACCTGGTAAGGCTAATCGAGATGCGACAGTCATGCCGTATCATAAAGCAGTGCCTAAGTCAGATACCGGACGGGGATCACATCACCCCCGATCTGCGCTATCGCAGCGCACCGAGAGAGCTGATCAAGAAGGACATGGCGGTCATGGCAAACCACTTCAACTTCGTAATACACGGCTTCAAGGCACCCAAGGGTGAGATATATCACTGCGTGGAAAGCCCCAAGGGTGAGCTGGGATTCTACCTGGCATCGGATGGCGGAAGCAAACCGCTTCGGCTGCGAGTGCGATCCTGCTCGCTGGTCAACCTCTCATCAATAACCACAATGATCAAGAACCGGCGCACATTCATGGCGGATATGGCTGCGATTATCGGCAGCATCGATATTATCATGGCGGAGATAGACAGGTAGAAGAAGTGATAGAGTGATAAAGGGAAACAAGGACATAGAAGGGAAAACTGACCTGGTTACCATAACCATCGACGGTACCGAACTTAAGGTAGCGGATAAATCATCTATCATTGAGGCTGCCGAGTCTATCGGGATTCATATTCCGGTACTCTGCGATTTCAAGAGCATGCGTCCCTTCGGCGCCTGCAAGATCTGCACTGTAGAGGCTATCGATGCCAAGGGGAGCAAGATGCGCGCCGCCTGTGTGCTCAAGGCGAGCGACGGATTGATCATAAACACACAGCACCCGGAAGCGATCCGAACCCGCCATGATGCCCTGATCTCAATTATCGAGCGACATCCGCTCGAATGCACAATCTGCGACAAGTCCGGGGAGTGCGAGTTGCAAGACCTGGTCGATCAGTTCGCTATCATGGAATCCCCCACGGACAAAGAGAAACTGAATATACCCCCGGTTTATGACAATCCCTTCATTGCCCGCGAGATGTCCAAGTGCATGCTGGCTAGCATGTGCCGACGCTGCGTCCGGATCTGCAAGGACATTCAGGGAGTCGAAGCCCTCGATTATGTGAGAGAGGGAGTTCAATACATAGTCCCTAAGAATGCCCAGGTGCTTGATTGCGAGTTCTGTGGGCAGTGCGTGGCTGCCTGCCCGGTCGGGTGTATCATCGATGCCACCTTCAAGAACAAGCTCCGCGCCTGGGATTGCGTGAAGACTACCACTGTCTGCCCCCACTGCGGGGTGGGCTGCAACCTGGAGATAAATACCTATCGCAACCAGTTCATGAGGGTAACCACCGAGCCGAACTTTGGGATAAACAAGGGCTGGCTCTGCGTGAGAGGGCGCTTCGGCTGCGACTATGTGCAAAGCGATAAAAGGCTTAATACCCCGCTAGTCAAGGATGGTAACTCGCATAAGGTGGCATCCTGGGAGCAGGCATACAAGACTGCTGCTGAAAGGCTTTCTTCGATAATCGAGCAACATGGAGCAGACAGCGTTTCTGCTGTGCTCTCCGCCAGGGCTTCCAACCAGTCCAACCAGGCGATGATCCAGTTCATGCGCAATGTGATCGGCTCTGAGAACATCGGCGCTACTGTTTCCTACAAGCAGCCGGCGCTGATCGAGGCCATGGCAGCGACCCGCGGCACCTACCATGGCAGCGCGTCCCTGCAGGATATCGCTGACTCGGAGGTCGTGGTCTGCGGTGGCTTCGGTTTTGTGCAATCGCACCCGGTCATTGCCAACATGATCTTCAAGGCGGTGCAGGATAATCGCGCCAAGGTGGTCGGTATCGGCAGCGCTGACCATAAGCTCACCGGCATCAAGAAATCGATATTCCTCACCCCCAAGCCGGGATGCGAGCTGAATGTATATATCGCGCTGGCAAAGGCGGTAAGCGAGCTGCCGGACAAGGAAACAAAAGGGCTGGAAAAGGTAAAGAGGTACAAGAGCTTCACCAATGCGCTCGGTTCTTATGAATATGCCAAGCTGCTCGATGGCACCGGGATTAGCCAGGCTGAGGTGAAGAAGGCTGCCGAAACTATCGGCGCGGCGAGCAAGGTTACCTTCATCATCTCCCCAGAGGACGAGGCTGCTGTGCACGATATCGAGGCTGCCACTGCCTTTTGCAACCTTGCCCTGATCAGCAATACCGATGACAAGGCTATCTGCCGCCTGCTTCCCACCTGGGAGAAGGTCAATACCCTCGGCGTTCTCGATATGCTTAGCGGATTGGATGGCGATATCAAGCGGATACTGGGCGGAATAATTGAGGGCAGGATCAAGGCTTTGCTGGTGATGGGAGATGACCTGCTCAATGATTTTAGCGTGCATGACCGGTTGAGGGAAAAGCTAGAAAATCTCGAATTGCTGGTCGTCATTGACCCATTGCAGACCGCCATGACCGAGATAGCGGATATTGCTCTGCCCTGCACCACGCTAATGGAATGCGATGGCACGGTAACCAACATCGAGGGTCGGGTACAGCGTCTTGGCAGGGCGCTGTTCCCTGCCGAAAATATAAAACCTGAGCCTGAGATACTTCAGCAGCTTGCCAAGGCGATGGGCAAGGAGCTTCACCTGCAAGGGGTTACTGCCCGTGTCCAGGAGGCAATGGTCGTTAAAAACGCTGGCTTCGTTGCGCTCAAAGCCAGGGAGCTGTCCGAAGGTGAGAGCAAGATAGGGGGGCTGCGTGCTATGGTGGGCAAGGATCTCTTCCATCATGGCAAGCTGACCGAGGCGAGCGCCAATATAGCAAAGCTGGAGCGCAAAGGGTGTATTTATCTTAATCCAACTGATGCCGAACAGGTGGGCATTACAGATGGTGATACCTTAAGCCTAAGCAACCACAAGGTTGAGATCAAAGCCATTGCCCGTATAAATCGCCATCTCGCTGTTCCCAAGGGAGCGATTCACATCCCCTCCAGCGAGCTTGATATGGCAAATCAGTTGGATTTGTTATATTCATTGGCTGATTACCTGGAGGGAAAGCCTCCGCAACGGACTTATCTGAATATAAAGAAATGATAACTATACCGACATTTCTGGCTGGGCTGGGGATCGTGCTGGTGAAGATCCTCATCGTGGTTATCGTGGTCTTTCTTGCTGTCGCTTATTTATCGCTGGCTGAGCGCAAGGTCTCGGCGCACATCCAGGTTCGCTGGGGACCGATGAAGGTGGGGAGCCATGGCTGGCTGCAACCGATTGCCGATGGGATCAAGCTGTTCCTCAAGGAGGATATCATCCCCCTGGCAGCGGATGCGCCGGTCTATGTAATCTCTCCTATAATCATCCTGGTCGCTGCGTTGCTAGTATTCGTAACCATTCCCTTTGGACCGGGTCTTTATATTACCGATCTCAATATCGGGCTGCTGTTTATCCTGGCAGTCAGCTCCATGGGCGTCTATGGCATAGTCATGGGGGGATGGTCGTCCAATAATAAGTATTCGCTAATGGGCGGATTGCGTAGCGCCTCGCAGATGATAAGCTACGAGGTGCCGCTGGCGCTGGCGGTGATCGGCGTGGTGATGCAGGCGGGGAGCCTATCCATGGTCGAGATCGTCGAGGCTCAAAGGGGGCTGTATTTCGGCTTCATACCCAAGTGGTTTTTATTCTGGGCGCAGCCGCTCGCCTTTTTCATCTTCCTGGTCGCCTCGCTTGCAGAGAACAATCGCCTCCCCTTTGACCTCCCAGAAGCGGAGGCAGAGCTGGTGGCTGGCTTCTTCACTGAATACAGCGGGATGAAGTTCGCCTTTTACTTTTTGGCTGAGTACGCCAACATGATAGTGGTTGCAAGCATTGGCACCATCTTATTTTTAGGTGGTTGGCTGGCGCCGCCCTTGTGGCTCTGGGTATTGGTGATGGGACCGTTTATCATCCTGGCGATTCGGGGGGGGAACTTTATTATTTCCACAGTAGTTATCTTTATACTTGGCGTTATCTTTATCTTTATCCCCGGCGGCGTTTTCTGGTTCGTCTTCAAGGTGGCATCGCTTATTTTCCTTGCCATGTGGATACGATGGACTTATCCGCGATTTCGCTTTGATCAACTGATGAGGGTCGGCTGGCAGTGGCTGCTGCCCCTGGCATTTTTGAACATAATCGTAGTCGGAATAATACTTAATCTTGTATGAGCAGATGGTTTAATACATTTACGCTAAGGGACCTGATCAAGGGGCTGTGGACTACCATCAAGGTCTTCTTCGAGGATCCGATAACGGTGATGTACCCGGATAAGGAACGTAAGGTTCATCCGAATTATCGCGGCGAGCATGTCTTGCAGCCCAAGCCGGATCATAGCGGGCACAGGTGCGTCGGCTGCGGGCTTTGCGAGGCTATCTGCCCCAGCCACTGTATAAAGGTCATCACCGAAAACGGACCCAATGGCGAGCGGGTGGTCAAGGACTACATCATAGATATCAGCAGATGCCTTTACTGCGGGCTTTGCGAGGAGGTCTGCCCGGAGTTCGCCATCGAGATGGTAAACGACAACCGGGTCATACTGACCGAGCGGAAGGAGTTTTACTTTGATGCAAAGAGGCTTATGGATGCAGCGATGAAGCATGCTGAGCCTCAAAAAGCAGAAGCGAAGGGGGAAAAGCGATGATAGTAGCTATCTTTATGGGAGTTTCCCTTGCTCTTATCATCGGTGCGCTGATGGTGATCATCAGCCGCAGCCCGGTGCATAGCGCGCTGTGGCTCATCTTCTCCTTTTGCTGCATTGCGGTGCTTTACATCATGGCGGGAGCCGAATTCCTGGCTGCGGTACAGATCTTCGTATATGCCGGCGGGATCATGATCCTTTACATCTTCGTTATCATGCTCGTCTCCTGGAAGGAGCTTGCCAAGCAGAAGCCGTTCCATGTGCAGTGGGTACCGGCATTCATGCTCGGCGTGCTTATACTCATGGAGATCATCGCTGTATTTATGCTCAGCGATCTCAAGATCAACTACGACATCTACTCGCCGGACAAGGTGCAAGCGCTGGGGGGCAACATCAAGGTGATCGGGGTGAAACTGCTCAGCGACTATGTGCTTCCCTTTGAGATCGCCTCGGTGGTAATCATCGTTGCCATGCTTGGCGCCATCGTCCTCGGCAAGCAGGTGATCACGGTAAAAGACAAGCAAGAGGAAGAAAAGAGAAAGTTCTAGCATGTGGATAAATTACGATCATTATATAATAATCGGAACCCTGATATTCATCATCGGCATGATCGGCCTGCTGGTGAGAAGGAATATACTCATAGTTCTTATGGCGCTTGAGCTTATGCTAAACGGCGTAAACCTTAACTTCATCGGCTTTTCCAGGAAGCTAGCTGGCTTGGACGGGCAGATATTCGCTATCTTCGTGATAACCATCGCCGCTGCCGAGGCGGTGGTAGGTCTGGCTATACTAGTCTCGGTGTTCAGAAGGAGAAAGACCTTCCAGGTGGACAAGATGACCATAACCAAGTGGTAGGAGTATAGATGCTGGATTATTGTTGGCTGATACCGATCTTACCCCTGCTGGGCTTCGTGATAAACGGCTTGCTAGGTCGAACCCTGCTGCCCCGCAAGGCTGTGCACTGGATTGCCTGCGGCTCAGTCGGGATCTCATTTATTCTAGCCATTGTTCTCTTTATCCAGGTCGCCGGGCTACCGGTTGAGCAGCGGGCAGCACAGGTTACAATCTACCAGTGGTTCTATGCCGGGGTGCTCAATGTAGGCTTGACCTTTTTGATCGACCAGTTGTCGCTGGTGATGCTGCTCACCGTCTGCGGTGTCGGCTTTATCATCCATGTTTACTCCATCGGGTACATGAGCCACGAGCCATCCTATTATCGCTATTTCGCATACTTGAACCTTTTCATGTTCTCCATGATCCTGCTGGTGATGGGAGGTAACTTCCTGGTGCTTTTCGTCGGCTGGGAGGGTGTCGGCTTGTGCTCTTACCTGCTCATCGGGTTCTGGTACGAGAAGAAGTCGGCAGCAGACGCGGGTAAAAAGGCTTTCGTTGTCAACAGGATCGGTGATTTCGGCTTCCTGTTGGCAATACTGCTCATCTACACGCATTTCGGCAGTATCGACTTTTTAGCCGTTTTCGAGGCTGCACCGCATACGCTGACCTACGGCGGTCCGGTAGTTACCGCTATATGTTTGCTTTTATTCCTCGGCGCCATGGGCAAGTCAGCGCAGATACCGCTCTATGTCTGGCTTCCGGATGCCATGGAGGGTCCCACCCCGGTCAGCGCCCTGATACACGCAGCCACCATGGTTACCGCCGGCGTTTACATGGTCTCGCGGTGCAATATCTTGTACATGATGTCGCCATTTGGCTTGGAGTGGGTCGCCGTCTTCGGGGCAGCAACCGCTTTTTTCGCTGCTACTATGGGCTTGGCACAGAACGACATCAAGAAGGTGCTGGCATACTCCACCATCAGCCAGTTGGGTTATATGTTCCTGGCTTGCGGTGTAGGCGCATTCACGGCGGGGATCTTCCACCTGATGACCCACGCATTCTTCAAGGCTCTATTATTCTTGGGTTCGGGCAGCGTTATTCACGGCATGGGCGGCGAGCAGGATATGAGGAAGATGGGAGCGCTCAAGGCAGAGATGCCGGTTACATTCCTCACCTTCATCATCGCCACGGTTGCGATCAGCGGTATTCCTCCCTTTGCCGGCTTCTTCTCCAAGGATGAGATCCTGGCAAAGACCTTCTTTGGCGGGCACACATTGCTTTGGGTCATAGCTGCAATTACGGCTGGGATGACCGCCTTTTATATGTTCAGGCTGGTCAACATGACCTTTCGTGGCGAGTCGCGGGTGCCAGAGAAGATCAAGCATCACCTTCACGAGTCCCCCAAGGTTATGCTTATACCTCTGGTAGTGCTCGCCATCTTATCAGTAATCGGAGGCTGGATCGGGCTGCCGGAGGTACTGGGCATAGTTACCGGCATCGAGCATATCAATATCTTCGAGGGGTGGCTGCACCCGGTATTTGCCGATGGTCAGCACATAGTTGCCTCTATCGTTCACCACGGCGAGGGACATGCGCATCATCCACCGCTGGCTCTGGAGTTCCTGCTCATGGCAGTCTCCATCGGGATTGCGCTGATCGGCATCTTGGTAGCCGAGGTATTTTACATCCGCAAGCCTGAGCTGCCCGATAAGATTGTCCAGCGGTTCAAGAACGCCTATAAGGTGGTATATAACAAGTACTATGTCGATGAGTTTTACGATGCGGTCTTTGTCGAGGGGACCAAGAAGTTCGCCCGCGGGCTGTGCAGATTCGATTTGGGCATCATCGATGGCATAGTAAACGGGATCGCTTACCTGACCAGGAGAAGCGCTACCGGCTCCATGTACTTCGATCTCGGGGTGGTCGATGGAGCGGTGAATTTATCTGCCTGGATCACCGGCAAGGTAGGAGAATTGAGCCGGCGAGTCCAGACCGGGCACCTGGAAAACTACGCTCTTTTTATGGCTTTGGGAGCGTTTATACTTATCGGGATAATCGTACTTCTATGAGGAAGATAAATGCAGAAAGGGATCGAGCCAAGCTCGATGGAAAATACAGATATACAAGACTAACCTGCGGAGGTAACCGAAGTTATGCCTGAGTTGATATCCTGCTGGGATCAGGTGGGTCTTCCCATCCTGTCGATAATAGCCTATTTGCCGCTGGTAGGTGCACTGGCAATCATCTTTTTCTCCAAGAAGGACGACCACAAGCGCATAATGTGGTCTGCCTTTGCCATCTCGGTGATAGATTTTCTTATATCACTGGTGCTCGTGTTTTACTTTGTCAAGGATCGCCACTGCATCCAGTTCGTTGAGAAGGTGCCCTGGATCAAGTCGCTGGGGATACAGTACTACTTTGGGATCGATGGTGTCAGCATCCTATTAGTGCTGCTCACCACATTCCTGGGGATGCTTGCCATATTAAGCTCCTTTACTGCCATCAAGGAGCGTGTCAAGGAATACTATGTCTTTATGCTTCTATTGCAGACCGGCATGTTGGGTGTCTTCATGGCGCTCGATTTCTTCCTGTTTTACATATTCTGGGAGGTCATGCTGGTGCCGATGTACTTCTTAATCGGCGTCTGGGGGGGACCCAGGAAGCTCTATGCAGCCATCAAGTTCTTCCTATACACATTGTTCGGCTCGGTGTTCATGCTGCTCGGTATCCTTGCCTTGTATTTCTATCATCACAGCGTTAGCGGCGAATATACCTTTGAGATCTTCAGGCTGTACGACCCGGCTATCCCATATAACCTTCAGATCTGGGTATTCCTGGCATTCTTCCTTGGATTTGCCATCAAGGTTCCGATGTTCCCGTTCCACACCTGGCTTCCAGATGCCCATGTGGAGGCGCCGACTGCGGGGAGTGTAATCCTTGCTGGCGTCCTGCTGAAGATGGGTACTTACGGCTTCGTGCGCTTCAGCCTTCCCATGTTCCCCGATGCGACCATCAAGTTTTTGCCTTGGATGATATTCCTTTGCATAGTGGGGATCATCTACGGCGCACTGGTGGCGATGATGCAGCCGGACCTAAAGAAGCTGGTCGCCTATTCGAGCGTCAGCCACCTTGGCTTTTGCATGCTAGGCGTATTTGCGCTCAACATCGAGGGCTTGAAGGGCGGGATGCTACAGATGATCAATCATGGTCTCTCCACAGGCGCATTGTTCCTTATCGTCGGGCTGATTTATGAGCGAAGGCATACCAGGATGATCGCCGACTTTGGCGGATTATCCAAGGTATTACCGGTATATTCGATGCTTTTTATGATCATCACCTTATCATCGATCGGCTTGCCGGGCTTGAATGGATTCATCGGCGAGTTTCTGGTGCTGGTCGGCGTGTTCAAGGTGAATATCTATTGGGCTGCCTGTGGTGCAATTGGAATCGTTCTCGGTGCAGCCTATATGCTCTGGATGTTCCAACGGGTGATGTTCGGCAAGATAACCCACGAGGAGAATGAGGGGCTTAAAGATCTCGACTTCAGGGAGATTATGACCCTAGTGCCGATAGTCTTTTTCTGCGTCTGGATCGGCATTTATCCTTCACCGTTTCTGAGGTTCATGGATGCCTCGCTGAATCATACCATCGATGTGGTCAATCGAGCCAAGCAGATTGAGCCGCTCGAAAAGCAGATGCAACCGGCTGGGGAAGAACCGGTTCAAGAGCCTGCCAGTCATTCGGAACATGCGCTAAGAGATAATGACCACCTGGCTTCCAAGCAGACGGTCTCTATCAACATGGATGAATGGATACCTGTAACTGAATCGAGCAGATGAACCAAAGCGTGCTACAGTTTTTTGCCCCAAAGATCGATTACTGGATGATAAAGCCTGAGCTTGTGGTGCTTATCTTAGGCTTTATGGTGCTGCTTTTAGACCTTGTAATCCCCAAGGATAAGAAGCGCTATTTGGGATATATAACCCTTGCTGGGCTGGCTTACTGCTTTTATTGCATTACTCGTCTGCCGCATGGTGCCGAGCATCAGACGCTGATGCAGCTATTTAAGCTGGATCCGCTAGCCATATTCATCAAGTACCTTTTCATCTTTGCTGCCTTTGTTACAGTACTATTATCCATCACTTACATAAGGCGTGAGCGAGTGGAGCGGGGCGAGTTCTACGAGCTTATCCTGTTTGCCACCAGCGGCATGATGTTCATGACGAGCACGGAAAACTTCGTGATGATCTATCTCGGCTTGGAGCTGATGGCGCTTTGTGTTTATATCCTGGCTGGATTTTTGGTATATGATGAGAAATCGACCGAGGGCGCGCTGAAGTACTTTATCCTGGGCACATTCTCATCGGCGATATTCCTTTTGGGCGTCTCCTTCCTATACGGGATGACCAATTCGCTGAACATTTACACCATTGCCGGCAATATGGCTGCACTGTACGAATCGCAGCCGATGCTTTTTTCGCTGTCGATGATCCTCGTAGTCGTCGGATTTGGCTTCAAGATCGCCATGGTTCCATTTCACTTCTGGTGTCCGGATGTATATGAGGGCGCTCCCACTCCGATCACCGCCTTCATGTCGATTGCGCCAAAGGCTGCCGGGATTGCAGTCATTCTGCGTGTTTTCACCTCCACCTTTTGCAGCATTACAAACGACTGGCTTCCGCTTTTTTACTTCGCAGCCATACTGTCGATGACGCTAGGCAATGTGGTGGCCATCTGGCAGCAAAATATCAAGAGAATGCTTGCCTATTCATCGATCGCCCATGTCGGTTTCATGCTTATCGGGCTGGTTGCTTCGAGCAATATAAGTGGCGATGGCTTGCCGGACGGGCTGAGTGCCATTCTTTATTACCTATTCGCCTACGCATTTGCCAATCTAGGCGCATTTGCCATCGTGATCTACCTTGGCAGGGAGGGGAAGGTCGGCGACAAGATCGAGGACTACAATGGCTTGGCATACAAGTCCCCCTACGCAGCAGCGGTGATGACCATATTCTTGCTTTCGCTGGCTGGCATTCCTCCCACTGCGGGCTTCGTTGCCAAGTTTTATATTTTCGGCGCAGCGATCCGGGAGCATTTCTATGTGCTGGCGGTAATTGGCATTTTAAATGCGGTTATCTCATTGTATTACTACATGAAGGTTACCATGAACATGTACATGCGGGAATCGAGGCTGACCTTGGACTTGAACCGTAGCGGTGCGCTCCATGCCGGCATTGTCCTGATGGTAATTCTCACCCTCTATTATGGCATCTTCCCGCGTTGTATCCTCGATTTTGCAAGGCGTGCGATAGAGATCCTGGTAGCATAATTTAATGAAGATAAAGTAAATTATAATTTATTAAAATAGGGCAAAAGGCGCTGGTAAACCTGCTTAAGAGTCTCCGGTACCACGCGAGTATCGCTGCAAATAGTCATAAAACTCGTGTCTCCATGCCATCTTGGCACCAGGTGGATGTGGACATGCTCCTTGTAGCCGGCTCCAGCCGCGCTGCCGACATTCACTCCGATGTTGATCCCTGCTGGATTGTAGGCTTCTGTTATTATGCGCTCGCACACAGGCACCAGGGAAAGCAGATCCTCCTGCTCATTGGCAGGTAAGGAGAAGATATTACTTTCATGGCGAAATGGCGCGATCAGCAGATGCCCGTTGTTGTATGGGTAAAGATTGAGCATAACAAAGGAATGACGAGTATTGTAAAGGATATACTCATCAGCAGGATCTTTAACCTTTGGCTTCTCGCAGAATATGCAGCCACCTTCTTTATCTGACAATATGTACTCCAGTCTCCATGGTGTAAAAAGAATATCCATAGCTCTCACATCTATTCGTAGAACTCTCTTATCGCCACCACCACCTCTGCTAATTGCCTTTCAGACAACTCTGGAAATACCGGTATCGAGATCACTTCCTTGCTTGCCTGTTCGCTTGTAGGGAAATCTCCTTCCTTGTAACCGAGATAGCTGAAGGCTTGCTGCAGGTGCATCGGTATTGGATAATAGACCGCATGTCCAATGCCTTTAGATTTCAGGTGCTCGACCAGTCCATCTCTATTAGGTACTCGAAGCGTATATTGATTGAAAACATGGAATCGTTCGGGCATATTCTTAGGTGTTTTAACCTGCGGAATATCCCGCAGAAGATCGTTATAGGCTCTTGCATTGGAGCGCCTGGCTTCTGTCCATTGCTCCAAATAGGGTAGCTTCGCGGACAGGACCGCTGCTTGCAGGGTATCGAGTCGGCTATTTATGCCGATCCTCTCGTGCAGGTATCGATTCTCTCCCTGACCGTGAACTCTTAGGGATAAAAGCAATTGATATAGCCTCTCACCTGAGGTGGTTATCATACCTCCATCCCCGAACCCGCCCAGGTTCTTGCTGGGAAAGAAGGAGAAACATCCCATCTTGCCCATGGAGCCGGCACGCTTACCCCTGTAGCCAGCAAGTATCGCCTGGGCAGCATCCTCGATTACAGGGACTCCAGCAGCACCAGCTATCTCCATTATTGGATCCATATCTGCGCACTGCCCGAAAAGGTGCACCACGATGATAGCTTTTGTCCTATCCGTGATCGCAGCGCTTAGCCTTTTTGGATCCATGTTGAAGTCATCTTCGCAGATATCAACGAATACAGGTTTCGCTCCTACATTAGCTATCGCTCCCACGGTGGCGATGAATGTGAACGGTGTGGTGATCACCTCATCTTTCGGCTTAATATCCAGTGCTTTGAGCGATAGAATCAGGGCATCGGTGCCTGAGGCACAACCTACAGCATATTCGACGCCACAGAGCTTTGCTAGCTCTTGCTCCAGTGTTTGGACCTCTGGTCCGAGTATGAAATACTGCGAATCTACCACCTTGCGGATAGCTTTATCTATCTGTTCTTTTATGTTCTGGTATTGCAGCTTGAGGTCTAGAAGCGGTACAGGCATGAATAACTCCTATTTATTTATTGATTAACCGACCGTGTCCTGTAGGCGAACTAAGAAATATAAGTTCCACCGCATACTCGGCATACCTTACCACAAAAGTCATATAGCATCAATTCAGCTAGTATGCCACCGACACCTACCGAAAACCAGTCAGTTGCACATATCGGAGTGGCCGGGTACTGGAATACACCCCTCAGCGCTGATGGGGGAACACTGCTCATCCTCGCACTTCCAGGCAATGATCAGATATCCAACATACCCTGTATATTATGAAGCCAATCCACTAGCGATATCCTTGTTGGATGATGGAGCTAGTGGCGATCTTGATCCAGAAGACGACATATTCGGATTATTATAGCCACCAACACCCCCTATCCAAGCCAAGACCATAAGCGAGTGGTAATCCTTTCATAGCCACCACTCAGTGGCGAATCCGCAAAACACCCTCCTAAAGATCCAATTATTCTACATAATATCCGATATCAGACTATTTAATAAGTATAATTGCCTAAATAGGGCTTATGAACCACCCCTTCAAGCCAATATTCATAGGGGTATAATTTGAGGATCCAAGTGCCACTGCCATTTATAAAAGCTCGATCTTGCAAATAAAGGCTTTGTCAAATAAAGAATTAATGTTCCATGTGGAACATATGACTTAAATAATTGATTTTTTAGGTGGTTTTTCTCCAAATCTACATCAACGGACTCAAGTTTAAAAGCCCAAAACGAGGGGTTCTAATTGATCTATTTAGATTAACTCATTGAGATTAAAGAATAATTTTTTTGAAAAATTCCTCCGAGGATCCTCAAGCCTCCAATTATGCCCCCGATAAATCGTGCCAAAATGGCACGCAGAAGGGATAACTCATTGATTTAATTGAAGATTATGATTGGATAATATTATTTTATATTGATTATAACTCGTCTTTCGGGGGGTGCCGCCTTAAATAATCTGCGCCATACGCCGCAGATCTCACGCAAAGACGCAAAGAACGCAGTTAAGGAGCATATATATATATCCGAGCCGTGAGCGTAAGCGAACGGTCATTCAAGGCTTTAGGCTTCGGGAGAAAGGAAAGAGGATCACGCGAAGACGCAAATTAAGAACTAGGAACTAGAAACAAAAAACTAGAAACTAGCCACGAACATAAGTATCGACCCTGTCGGGATTAGCAATAAGAGCCTTCAAGATTTGGTTGCGGCTACGCTGCCTTAGTTAGATCCTGATCGATGTGATGTGATATTGGTGTAACCATTGTAAATTATCTTTCCTGGAAATCACCCAGCTAAGTATGGTTATTATTTGACATGACTTGGATTATAGGGTATCAAACAGATCGATAAGGCTGATAATATCGGCTCATTGACGCGGTATAAATCGGGAACTAGACAAACGCTTTTAGGGAGCTTTAAATATGTACTTTGATCGCTTCTCGGAGAGCGCCAGGAATGTAATTCTACTCGGTAGAGAAGAGGCTGAGAAACTAGGACATAACTATGTCGGCACCGAGCACTTGCTTCTGGGACTTCTAAGGGAGAAGCGAGGTATCGTTCCAATCATTTTCCAGAATATAGGGATCGATATCGGCG
This sequence comes from uncultured bacterium, assembly GCA_964448115.1. GTDB lineage: Bacteria > CAYUVA01 > CAYUVA01 > CAYUVA01 > CAYUVA01 > CAYUVA01. The sequence continues at coordinate 50,165 of CAYUVA010000009.1, forward strand.
ATATGCGCCGCGAGATTGAAAGACGGATGACCAGAGGCATCGATTTCACCTCCTCTCGAAATATACCCTTCAGCCCCGGCGCAAAAAAGGTGCTCGAATATGCAATAGAGGAAGCAAAGACTGGAGGACAAAACTATGTCGGCACCGAACATGTACTGCTGGCGCTCTCCAGAGATCAAGAAGGTATAGCTGGAGAGGTTCTAAGGCTCTTTGATATCAATCCTGAACTGCTTCAACGAGAGATATTCAGCCTGATGACAAAAAGCAGCATGCACCAGAAGCGACGCAATAAAACGCCTACACTGGACAACTTCGGCAGAGACCTGACACAGATGGCACTGGAGGGGAAACTGGATCCGGTCATTGGCAGGGACGATGAAATAGAAAGAGTTATCCAGATCCTGAGTCGCAGAACAAAGAACAATCCGGTACTTATAGGCGAGCCAGGTGTCGGTAAGACTGCAATCGTGGAGGGATTGGCACAGAAGATCGTAGATGGTGAGGTGCCGGAGATCCTGCTTGATAAACGAATTATCATGCTCGACCTGGCTCATCTGGTCGCTGGCACCAAGTATCGCGGGCAATTCGAGGAAAGAATGCAACAGGTTCTAAAGGAGCTTAGGGAGACCGAGGATGTGATTATCTTTATCGATGAGCTGCATACCATCGTCGGCGCCGGCGCAGCAGAAGGATCTATGGATGCCTCAAATATGCTCAAACCAGCCCTATCTAGGGGCGAGATACAGTGCATCGGAGCAACTACCCTAAGCGAATATAGAAAGTACATAGAGAAAGATGGCGCACTGGAAAGAAGATTCCAAACCATAATGGTCCAAGCACCATCGGTAGAGGAAACCGTGGAGATTATCAAGGGGCTTAAGGCTAGATATGAGTCTCACCATAACGCAGAGATTACATACGAGGCTATCCTGGCTGCTGCCAGACTCTCTGACCAGTATATATGCGACCGGAACCTGCCGGATAAGGCTATCGATGTCATCGATGAGGCAGGCTCAAGAGCCAGATTGAATAGCATGATCATCCCCGAGGAAATAAAGAACCTGGAAAAGAAGATCCAGAAATACTCGATGGCTAAGGAGATGGCTCGCAAGGATGGCAACTTCGAGAGAGCACACAAGATGGGTGAGATCGAATATCGACTTCGCAACCAGTATGAATCGCTAAAACAAAGCTGGAGACAAAATCGAGCAAACGCAAAGGTCTTCGTAAACCAAGATGACATCGCCTATATAGTCTCCAAGTGGACCGGAATCCCCCTTAGCAAACTGCAACAGGAAGATACTCTTAAGCTAATAAACATGGAAGAAGAACTTCATAAATATATCGTAGGCCAACAGGAGGCTATACGGGAATTAGCCAGAGCTATTCGGCGATCCAGGGCCGGGATAAAGGACCCTCGAAGACCGATCGGCTCATTTATTTTCGCCGGACCCTCCGGAGTTGGCAAGACCGAGCTTAGCCTTGCTCTTGCCAGGTATCTGTTCGGAAGCTCCGAAGCCTGCATTCGCATAGATATGTCCGAGTACATGGAGAAGTTCAATGTCTCCAGGCTGATCGGCTCCCCGCCGGGATACATCGGCTATGAGGAGGGTGGACAGCTAACCGAAAAAGTAAGGCGCAGACCATACTCGGTGGTACTGCTCGACGAGATAGAAAAAGCACACCCCGATGTATTCAATATCCTTTTGCAGATGCTGGAGGATGGAAGGCTCACAGATAGCCTGGGTAGAAGGGTCGATTTCAGGAACACGGTTATCATCATGACCACCAACATCGGCGCTAAGACCATAATGAAGGGCAAAACCATGGGATTCTCCGCCCAGGCAGATGGCTTCTCATACCAAGACATGGTCAGAACTATCGATAATGAATTACGAAATCTATTCAGACCGGAGTTTCTAAATAGGGTGGATAAAAGGATCATCTTCCATCCCCTTTCAAAAGACGACCTTTTGAGTATAATTGACCTTCAGATCGCCGAGGTGAACCAAAGGCTCAAGCATGCGATGCTGAGCATTGATATCTCGAACAAGGCGAAGATGTGGATACTTGAAAGGGCATATAGCCCAACATCAGGTGCTAGACCCATAAAAAGAACTATACAAAACCATATTGAAGACAGCATCGCAGAGAAGCTGCTTACCGGTGAACTAAACAAAGGCGCGGAGATCTTTATTGATGTTAAGGAAGAAAAGCTGCACTTCAGTGAGACCAAGGCAGATACAGTCGTCCCCTCGTAGTACACGGATTGTTCAACCCAAATCTCACCTATGCCATTGAGATCGATTAGCCGTAAGCAAAACCGTACAATAGTCATCATCGCCCTGCTGATACATATTCTAATCATGCAGGTTTATGCCGCTACTGGCGATCAAGAAAACATAATAAGCTCTATCGAGATCAAGGGTAATAACATTATAAAGACCGAAACCATCCTTTTTATCATAAAATCCAAGATCAAAGAGCAGTTCTCATCAAAGAAGCTACGCAAGGATGTGGAGATGCTTTATAAAACAGGCTTCTTCAAGGATATACAGGTTGAGGGAGAGCAGACCGCTAGCGGCGTTAACTTGACCATTATTGTCGAGGAAAAGCCGATCATCCGAGATGTAACCTTCAGCGGCAATAAACAGATGAGCGATGAAACCCTCAAGGAGAAGATTAGCCTTAAGAAGAACACCATCTACCGACCGGAAAAGGTGCAGGAGATCATCTCCTCGATAAAAGAAGAATATATAAAAAAAGGTTATAACTACGCAGAGATCGAACCTATCGCACATCAATACAACGAGGATGAGATAGTATTGGAGCTTAAGATCTTCGAAAACGCAAAAGTCCGCATCCGGGAGATCAAATTCACCGGCAATAGCGCCTTTAGCGATGACAAGCTTAAAGGTGTTTTAACAAAAACCGAGGAACACTGGTGGATGTCGTGGCTAACCGGTTCGGGAAAATATAGCAAAGAGAGACTAGAGGAGGATCTGGACCGGCTGAAGTCATTTTACGCGGATCGTGGATACGCAAAGATCAAGATCGGAGAGCCTATCGTTGAAATTAAGAATATCCCCAAGTCTAAAAAGCCGAAAAAAGCTGTATTTATCACCATCCCTCTCGATGAAGGGGATAAATATAAGATCAAAGAGATCACCATCGCTCCCCGCAAGAATAGTGAAGAGGAACAGCCACAGGGCGCCGGTTTTGCAACCGAAAGCGGCACCGGTAAGCTGGTCTTTGAGCAGAATTTATATAACAGGGCTATTGAGAATGCTAAAAAAACCAACATTTTCACCCGCACCATTTTCTCCGTTGGAGAGCAGAAGCTGGCGACTGGCCAGGCCTACAATGGTACTTTAGTGGAAAATGCCCGCACCAATATAATGGATATGTATCATAATCATGGCTATATCGATGCGGTTGTATATCCGCGACTCGGCTACGATGATCTAAATAAAACCGTGGCCGTGCAGTTCATCATCGATGAGGGATCCGGCAAGGCATATCTCAATAGGGTTGAGTTTAAGGGGAATAAAAGGACACGAGACAAGGTTCTGCGCCGCGAGATGGTGCTCGCCGAGCAGGATGTGTTTCGTGCAGATGACTTCAGGGCATCATTGGCAAGGATCTACTATCTTGGCTACATCGAAAATATCGTACCTGACATAAAAATAAACCGAGATGACCCGGACAAGCCGATGGTAGATGTATCCATCAGTCTGGAGGATCAACATCGCACAGAGCTTCAGTTCTCCGGGGGATGGAGCTCGGTGGATCGCTTTGTCTTCACCACCCGCCTAACCGAGCACAACCTGTTCGGCAAAGGGCAGGAGCTTAGCTTCTCAGCCACCATCGGCAAGGTTAGACAGTACTATAACATCTCCTTCGCCGAGCCATGGCTTTTCGACACCCCTACCTATGCTGGCGCTGGTATCTTCAACACGGTGCGAAACTTTAACAAGTTCGATGAAAAGGGAACCGGAGCAAACATATCATTAGGCAGAAGATTGACCTATAACCTGTCCATAAGAGCTCAATACGAGTATAAAATCGTCAACATCACCAATATTTCAAGAAGCCTGAAGGAGACCGAGGAGGAGAACCCGCAGGATCTCACCGACTGGGAAAGAACCATCCTTGCCTCCGAGGGCAAGAGCAGAAATAGCGCAATGACCTTGTTTAGCATTCTTGACCGGCGGGATAATCGGCGCGATCCCACTAAGGGGAATAAGCTAGCCCTTACCTATGAGTTTGGCGGTGGAATGCTGGGGGGAAACAACCATTATTATAAGGTCAACTTTGATTACGCACATTACTTTCCCCTGTGGCGCAACATAGTCTTTGCCTTTCACCATGAGTTACAATATGCCGATACCTGGGGGAGTCATGACTTTCCGGTCTTCGAGAAGTATCGCATGGGGGGAGAGTATGATGTCAGAGGTACCGGCTGGGACACGATTGGTCCCTATGACAAGCATGGAGATACCACGGGTGGTAATAAGAGCCTCTTGTTTAACAGCGAGCTGATCTTTCCATTGGCAGGTCCGCTCAAGCTGGTCCTCTTTTTTGACGCCGGCGATCTCTATGACTTCGATGAAAAATATGATATTCGCACATTGAACAAGACAGTGGGAACTGAGCTTCGTTTCTATATACCACAGTTCTGGGTTCCAATCCGATTTATCTGGGGATATAACCTCGATGCGCTATCCTTCCAGCCGCAGAGTGAGTTCCAGTTCGCCATCGGGACTATATTTTAACCTTATGCGAAAAAAATTAGCTATGAACCGCCGTGAATTGGAGAGAAAGCTCGCTGAGACCTCTGGTTGTAGCCTTGATGAATCAAAGATCATACTCGACACCATTCTTGAGGTTATCAGCCATGGGCTAAAAGACGGAAAAGTTATAGAACTTCGTGGGCTGGGAACATTTAAAACCGTGCAACGAGGGGGAAGAATGGGCATGAATCCTCGAAGTGGAAAAAGGTGCTATATCCCTCGCCGCAAGGGGGTATCGTTCAAGCTATCCCGGCTTCTGTTCGATAAACTGAATCGCGGTTAGTCGGAATCAACCACACTTGTCCCAACCGCACTGCTCGCACACAACGCAGGTCTCTATATGAGACAGCTTACCCCCGCATAGCGGACACTGTGGGTTCAATCCTAGCTTGATCTGTGGCATCACATCATCTGCTGGAAGATACTTGGAGAGAATATATCCGATGGCATCGGCGCAGCTATTTACTTTTCGTCCCTGTATAAAGACCTGCTCTGGGCATCGTATCCCCTGGAGCTGTTTGACTATGGAGCTAAGTTTTATGCCGGAGCGCAGCGCCAGTGAGGTTAGCCTTGCAATAGCCTCATTTTGAGAGGTTGCACATCCACCTGATTTTCCCATGCTGATGAAGACCTCAAATGGCTTATCCTTGATGAGATTGATGGTTATATAAAGATTCCCGCAGCCGGTCTTTACTCGTTCGGTAATTCCATGCAGAGCCTCCGGCCTTGGCAATGGCTCGATGCCGTTTCCGAGAATTTCAGTAACATCTGGTTTATCTGCCTTTTTCTTTTGCGCCCTGTTTAGAACCTGCACCTCTCTGCTGCCATCGCGATAGACTGTCAAGCCCTTGCATTTTAGTTCATAAGCCATCAGGAATGCCTTTTTGATATCCTCTTTGGCAGTATCGTGTGGAAAGTTAATCGTCTTGGATACGGCATTGTCGGTATATTTTTGGAAGGCTGCCTGCATTTTTACATGCCACTCAGGGGTGATATCGTGAGATAGTACGCAGATTTTCTTGATCTGATCAGGAACCTCAGCGAACTCGGAGATCTGTTTCCCTTCCCCTAATTCTTCAAACATTTTGTGATTATAAAAGCCCTCTTGCTTAGCGATCTCTTTGAATGCTGAATTAACATCGAGCAATTCGTCTCCATCCAACACCTTTCTTATAAAAGCTAAGCCGAATAATGGCTCGATTCCGCTTGAGCAGCCGGCGATGATGCTGATGGTGCCAGTGGGGGCGATAGTAGTAGTGGTGGCATTGCGTAGCTTTGCTTGACCCTTCTTATGGTATTCGCTCTTGTTGAAATTGGGGAATGCGCCTCGCTTCTTTGCCAGCTCTTTACTTGCCTCTCGGGAGGTCTTTTGGATGTAAGCCATAAGGCAGCCACCAATCTTGACTGCCTCCTCAGAGTTATATGGAACCCGCAGCTTTAACAATAGGTCAGCAAAGCCCATTACTCCCAAGCCGATCTTGCGGTTCTGCTTGGTCAGTTCCTCAATCTGCGGCAGAGGGTAGTTGTTCATATCGATAACATTGTCCAGGAAATGCACCGCATCATGCACCGTCTCTCTCAGAAGGTCATAGTCTATATCATAGCCTTGGTCTTTTTTCCTTGCCATGGCAGCTAAATTGATGCTGCCCAGGTTACAAGATTCATAAGGCATGAGAGGTTGCTCGCCGCATGGATTTGTGCTCTCGATCGCTCCTAACTTTATCAGCGGATTGCTCTTGTTGATCTGGTCGATGAACACGATGCCCGGCTCACCGTTGCTCCAGGCACGATCGACTATCTCATCGAAGATCTTCTTCGCAGGTATAGATTCAGTAACCTCGCCGGTGAGAGGATTGATCAAATCAAAATTCTGCTCTTCCTTATATGCCTCCATAAACTTCTCGGTGATAGCTACCGATATATTGAAGTTATTCAGCCGGTCGTTTTCTTGCTTTGCCCTAATGAATTCAAGGATATCCGGGTGATCTACTCTCAAGATCGCCATATTGGCTCCTCGCCTGGTGCCACCTTGTTTAATGGTCTCAGTGGCGGCGTCAAACACGGTCATGAATGAGATAGGTCCGCTAGCGATCCCTTTTGTAGATTGGACCACCTCGTTCTTTGGCCTGATCCTGGAGAAAGAGAATCCAGTGCCCCCACCACTCTTGTGGATTAAAGCGGTGTTCTTGATCGCCTCAAAGATGCTCTCCATCGAGTCTTCAACAGGAAGTACGAAGCAGGCTGATAGCTGCTGTAGATTAGAGCCGGCGTTCATCAATGTCGGGCTATTGGGCATGAAGTAACGATTGGTCATCAGGTCATAAAACTTCTGAGCTGTTTTGTTGATATCCGCCTTGGGATCATAAACCTTATCCGCCTCGGCGATATTATTCGCCACCCTCCTGAACATCTCTTCAGGCGTCTCTATTGTCTTGCCGGTCTCATCCTTGCGTAGATACCTCCTGATAAGCACGATCAGTGCATTCTCGGAAATACCGAGCCTTTCGGCGCTATCCAGGATCCTTGGATCCAGGTCTTCTTTCTTTATATTAATCATTACAGCCATTTCATTTTCCTGGGACTCCTCATTCTGGTTATCTTTACCCTCTACAAGCTGGTTTTTGGCATCAGCTTGTTGTCCAAGTTGCTGTTCGTCCCTTCCATTGCCGCCCTTGCTAGGCATCTTATCATCGTTGTTCTTTTTTATGTAAGACTCCTTGCTTACAGCCATCTTCTTAACCTTCCCTTCAAGTTCTTGAGAGATGACTACTCCCTCTAGCGATAATTTCACCTGTCTTTATAAGCTGAGTATCTTTCTTTATATACCCATATTTTGTGGATGTCAAGAGAAAAATAACAAGATATTGCGTTTTTTGATCATCTTGGGCAATCCCACATATAAAGGGATCACGCTATGCAGTCATAAAACATTGAGCCTGTTAGTTTAATTTATTATTATCATAATCTGCTAGGTCAGTCCAAAACACCAGCGAGCAGGTTTGATATGAGAGCAGTAATACAAAGGGTTAAAAGAGCCGAGGTAAGGATAGATGGCCAAACTGTCGGCGCCATAGAGCATGGCCTGCTAGTGCTCTTGGGGGTCAAAAAAGGCGACACTATGGACGATGTGGACTACCTCGCTCGTAAGACCGCAGCCTTGCGGATATTCGATGACAAAGAGGGCAAGATGAACCTGTCGCTTGCGGATGTGGGTGGTAAGGTACTGGCTGTTAGCCAGTTCACACTCTATGGAGATACTAAAAAAGGAAACCGCCCTAGCTTCATAGAGGCTGCCAAGCATGAGCAGGCACAGGATCTCTATCGCAAGTTCGTTAAGAGACTGCGAATGGAGGGCATCGATGTGGAGACCGGCAGGTTTGCCGCTATTATGGAGGTGGAACTTATTAACCATGGACCTGTTACCATTATCATCGATAGCAAGCAGCGAACTAGTAAATAATTAAAGGAGAGATACATTGCTTGTAAAGACATTCGAGGTGGGCGCGCTGGGAGTGAACTGCTACATAGCCACCTGTGATGAGACAAAAGAATCGGTGATCATAGACCCCGGAGCCGATCCTTTGGTGATAACCAACTTCATTAGATCTAATAACCTTTCGGTAAAGTATGTGATCAATACACATGGACACATAGATCACACTGGTGCCAATAAGGATATTCTCAACGAATTCCCCGTGCCCCTAGTTATCCATAAGGACGAGGTTGGAATGCTTAAGGTCGGACACCTGACCCCCTTTGCAGTTATGATTGGAGCCAAAAGCTCCCCTCCACCAGGAATGCTGGTCAGTGAGGGTGATGTGATCACCTTTGGACAACAGGAGCTTGAGGTTCTTCATACTCCAGGACACTCGCCAGGTGGAATGTGTCTTTATTCAAGAAAAGATAGGATACTATTCTCCGGAGACACTCTATTTGCAATGGGCATAGGACGCACAGACCTGCCGGGTGGAAGTTACGAGTTACTCATGAGATCCATAACCGATAAGATATATACGCTGCCGGATGATGTGGTCGTTTATCCAGGTCATGGACCGGCTACCACTGTTGGCGATGAGAAAAGAAACAATCCCTGGATCAGGGATCAATAAGGACCCATCAAGAGATGAACCAACCTAAGAGCCTTGTGGAAGAAGCCTTTGAGAAGGCTTTCAGGGCTTATTTTATATACCTTTCCGCTGAAAAGGGACTTGCGAAAAACACGGTTAATGCATACCGGCAAGATCTGGAGAATTTCCTTGGGTTCTTGGATGAGAATTACCCTGGTTTTAAGATCGATCAGGTTGAACAGTCAACTATTATCTCCTTTATGGAGCATCAGAAGAAACAGGACAAGAGCATCTTAAGCATCATCCGCAGCCTAGTGAGCCTGCGCAGCTTTTTTGGCTATGCTGCCCTGGAAGGATTCATGCCAGCAGATATAACTGCGAACATCGAATTCCCCTCCTTCTGGCACAAACTGCCCACTGTGCTAACCATTGAGGAGATGGATCGAATTCTTAGGGTGCCTGACATAAGCAAACCGATCGGCTTAAGAGACCGCACAATTCTGGAGGTGCTTTATGCCACAGGGCTTAGGGTTTCGGAGCTGGTAAACCTGACCACCAACGATGTGAACCTTGATATGGGATTTATCGCATGTCGAGGCAAGGGAGACAAGGAGCGCATCGTTCCATTGGGCGAGGCGGCTATCAACTGGATAAAGCGATATCTCAAGGAAGCGAGGATGCTGGTAAGCAGCAAACCGCTAGCAAAGCCACACTTGTTTATAAATCGTTGGGGTAATAGACTCAGTCGAGTTTGGGTTTGGAAGATGATCAAGCATTGTGCGATTGTGGCTGGCATAGACAAGGAGATCTCCCCACATACATTCAGGCATACATTCGCAACCCACTTACTTTCCGGTGGCGCAAATCTTCGGGCAATACAGGTCATGTTAGGACATGCGGATATCTCTTCTACGCAGATCTACACTCACATAACTGATGAGGACCTAAGAAAGACTTACGATGAGCGACATCCCAGGGCAAAGAAATTTCATGTTATGAAATAAATGAAGGTAACTTGCAACCATAAATATTAACTCCATAAGTTAAAAGGATAAGGATTAAAAGTAAAGAAAATGGCTATCTATGAGTTTGACCAAAAGAGACCCAAGTTTGGGAAGGATTGTTATGTCGCTGATGAGGCTACCATCATCGGTGGAGTTACCATCGGCGATGGTTGTTATGTTGGACCTGGAGCAGTGCTGCGAGGCGACTACGGCGATATTGTCATCGGCAGCAATTGTAGCATCGAGGAGAATGTCATGATCCACGCTCGTCCTTCTGAGATCTGCACAATCGGTGATCATGTAACTGTCGGACATGCCTGTATGATACACAACGCTAAGCATATTGGCGACTGGTGCGTGCTAGGCATGGCAAGCGTGATCAGCGACTGGGTGGTTCTGGGCAAGTGGGTGGTCGTTGCCGAGGGGGCAGTGGTTAAAAACAACACCAAGATACCTGATGAAAAGGTGATCGCCGGCATCCCTGCAAAGATAATCGCAGATGTAAAGCCTGAGTATATGAAGATCTGGGGAGAGTTCAAACGCATCTATGTCGAGCTTGCCCGCACATACAGGGATAGGCTTAAAAGGATTAAATGAGAATGTTTATGTTTTGAAATAATAACCTTTGCTTGATTGAAGATATGGGTAGAATAAAAGTCATGTCACCGATTCTGGCTGATATGATCGCTGCTGGCGAGGTGGTAGAACGCCCGGAGTCAGTTGTCAAGGAGATTTTAGAGAACGCTATTGATGCCGAGGCAGACTATATTGAGCTTACCATTGAAGGTGGCGGAAAGAGGTTGATCGGCTGCAAGGACAATGGCTGCGGCATGGATGCGGATGATGCGGCTCTCGCATTTATGCGCCATGCCACCAGCAAGATCTTCGAGCCGGAGGACCTGGAGGCGATACGAACCCTCGGCTTTCGCGGGGAAGCGCTGCCTAGCATAGCTTCAGTGGCAAGAGTTGAGGTCATAACCAAGAGTCCGACCTGCAAACTGGGAACCCATCTTAAGATACATGGCGGTGAGGTAGTATATAGCTGCCAGGTAGAGGCTCCTCAAGGAACTCATATCAAGGTAATGGATCTGTTTTATAAGACACCGGCGCGCCGTAAATTCCTGAAGTCAGATGAGACCGAGGCAAGAAGATGCTTAAGTGTAATTGAGAGGATCGCATTATTTTACAAGGAGATACATATCAATTACATAAAGGATGGCAAACAACTCATGACCGCCTTGCCGTCATCGGACTACCGTCAACGCATCGCCTCCATCTTTGGCAGCGATCTGGCAATAGGGCTGCTCGAGGTGAACTACCAGGCAGGCGAACTTGCATTGCACGGTTATATCAGCAAGCCGGGCAACTTCAAAAACAACCGCAATTACTTGATCCTATACTTGAATGGGAGATTGATCAAAGATCCAATCATCCAGTCCGCCATCCACAAGGGGTATGACCGATTGCTACCATCTGGCAAGTACCCGGTTGCCATGCTCTTTTTATATATCAACCCTGCTGCGGTTGACATAAATATCCATCCAACCAAGCAGGAGGTTCGCTTCTCCAACACCAGCGAGATCTTTGCTGCGGTCAATAATGCCGTATCAAGGGCTTTGCGAGGGATGACTCCACCTGACATGGACCTGGGGCATGATAGAGGCAGGAAAAGCAGCAAAGCAGGCAAGGTGGATGACAGCTTCTTCACGCCGCCACCTAGACCTGGTATCCAAGGCCAAATATCTCCGGATAGTGAGGGGAGTGCTGGGGATACTGGGAAATGGCGTGATTCCCCTGAAGATTCCTTCACTGGCAAGGCATCCATGCCCCAGATGAAGGAACTCGAACATGCGATCCCAGAGCGGGCAAAGTACAATATAAACCAGGATGTAAAAGGAAGCCTCGATGTTGAAAGCTGGCAGGTCGTGGGACAGCTTTGGAATACTTATATAATCGTGCAAGGTACAGATGAGCTTCTTTTAGTAGATCAACATGTGGCTCACGAAAGAATAATCTACGAGGATCTAGTTGAGAAAATGAAGAAAGGCAAGCTCTTTATTCAATCGCTAGTAACCCCATTGTGTATAAACCTGAAGCCAGATCATTATCAATTCGCGCTCAAGAATCTCGAGGCATTCGCATCACTTGGCTTCGACCTGGAGGACTTCGGAGAGAATACGCTTTTGCTGCGCGGTTTACCTTCCGGGCTTAAGATTAAGGATGTTGAGGGGCTTATACTTGATATACTGGAGGAATTGCTCGATGAAGAAACGCCATCGAGCATAAATTCGCTGCGCGATGCGGTGCTGATATCGACTGCCTGCAAGGCAGCAATCAAGGCAAATCAGGCGCTAGATTTCCGCCAGATGCAGTCGCTTATAAAGCAGCTTGCACGAACTACCACACCTCATGTTTGTCCCCATGGCCGTCCGGTCATCATGCGCCTCTCCAAGGGCAAGGTAGATAGCAACTTTCAGAGACCATAGATAATCCATGCCCATACTCGTCATCGCAGGTCCCACCGCAGTTGGCAAAACCAGCCTGGTTGTACAGCTTGGCAAACTACTGCCTATCGAGGTGATCAACGCAGACTCCAGGCAGGTGTATCGCTACATGGATATCGGCTCGGCAAAACCGACCGCTGATGAACAGGAGATGGTAAAACATCATCTTATAGATGTCGTTTATCCGCATCAGGGATTCAGCGCCGGCGATTTCATGGTTCGAGGTAGATCTCTTATCGAGGAGATAATAAGTCGCGGAAAACTCCCGGTTATCGCCGGGGGCGCAGGCTTGTATATAAAAGCGCTTATTGATGGAATCTTCGAGGCACCGGTTATTCCCCAGGATTTTCGCTCTCAGGTCAGGGAACAGGCAAAGGGGATAGACTCGACCAAGCTCCATGCACTATTGAAGAAGTGCGATCCAGTCTTCGCAGATAGGATAAACCCCAGGGATCGCTATCGGATACTGCGCGGATTGGAGGTGTACCGCTACTTTGGAAAGCCCATATCTGAGTTGCATAAGCAAAGGGTAGCTATCGAGGATAAGTATGACTTTAGCTTTATCTTCCTGGTTCGTCCTCGGCAAGTACTTTATGAGCGTATAGATGCTCGTGCAATCCAGATGATCGAACAGGGGCTGATCGATGAGACCAGGAGGCTTCTCGATATGGGCTACACTCCTGATTTGAAATCAATGAGCGGAATGGGATACCGGGAGATGATCGACTACCATGCTGGCGAGATTACCTTGGAACAAGCCTTGCAGCAGATGTGTCAGCGTACCCGCAATTACGCTAAGAGGCAGCTTACCTGGTTCAAGAAGGATACAAGATACCGCTGGATAGACCTGGGCAATAGTACCGACTTTCATAAAACAGCAGTAGAGCTTTTGAAAATTGCAAAAACCTAGGGTTCTAATATACTTTTACCAGATACCTTGAATGAGCCAACCTATAGTAAAACAGGAAAAATCGGAACGAGCATTGCTGGTGGGAGTTGAGTTTTCACACGCCCTACTCGATCACCTTGAATATTCATTAGAGGAGCTTAAGCAACTAACCTTGGCAGCCGGGGCAATCTTCGTGGATGCAGTGTCAACAACTCGCCACGGACCGGATTCAGCCTATTTCATTGGCAAGGGCAAGGTAGAAGAGATAAAGGAACTGGTGGAGGATGAGAAAATAGATATAGTCATCTTCGATGATGCGCTTACTCCGTCACAGCAACGAAACCTTGAGGATGCGATCGAGTGCAAGGTGATCGACCGCGAGGCGCTGATCCTAGATGTTTTCGCTCGACGGGCAAAGACCTCAGAGGGCAAGCTACAGGTGGAGCTTGCCCAATACATGTACTATCTGCCCCGGCTTGCTGGATTATGGAAGCACTTCAGCAGGCTGGGAGGCGGCATCGGCACCAGGGGACCGGGTGAAACGCAGCTCGAATACGACCGCCGGGTAGTCAGAGAGCGAATAAAGAAGATCAAGGAAAAACTGCAAAAGGTCTCCAAGACCAGGGAGCTGCAAAGGACTAAAAGGCATCGCTCACCAATGCCTAGCGTGGCAATAGTAGGCTATACAAATGCCGGCAAATCGACCCTGTTGAACGCATTGACCGATGCTGATGCCTTGGTTGAGGATCAGTACTTCGCCACCCTGGAGCCGATTATCCGGCGCTGCGTTCTGGATACTGGCCAGGTGATACTGCTCAGCGATACGGTCGGCTTCATCGATAAGCTGCCCCATCATCTAATCGAGGCATTCAAATCGACCCTCGAAGAGGTCGTTGAGGCTGATTACCTGATAGAGGTGCACGATATAAATATTCCTCATCTCGGGCGCCACAAGGAAGTGGTAGATCAAGTCCTCAAGCAGCTAGGGGCTGAGCAGAAGCCGAGATTACTCGTGCTCAACAAGCTCGATATGGCAATCAATCCTGAGCTGGTCCATACCTTGGAGCAAAGATACGATTCCATAGCCATCTCTGCTACTGAGGGTACAAATCTCGACCTTTTGAAAGTCAAGATACGAGATATGATCTCACCGCAATTCCCTAAAGTATTAGTTAGAATACCGCTCTGTGATGGAAAGATGATCGCTCTGGCACAAAAAAGCTGCTATATTCTATCGCAACGATATGATACAGATAGCGTTCATATACAGATGCAGGTGCCTAATTATTTATACAAAGACTTCGAGCATTACTTAACAAAAGAATGAAAGTACAGTTAAGCAACCATAGATCGATATCTTTTTGCCTGGCTTGCCTTGCCATTATTTTACTGTCATCTGGTTGTATTCCTACAGCTAAGCCTCTTGGTCAGCAACATTTCGTTTTGAGACAGGAGCTTAGCAGCCACCAGGTTCTCGATGCGCCTGCCGGTTGTCGCACGAATGATGCAAATAATGCGGTAATCGAGGGGAGACAACTTTATTACCAAGGCAAGTATAATGAGGCTATCTCCTTGTTTGAGCAAGCCATTTCCAGCCATTCTGACTGCCTTCAAGCCTTGATCGGATTAGGTTTATCATATTATGCACTGGGTGAATACGATGCCAGCTTGGAGCCTTTCGAGCAGGCTCTTGAGCTTGCGCCGAGCGATATCACGATCAATATCGACCTCGAGTTAATCGCCCTAAAAGCAAGTAGAAACCACCTGGTGAAGGCAAAAGATCTGATCGCGCAGGGATATTTTAATGATGCCCAGCTTGAGCTTCAAAAGGCGATAGATCTCAAGAATGACCTGGCTCCAGCATACTTGGAGCTAGCCAATCTATACATATCACAGCATAAGCTCAGCGATGCGGTCTCTATCCTGGATGAAGCGCTTGTATATAATCCAGATTCTCCGGCGATCGCCAGGCTACGCATTCAAACCATGATCGATGCAGGCATGTACGCTGAAGCAAAGTTCGCTATTGAAGGCTACGATGGCGTGGATCGCTCATCATTACAGGCTTTGCTTAATATGAGGCAACGCCAGGCGACCCTGCCGCCACAATACATGTATTCGCTGGCAAAAGACAAGATAACCAGGGGTGATCTGGCATCGATAACCATGAATAATCTCGATCTCACCTTCTTTGCGCCAAAAGATAGCGACGCTAAGCCGGTTATTATCGACATCTCAGAACACTGGGCAAGGAATGATATCATAGAATCAATAGAGTATGGCTTTTTTACCCCTTACCGAGATCACACCTTCAAGCCAGGGAGCCTGGTTTTACGCGGGGAGCTAGCAAGCCTGTTATTTCGCTTGATTGAGCTTAGCAGGCTTGAGATAGAAGGGAGTTACAACCAAGATACACCAAAGGTGAATGATCTCTATAAGGAAAACATCTATTATGTCCCTATAATGACCGTGCTGCAGTTAGGATTGATGGAGACAGGGCAGGGTAACTTCAACTTCTCTGGATATGTTTCAGGCAGAGAGGCTGTAGCAGCGATGGAGAGACTGAATGCCTTATTAAACGAGGGGCTCCAATGAGACGAGATACCCTATATAAAGCCTTTATTGCAGCGTCTTTATTGGCAATTTTCTTTGTGATCGTCATACCCCTTCCAGCAGGAGCCAAGGAGATATATTTATTGGTGGAGAAGGTGCATAATCGCACCTCGATCACGCAGCCTGAGCTTAGCAACATGGCAAAGATCATGCTTATAAGCAGGATCAATAAGTTCAAGGGCATCAAGGCGGTGGATCTAGGCGCATTGGTAGATGCAAATATGAGTGCTGCCCAAAAACAACAAGCGCTTAATGATATGGGAGTGAACTACCGGCTTGAGGGGGAGGTGCTTCAGTATTATGAAGAGCGCTCCAGCATCTTTAGCTTCGGCATTAAGGAGCATGCGGCTTATTTGACCCTAGGAGCTAGGGTGTTAGATCGGCGCAATAATGAGATAGTCTGGGCACAAGCGAGATCAGGCTTCGGGGTTGATACATACGCACGAGTCTGTGGATTCAACTGGAGGAGAAAGCATCACCCGGATTTCTTCAGGTATTTGCTTCGGCGAGCTATTGACCATCTGGTAGAGGATCTGGGGCATAGTTTGATACAAATTGAGGGAAAAAGAGAAAGTGGAATAAACGATACCCTTATTTTCAAAGGGAGCCCAAGATGAAGAAGGTGCTAGGGAACGAGTGGGTTCAGTTCTTTGGAGCGATCTTACTTTTGATCGCGTTATGTTATTTTATATATTCGATAAGAGCCATACTTTTTCCGTTCATTGTCAGCTTTGCGATCGCCTATTTACTGGATCCGGTGGTAGATTTCCTCGAGAGGCGCAAGATATCACGATTACTAGCCATCGTGATAGTTGTATGCATTCTACTCATCATTCTGGCGCTGTTTATTCTGATAATAGTGCCCAGCACCATCACACAGTTCCAGCATTTAGCTGGTAAATTCCCAGGCTACCTTGAGACCATTCAACACAGGACCATCCCGGCTGTGGAAAAATTTCTTCATATCGATATACCGAATAATACCGAGCAGTTATACAAGGAGCTGATGAATAGATTTTATAGCTTGCAGGAGATCCCCTGGGATAAGCTTTCTCCGTTGACCGGCTACTTATCCAAGGTCTTTAGTAGTCTGCTTAGCTTTATCATAACCCTGGTCAATCTGGTATTGATCCCTATCCTGGCATTTTACTTTCTCTTGGATATCGACAAGATATATAAGAAAGTCCGCGAGTTCATACCCCTTAAATACCGCGATGAGATAGTCGGCTGGTTCAAGCAGGTTCACGCAGTCTTGAGCGGATTCATTCGCGGGCAACTCACTGTCTGCCTGATACTTGCGGTCATGTATAGCACCGGCTTGGCTATAGTTGGCATTCCACTATGGGCTTTGATCGGCATCATAGCTGGTTTCTCCAATCTTATCCCTTACTTGGGATATTTCATAGGTATCATCCCCTCACTGCTATTGGCGCTACTAGAATATGGAGATCTGAAGCACATTTTAGGCGTCTTCATAGCCTTCACCATTGTGCAGACCATAGAGGGGAATCTTCTCACCCCCAAGATAGTGGGGAACAAGGTGGGATTGCACCCACTGGTGGTTGTGCTGGCATTGTTAATCGGTGGTAAATTCTTCGGATTTATCGGGGTGCTTGTAGCCCTGCCGGTAACCGCTGTACTGAATGTTTTTTTCAAGATAGCCCTAAATAAGTATCTATCCTCACGCTTTTACCTGGGAGATAATGCTGCTAAAATAAAGGATAATGATACTGCGGATCAATAATGAAACAAACAAGAGATCGTTTTTTCCTTTGGACGGGAGCCACCATGCCTAAAAGCAAGCTAATACTTCTAATACCGCTTCTATTGTCGTGTTTGAGCACAACAGTTTTTTGCCTGCCAGTGATACCAGGTGATATAGATGAGTCTGGGAGAGTCGATGGGAGGGATCTTACCATCCTGTGCAGGGCTTTAGGCTCCAGCATCGGAGACCCACGGTACCACATTTATGCTGATATTGACGATAACGGTTCTGTCGATCAGGACGATATCTCGCTGCTAAAAAGCAATTTTGGCTTAAACCTCAACATCCCGCAAGATGCGGATGACTATGTTCCCGGTGAGATAGTGGTCAGCTTTGATGATGGGATAGCTAGCACGGATATCCTTGAGCTGGAACACCGGTACCAGCTTGAGCTTATCAAGGAAAACAGCGATTTTAAGGTGAATGTTTACCGGCTGCCTGAACACCTAAGCCTGGCTGAGGCTATCTACAAGATGGGCAAGGAGCCGCATGTCGAGTTCGCCGAGCCTCGTTTCATAGTTAAAGCCTGCTATCAGCCAAACGACCCTTACTACAAGTACCAGTGGAACTTCGATCATATCGGGATGCGCATGGCATGGGAGGAGAGCATGGGCAGCCCTGATGTAATCGTGGCAGTGGTAGATAGCGGTGTCGCTTATGAGAACTACATGGAATATTGCAGGGCGACCGACTTCGAGGACGATGTTTTCGTCTATTCGTATAACTTCATCACCGGCAACGAGCACGCTAACGACAACGAGGGGCACGGGACCCATGTTGCCGGCACTATAGCCCAGAAGACGGGAAACAACTTCGGGGTTGCCGGCATTGCACCCTACTGTAAGATCATGCCGGTCAAGGTGTTAAATGAAAGTGGCCAAGGCAACTCCGATGATGTAGCTGATGGCATCAGATATGCTGCTGACCATGGCGCTAAGGTGGTAAACTTGAGCCTTGGCTCCGAATATTACATACAGGATATAAAGAACGCCTGCGACTATGCATACTCCAAGGGGGCGGTGGTTGTGGCAGCATCCGGCAATGACGGTGAGTCAAAGAAATTCTATCCAGCAGCCTATCAAAAGGTGATAGGCGTAGGAGCTGTTCAATACGATAAAACTCGAACATATTACTCCAACTATGGGGATTACATCGATCTGGTAGCTCCTGGCGGCAATGGATATCTGGATCAAAACAACGATTATTTTGGCGACCTGATAATACAACAGAGCTTCATCTTTCCCTTTTATTGCCAGTTTACCATGCTCGGCTCTCAGGGCACATCGATGGCTGCCCCCCATGTCTCCGGCGTGGCTGCGCTGCTCTGGAGTCTTGGCATCGTACAGTCCCCGGCTGATGTAGAAAAGATACTGATCGAGACCGCCGATGATCTCGGTCCCGATGGCTGGGATGAGCAATATGGATACGGTTTGCTCGACGCAGAGAAGGCAACGACCTACTACCGAGAATGGGGGTGGGATAATTGATGGGAGATGCAATGGGAAGACTTTGCGCAGCATTGTGCCTTATCAGCCTGATGATCATGCCACAAATCAGCTATGGTGGCGAGCAATATATGTCCAAGAATCTTTTGGTCATGCGATTAAACTTGGGAGCTTTCCAACCCCTGGCAGCCAAGAAGAGCTACGATGATATCTATGGCAATCCTTGCCTGGAGCCTGGCATCTCGCTTTTTTATAAGGATATGGAGACCGGAATGGATGTCGGCTTAGAGATAATGCATTCCTTTACAACTGGCGAATATGTGATGATGGAGGGGGGAGAGCTTGTTCCCTCTGGCACAAAGGCTACCCTTGGTATTACTGCCATAAACATATCGCTGGAATATAACCTTGGTCCTGATTCTTATATCAATCCCTTCATCGGTGGGGGGCTTGGAAAATACTTCATGCGTGAGACAGGCTTCAGCTCAAGGGAATCACTCGGTTATTTTCTCTTAGGTGGTTTGGAGCTTAACCTGCAGAAGGAATGGTCGCTTAACTGTCGATTGCTATACAATACGGTTCCAGATTCTTTAGGGCACAGGGGGACCTCCAAGTACCGCAATGAGACCGATATGGGAGGCATACACCTACTGCTAGGCTTGAACTACCGACTTCCGCTCTGAGTGCCATGCAACCCAAGATCTCAGTAATAATCCCAGCCCGGCAGGCTAATGAGCTTAGAAAGGCTATCTTTGCACTTGCTCGTATCGATTATCCTCCCGAGCTTATCGAGGTGGTGGGCGCTTATGGAAGACAGCCATCGGTGCAGCGCAACCGGGCATCGAGAGTTGCAGATGGGGACTATATCCTTTTTCTCGATAATGATGCCATGGTAGCCACTGATTACCTGAGGATAATGGTTGATGAGATAAGCAGGCACCCGGATATCGCCATCATAGGCGGTCCAAATATCACACCAGATACCGACAGCTTCTTTCAAAAGTGTACAGGATATGCCCTGGCTTCTCGCTTTGCCCACTCGGATATGGCAGCGCGCTACCGCCCTATCGGTGCGATCCGGCAGGGAAGCGAAAAGGAGCTTATCCTTTGTGCGCTGATGGTAAAGACATCTGATTTCAGGGAACTAGGCGGTTTCAACGAGGCGCTGTATCCCAACGAGGAGAACGAGTTCCTCAACCGGGCGTCTGCTGCTGGCAAGACTATTATCTATCACCCCCAGGCAGTGGTATATCGAAGCCGACGCAGGAATCTCCTAGATTTTATCGGTCAGTTGGCAAATTATGGCAGGGGAAGAATGGAACAGTGCTTCATCGAGGGCTTTAAACTGAGCAATAGCGCATTTTTGCTCCCCCTTGCATTCTTGCTTTATCTGGTCAGCCTGCTATTCTTTCATCCCTTTTGGTACCTAATACCCTTAATATTCTATCTTCTGTTGGGGCACATCTCATCAGCAGCCTTTGCACGCATGGAGAAAAATCCACTTTATGGTTTAGCATTGCCCTGGTTCTACATGATAATGCACCTTTCTTATGGCGCTGGGATGATCTGGGCTTTGATGCGCAGGTTAACAGGCATAAATAAAAGAAAAATGCCTGATGCATCCAAAGGCATCGATGTAACTATCGAGAGAATAAAGCACTTCACCTCCAGTTGGAATCATTCGCTTAATAATGATTAAAGATGGATAGATGAGCAAGCTGCTAGATATATTCAAAACCGGCGAGATAATGACCCCGGACAACAAAGGGATCAATCCTCTATTCAAGCGACATCTGGCTGCTTACAGGTTCTGCATACCATTCTGCCAGGATAGGGAGATACTGGAGATCGGCTTCGGCGAGGGTTACGGCACCAATGAGATTGCAGAACATGCTCGCTCGGTGGTAGGCAGCGATCTTCAACCGGAACTAGCCGAGTATGCAAAGGATAAATATAGCGGCAGGGGGATAGAATTCTTGTGCGCAAGCGCCGAGAGCCTGCCATTTAAGGATGAAACTTTTGATGTTATTATATCGTTGCAGGTATTGGAACATGTGAAGATATATCAGGCTATGATCAAGGAAAGCTACCGGGTACTTCGCAAGGGGGGCAAGGCGATACACATCACCCCTAACCGTCTGACTATGTTGAGTGGAGTGAATCCCTATCACTACCGGGAGTTCGATCCAGACCAGCTTAGAAATGAGATGAAGGCTGTCTTTCCAAGGGTAAAGATGATGGGGTTGTTCGGCAGCGAGAGATACCTGGCAATAAAAAATGAGGAACAAAGGTTTGCCCGTCGGCTGCTAAGGATAGATTTTCTTGGACTACGAAGATACCTCCCCCGCAGATTGCTTGCCTTCCCTTATCGAATAGCCTTCAAGGTGATCAATGACAACACTGATCAACTGGAAAGAAAAGCCGATGCACTTATCACGGTAGATGACTTCTATACATCAGATGGTATTGATCTGGGCAAAGCGCTAGAGCTTATCGCTATCGGGGAGAAATGAAATATGCAAGCTGATAAAGATAATATCGAGATCTCGATCATAATTCCAGTATATAACGAGGAAAAGAACATCCCGGTGGTCTTTGATCGCCTGAAAGCTACCCTTGATGAGCTGAATTCGAGCTACGAGATCATCTTCATCGACGATGGCTCTACCGATGACACGCTAGGAATCCTGGAGGATCTGCATGAAAATGATGATCGGGTCGCAGTTTACTCGCTGCGCAAGAATCAGGGCAAGGCTGCTGCGCTAACCGTCGGCTTCAGAAGAGCAAGGGGCAGAGTAATAGCCACTATGGACGGCGATGGACAGGATGAGCCATCCGAGCTGCCTAGGATGATCGAGAAGCTAAATGAGGGCTATGACCTGATCAACGGCTGGAAATACCCCCGTCAGGATCCCTTGAGCAAACGCCTGCCATCCAAGTTATATAACTCGATAACCAGTCTATTAGCCGGTATCACCCTCCATGACATGAACAGCGGACTCAAGGTTTACCGCCGTGAGGTTGTACAAAGCATCCCCATCTATGGCGAGCTGCACCGCTTCATAGTCTTCATGGCGCATAGAGAGAACTTCAAGGTTACCGAGATCAAGGTCAAGCACAATCCAAGGCTGCACGGCAAGACCAAATATGGCTCTTGGCGATACTTTGCTGGGTTCTTGGATCTTATAACCTCCATGTTCTTAAGTCGTTTTTCTCGTCGCCCTATGCATTTCTTCGGCTTCAGCGGATTCTTACTGCTGTTAGCGGGTACTATTATTAACGCTTACCTTGCTATCGGCTGGTTCTTTGGTAGATGGATTGGCAACCGCCCGCTCCTTTTCTTGGGCATACTGCTTATGTTGCTCGGCATCCAGCTTATCTCAACAGGACTCTTGGGCGAGATGCTGAGCAGATGGATGGATAAGGAGTATAACTATCCGCTGAAAAGGGAGCTGCCGGCAGGCGTGAGGAGTGCTGAAGGAGGAAAGTGATAAAGAAAATAAGAAGCCTCACGCAAAGAAAAAAGAATTAGAAAATATCACCTCCAGGTTGGAATCCTGTTGAGCAAAGAAGCGCCTATAGTCTCAGTTATAATACTCAACTACAACCGCTGGGATCTGCTTTCTGATTGCCTGAACTCACTGATGAAGGTCGATTATCCAGCGCTTAAGATCATCGTGGTGGATAATTGTTCTGATGAGGACATAGCTGGGAGATTGAACGAAGAATACCGGCAGGTCCATGTCCTTGCGCTGAATAAGCCGGTCGGTTTCGCCGCAGGGAACAACCTCGGCTTGCGCCGTGCACGGGAGCTTGGCGCTAAATACCACTGCCTGCTTAATAATGACACGGTGGTCGATGAAGCCTTTATCTTGGCGCTGGTTTCAGCAGCCCGGGAGCATCCAAGGGCAGCCATGCTCGGCGCAAAGATTTACTATCACGCGCAGCCGAACCGAATCTGGTATGCCGGCGGAATCGTGGATATGAACCTGGGCAGGATCAAACATCGTGGCATTAGGGAATATGACAAGGGGCAGTACGAACGACTGGAGCGCACCGGCTATGTAACCGGCTGTTGCTTATTCCTGCCGGACTGGACACTGGAGCGGGTCGGTTACCTTGACGAGGGCTTCCATGCCTACGGGGAGGATACCGACTGGTGCATTCGGGCAGCAAACAAAGGGTTTGAGCTGCTCTATGTCCCCTCGGCGATTATCTGGCACAAGGTCTCCAGTTCCAGCGGGATGCTCAGCGCTTACAAGATAAAAAACAGGCTGAAGGGGCATCTGAAATTGTTGCGAAGATATAGTAAAATATATTACTATCCGCTTATATTCGTGTACCAGGTTTACGAATTGCTTCGGATAAGCGCACTGGTGCTATGCGGGCGACTGAAGCGTTGATAAGGAGTTGCAATGATGGGATGGAAAGGCTGGATGATCGCTGCCATAGCCTCGCTATGCCTTTTGGCTAAATATATTCAAGCAGCCGATGCATTTGATAAGGAGAGGCTCAATCTTTACCTAAAGGACTCTCACTATGCGCCGCATCGAGTTATTGTCAAGCTGAAAGATAATCCAAAATTGATGGATGATCGCCTCAACCTGCGGGTTTATGCTGAAAAACTGGCAATGAAAGCCCTAGGGCAGGATGCAGTGGATAGGGTTAAGCCCTTGTATCCCAAGATGAACTCAAGCTCTACGAGGCGGACTTTCGTTATCGAGTTCAAGGACATGCCAGCAAACATCGTTGCTCATAAGCTCAAGGCTTTGGATGACTTCGAGCATGTGGAGCTGGATTACGGATATTATTTTGCCCTTATGCCCAACGATGAGCACTTCTCTCAGCAGTGGAACCTGCACAACACCGGCAAGCGCATCGAGGATGCGGACATAGATGCCCCAGAGGCTTGGGATATACAGACCGGAGACCTGAATGTGATCATAGCTGTAGTAGATACCGGCTTGGACAGGTGGCACCCGGAGATGGTCGAAAAAGCGTGGATCAATGAGGGCGAGATACCGGGGGATGATATAGACAACGACGGTAATGGCTACAAGGACGATGCCTATGGCTGGAACTTCTACGAGAACAACAATGTAACCAGCGATGTTGACGGGCACGGCACCGCGGTCGCATCGGTCGCTGCTGCCAATACTGATAATGTGATCGGCATAGCCGGGGTTGCCTGGAATGCGACCGTAATGCCCCTTCGGGTCAGCCGTGGCGAGTTCACCTTTGCATCGATGATCGCCGAGGCGGTTTATTATGCGGCTGATAACGGTGCGAAGATCATAAATCTCTCTGTGGTCTCGCTGTCTCGCTCTTATGCCTTGGAGGATGCGCTCGATTATGCCTATGATCACGGATGCCTGCTGGTTGCTGCGATGGGAGATTTATACTACGGAATACCGCTTTATCCAGCAGCCTTGAATCATACGTTGGCGGTAGGCGCGACCAATAATGACGATCTTCGAGCAAGGGCATCCAATACCGGATATCATATTGACCTCAGCGCACCGGGAGAGAATGTCTTTGTGGCGCTTCCAGGCAATAAATACCAAAGAAAGACCGGCTCATCGCTTGCCGCAGCCACCGTGTCCGGCATCGCCGCCCTGGTCTGGTCCCAATTCAAACAGTTAAGCAATAAAGAGCTAATGGGCATTCTTTTGGCTTCAGCAGATGATATCGAGGAGTATAGCTGGGATGTAAAGACAGGCTGGGGCAGAGCCAATGCGCTGAAGGCGCTCACCCTCGGCTACATACCGCCTACCTGTCGCATCATCACCCCCCATCAACATACTTATGTGGATGGAAAAATCGATATCACCGGCTCCGCTTGCGGTGAGGGATTTAGCAGCTTCAAGCTCGAATACGGCAGGGGAAGCGAGCCGAGCGAGTGGACTGCCTTCAGGCAGTCATTCACCCCCGTGGATCACGGCATGCTCGGGGTGCTCAATCTCACCGGCAAGCCTGGAGGGATGTATGCCATAAGGCTCACGGTTACTGGTGAGAACAAGCGTACTGCCACGCACAAGGTGGTTATATATGTCAGGGAGCTTGATGTGCTCACCGGCTGGCCCTTCGATGCCGGCGCCTCGGTGCTGTCATCGGTCGCCATAGCGGATGTAAACGATGATGGCAGGGACGATGTTGTCTTCGGAGCTATGGACGGTGCAGTATATGTGCTCGATCACAACCGCGCCCCTCTGGATGGCTGGCCGGTGATGACCAACGGTCCCGTATTATCCTCGCCGGCAGTTGGAGATATAGATGATGACGGCAAGCTGGACATCGTGGTGGGGAGCATGGACAGCGGGATCTATGCATGGAACCACCAGGGCGAGCTTCTCCCCGGCTGGCCGGTCAAGACCGGGGACATGGTTCTCGCCTCGCCTACACTTGCCGACCTCGATGGCGACCGCTTCCTGGAGGTGATCATCGGCTCCTTTGACAAGAAGCTCTATGCCTTCCATTATTCGGGCAATGTTCTTGATGGATGGCCCTTTGAGACCCTGGGCGAGATCTTCAGTACCGCTGCGGTAGGCGATGTAACCAACGACGGCAACAACGAGGTCGTGGTCGGCATCAACCAGCCGGGCAGCGGAGATATGCGGGGGAGGATCTATCTTTTTAGAAACAACGGCGTTTTATTCCCCAAGTATCCGCTTCTGCCCTCCGAGGCGTTACCCTTGTTCGACTACTTTGCCAATGGGGTCAGCATGTCGCCTGCATTGGCTGATGTAGATGGTGATGGCGAGCTTGAGATAATAGTCGGCGCCGTAACCGGCAGCATCCATGTCTATAACTACGACACCAGCCAGGTCGCCCAGACCGAGATCCTGCCCGCGGCGACCAACTCCTCGGTGGCGCTCGGCGAGATCGATGGCGCAGCCGGGCTGGAGATGGTAGCCGGGCTTATCGATTATGATATCTTCAGTTTTACGCCATCGTACATGGTGGGCGGCTGGAATATAGATGCCACCGTGCTCCCCCGCTGGCATGTGCCTGCGCCAGACCTGGTGCTAAGCTCGCCGATAATCGCAGATGTTACCGGAGATGGACGACAGGAGATCCTTATAGGCTGCGGGGACAACAGCGTGATCGGCTTACTGCGCAACGGCGACCCCATCCCCGGCTTCCCCAAGCGCTGTGATGGCTGGATATTCTCCTCGCCGGCGGTAGGAGATCTAGATAATGACAAGCGGATCGAGCTTGTGGTCGGCTCGGCGAGCGGCAAGGTATTTGCCTGGAAGATGAGCGGACAATACAGCGAGGAGAGGCTCGAATGGCGTCAGTTCCACCACGACAACGAGCATACCGGCAGGTATGGCGATACCTTTGCTCCCAAGCCGCCCAAGGGCTTGGTGGTCGATGCGGTGCAGGGGGGATTATCCGTCTCCTGGCTGCCCAACAACGAGGATGACCTGGCTGGCTACCTCCTTTTTTACGACTACGATGAGTCACTTGCCCCCTATAACGGTAAGGGAGCTAACATAGGGGACTCGCCGGTCGATGTCGGCATGAACACATACACGGTGATGCGCAGCCTAACCATCGGACTCACTTACTACATCAGGGTCGCTGCCTACGATACTTCGGGCAATGTGAGTCGATACTCCAACCTGGCGACCCGCACCTACACCGGCGACTACGAGGGACCGATGATTCTCTGCGCAGGCTGGTGGGATACATACCTGGATCGCTATAACGGCGGGCTGTGGAAGCTATTTGCCTATATTGTTCACTGGAGCAGTCCGTCTTCTATCGCCAATGTCGAGATTTATTATAGCGGAATGCCGACCGGTATCAGGTTGTTCGATGATGGGGCAAGCAATGATGGGCTGCCTGGGGACGGCATCTTCGGCGGGAGCTTTACTGTACCGGGCGGACTGCTGCCTCTGCTGTATCCATTTGAGATCATGGCAACCGATAATCTTGGCAATGCGAGTTTACCCTGGCCGAAGCTGACCGTGCCGGAGTACTAGGCTTGAGGGGTGTTAATCACTATGGTTCAAAGAAGAGGATCACGCAAAGACGCAAAGAACGCAAAGAGGAAAGGGATAAAAAAAAAACAGGGAGCAAAGATTATGGCTGGGTATTCTCTAGCTGCTTTTTCTAGGAAGTTTGGGCATCAGTATGCCCTTTTCATTTATTTGATACTTTTTTCTTAGTATCTCTATTGTCTTTTCCTCAATGGTGGCTCCGGCTATATTTGCGAAGTGAAACAGTGTATGTTGATCGATTATTATGCCGGTTAGATTCGCCTCTGCCAGGTTGGCATCGACCATCTCGGCAGCCATAAGATTGGTAAAAGATAAATCAGCACCATTCATTGCAGTGCTTCTTAGGTTCGTGGACCGGAAGCTCGCCTTATGGCAGTTTGCCTCGCTAAGGTTTGCCCCCCAAAGATTTGCGTTATTGAACATGGTCATACTCGCTTGAGCCCTTGAGAAGTTAGCATCCATACAGGTTGCATTCTCGAAGTTGGTCTCCTGTAGGACAGCTCCCTCGAAGTTAGCCTTTTTCAAGCTGGTACCGATAAAGCTAGCTCCGGTTAGGTCGCATCCCTTGAAACTGATGCCATCGAGTTCAAGATCCCGAAGGTCAGCATTGACAAGGTTGGCTCCCTCTAGGCTCTGCTTGTTCTCTATTCGATAAATGACCTCATCGCGGCTCAAAGGGCGCTCATACTCACCCACAAAAAGGTGATCGTCCATCTCAGCCGGAATGGTCTCATCTGAATCGCCCTGCGGCTCCAACTCCTCAACATCCTCTTGCACTTCCTCCTGGCTTCTTTGTAAAAATACAAAGAACTCGAGTATCTCTTTGGATAGAAGTTGCCTGAGGTTATCCCTGAAGAAACCGATCAGATCCGGCATCTTGATATATCGTGAAAATTTCTCCTTAAGATCAAGGGGAAGCGTCTGTACAATCTTTTCTATTTCCGAGGGATCCTTTTTCTCTCCATATAATCGTGCGATAACCACCTGGAACTTGCGGCGATAGAATAGCATATCATCGAAGACTTCCGGCCAGCGATGCATCAGGATAGCGATAATCAGCTTTACCTTTGGTTGTACGCTAACCGACCTTGCCGTGTGTCCGATGAATCTTAGCACATTGAGGAAGCTCTTCACCTTGCGCGGGATCTGCTCCAACTTGCCTGCCACCTGCTCCAGGTTCTCGATCATCTCTGGCTCCACGCCTAGATGCAGCAGATAGTCGATGGTCGTCTTCAATGGCAGAGCAGGTAAAGTGAAATAAAGCTGGAAAAGCCGCATCAAGCCCTCTTGCGCTCTTTTTTGATCTCCATCGAAGAGTTTATATGCAAGCTGCTGTTGATAGCCTTTTTTATCCAGAGCCAGGATGGTAATCACATTAGGAGACATGAATAGCTCATAGAGTCGGCATAAGAAATCGTAGCTCTCCCCGATGTTAATGGCTTTATCCACATTATCGATAAAGATTATGAGCGTCTTGCTATTACCGGTTATTACAGAGATAAGTTCCTGGATCAAGTTTCTCACATTAGCGCTATTTGCCATGAACAAATTCATTGCCTGCGATTTTGGTGTCTCCTGGTCAAATTCGCCATTTTTGGAATACAACCATTGTTTGAGGATGGTATCATTGAGGATGCCGAGGATATTCCCCGCCTTTTCTAAGCTCTCACCACCTAGACTGTCCTTAACCCTTTCGACCAGGCTATTGAGAAACAGAGCTAAAATGGGAGGTGTGTCCTGGAAATAAGGATACTCGAACCATGCCACCTGGAGATTGCGGTTGGGTATTAGCTCATCGTGTATCATCCTCATCAGGCTGGTTTTCCCGCAGCCGGCAGGACCAAAGATGCCCAAGCAAAGCGGCGTGTTCCCTTGATCCGATTCCATGATCAGGCTGACAAAGGTATCCTTAAACCCGCTATAATTGAGCAGATCAACGGTAGTCGCCTGATCATCGAGGAGACGAAATCTCAGCTTGGGAGTCTGATTATCTTTCTTTCTCAAGACGCTATTTCTCCAGGTCGGAGTTAAAATGTGTACCAATATTGGCTTTACGCATCCGACAAAAATATAATACAGATTTTGCCGTGGAGATCAAGTTCCTCAACTCCAATAAACTAGTAGAAAGCTTGAATTTTTTACACCATCCTTGCACGGTTTCGAGCATCTCCAAAACACTATAGGAAGCCTCTGCCAAGCCGATGTTCGTCCTTACTATTCCAGCGTGTTTCCACATCAAGTCCTGGAGCCTGGTGCGATAGGATCTTATCTGGGACTCAGCGCACTCTTTCTTGTTATCATCCAGGTTGAGCGGCCTGTTTCTACTTTGTTCGTACAGCTTGTTCCACTCCGAGGGGAGATAGGCGATATACTTTTCCACATGGACGGCAGCTCGATAGGCAAAGACGACTGATTCGAGCAACGAGTTGCTTGCAAGACGGTTTGCGCCATGCACACCGGTGCATGCAACCTCGCCGCAGGCGTATAGTCCCGGTACCTGCGTCTTGCCATCTATATCGGTAACCACTCCACCGCAGATATAATGCGCAGCCGGGGATACTGGTATCTTATCCTTTGTAATATCAACTCCGTATTTCAAGCACTGTGAGTATATATAAGGAAACCTTTTCCTCAAGTATTCCGGATCTTTATGGGAGATATCTAGCCATACATGTTCGCTTCCCTCTTTCTTCATTTGATCGTATATTGCACGGGATACGATATCTCTCGGTGCTAGCTCACCTGATTCATGATATTGCTCCATGAATCGCTCGCCTGCCTGATTCACAAGTATGGCGCCCTCCCCACGCAGGGCTTCGGATATAAGAAAGGTCGGTGCATCCTTCATATAGAATGCTGTGGGGTGAAACTGGATGAACTCCATGTCAGCCAGTTGGGCGCCAGCGTTAGATGCCATAGCGAATCCATCGCCGGTGGCTATCGGCGGATTGGTGGTTCGGTTATAAAGCTGCCCGGCGCCCCCGGTTGCTAACAATATCGCCTTGGCAAATTTTCGGTGCAAATTCCCTTGTTGGTCAATAAGCACTGCCCCTATGACCATATTTTGGCCAGTGATGATATCGACTCCCATCAGATGATCGAAGATGCTTACATTCGGATTATTGACCACCGCCGAGACAAGGGCTTCCTCGATCGCCTTGCCAGTCATGTCTCCCACATGAAGTACCCTGCTCTTGGAGTGTCCACCCTCTCTGCCGAACTGGAGCTGGTCTTGCCGGTCGCGGTCGAACTGTACCCCGATACGCATCAGGTCTCTGATCCTGGCTGGTGCCTCATAGACCAGTACCTTGAGCGCCTGGCGGTTGCATATTCCATCCCCAGCTTCCATTGTGTCATCAAAGTGCTTCTGGTAGTCATCATCCATACGCAAGACAGCGGCGATACCACCCTGGGCATAGCGTGTATTGCTTTCGGTTACGCTATCCTTGGTGCAGATCGCCACCTTGAGGCTCTTGGCTGCCTCCATAGCGAAGGTAAGCCCGGCTGCACCGGATCCTAAAATCAGTATGTCATAAAGCTCATCCATGGGAAGTCTCTTGTTTTTTTAGTTTCTTTTTTTTGTTTTTAATTTTTTCAATTCCTAGTGTTTATTTTTTAGTTTAATACTAATCATACAAGCAATAAAATGCCCTCTCCCCATTGCGTCTGTCTCAAAAGCCTTAACCGGTGATCTCGAACATCTTCTCGAGCGCTTGTTTGGCACGAATACGAATATCTTCAGGAACTGTGATCACGAATCTGTTGAGCCTCAGCGCATCACGCACCAGATCGAGCGTAGTGGCTTTCATGTTGTAGCAGACAGCCTTTTTTATCTTATGAAAGACCTTGTCAGGATTCTCTCTGCGCAGCCGCTCCACCAATCCCTCTTCGGTGGCGATTATGTATTCCTTGATATCGGGATCTTTTGCCAGTTTAACCATGCCGCCGGTGCCCAAAACTCGATCGGCAAGCTCCAGTACATCTGGAGGGCATTCCGGGTGGGCAGCCACCAACGCATCCGCATAAGTCCGCTTCATCTCTCTGAGTTCATCTGCCTTAATTCGTTTATGGTGGACATAGCAATGTCCCTGCCAGGGGATGATATTAAGCCCCAGCCTCTTTTGGGCATATAAAGCAAGGTTGACATCCGGTAAATACACGATCTGCCTGTCTCGATAGTATTTTAGTATCTCGAAGGCGTTTGCAGAGGTGCAAGTACAGTCGCACTCTGCCTTAACAGAGGCTGTTGAGTTGACATAGCAGATAAAGACTGCCTCTGGATATTTTTCTCGCATCCTTTTTACCTGCTCTACATCTGCCATATCGGCTAACGGACAGCCAGCCGATATCTCTGGAAGCAGGATGGTCTTATTGGGATTCAGGATATAAGCGGTCTCCGCCATGAACAGCACTCCGCAAAATACGATAACTTTGGCATCCCCGCGAGTAGCCTCTACGGCTAGAGCAAGTGAATCCCCCAAGAAATCGGCTATCTGCTGCACCTCCGGGCGCTGGTAGTTATGTGCCAGGATTATCGCTGAGCGCTGAGCCTTAAGCTCCCTTATCTCCTGGTAGAGAGTTTGAATCTCTGCCCCGTTCATATCATGTTTATAACAAAAACAGACCTATAGATAAAGGCTGTGGTAAAAACCGAGATTCTCGGCTTGAAGTCCAGGGCGCAGGACTGACATGGAGCAGTTGTCCTCCCCTTTGTCATGCCCGCGAAGCCTGTCCTCGCGAAGGTGGGGAGCGGGCATCCAGTTTCTTGCCGCTCTTCTATTTATTGACCAGTGAGGCGGGCTGTGCTAAGACTCCTTATGATTATTAATGATCTCCGAGGAAGTTGATGACAAGCTACCTGTTCAAGGGGAACAGCCCCTCCATAGCTCGATTGCGCAATCGCAGCCGATTGCTCGGCTCATATCTTAAAAAAAGATATATAGTCGGCAATATGCCTATAGAGATGGGGCTGGAGGTAACCAATCGATGCAATCTTGCCTGCATCATGTGCAATCGCAACGATATGCACCGCCCGATCGGCGATGTCTCCAGGGAGCTGGTGGCAAGGGTGGCGCGCGAGGTGAAGGATACCATCGAGTTGCTCTTTTTGCATGGCACCGGCGAACCACTTCTGCATACCAATATCTTTGAGCTTATCGATATATGCAAGCAGGAGGGGATCGCTGTCGGCTTATCCACCAACTGCGTGCTGCTCGACAAGCACCGCTCCCGTGAACTGCTCGATGCGGGGATTGACTACTTGATCCTGGCTGTCGATGGCGCAACCAAGGAGACTTATGAGACGGTAAGGCGGGGAGCAAAATACGAACAAACAATGGAGAACATCCGCTATTTCCTCGAGCTTCGCAAGCACTATGCCCGAAGACCTTATGTGCTGCTGCAATACATCGTGATGCCGGAAAATAGGCATGAAACCGCGAGCTTCAAGGCTATGTGGAGAAATGGCAGCGCAAATGCGGTAAGGATACGGCCTGAGATCGATTTTCTAAAGCGGGGCAACCAGAGACATGGCTTGGCGAGCAACCACCAGCGCCCCTGTTTTTACATTTTTCGCTCCATGAATATATACCATGACGGTTCGGCGGTTCCCTGCTGCGCGGACTACGATGGCAAGTACCTGCTCGGCAATGTCGAAGATGCCCCAATAAGCGAGCTTTTCAATGGCAGGCGCATGGCGTCGCTGCGCAGGCTACACCTCGAAGGTAAGGGATACCAGGTGGCGCTGTGCAGCCAGTGCCAGTATCCGCAACCGCGCGCGCCGCTGCTGTTCAGCTTCCTTTTGCTAAACGGATTGCACCTAAAGAAGCTGTTACCCAACCTTGAGGTCTTCGTTACCGAATGATGCTAATAAACGACCATATCAAGGCTGCTTGATGAAGATATTATTCTGCTCCAACGAACAGATGCTACCCCTGCTTGGCGGTGGCTCGGCGGGGAATTTGCGCATTATCGAGAAGATGGTGGCAAGGGGGCACCAGGTTACGGTTACCACACCCCTTTTCATGCCCAAAGAGCCTATTGAGCAACAATATGGTATCAAGCTCAAGCCATTCTCGCCGTTCTACATTCATCGCACGGTGCGCTTCAGGGAGCTTAAATACTCGGCTTATGTGGTGTTGTTCTCCTTTCACCTGCTCAAACTGGTGCGCAAGGAGAGCTTCGACTGCATCTTCGTGCGCAACTGCATAATCGCAGCACCAGCGCTTCTGGCGGGGAGAATTTGGAAGATACCTGTATTCATAAGCATGACCGACATTATCACCGGCTTCTTGCAGCAGGGGAAGCACTATCCCCGCTTCATGGTAGATATCCTGATGTACTTCGAGCGATTGTTCGCCTCCATGGCTGATGAGCTTTTCGTGATCACGCCCGCAATGCAGCGCGAGGCGCTTAAAGGGACTAAACGAAAGCCAAACAAGGTCTGTATAAGCTACGATGGTGTGGATACGAATCTATTCAATCCCCACAGGATAAATGCTGAAGATGTCTCTGCCCTCAAGCAGCGATTAGGTCTGTCAGGCAAGATAGCGATGTATCACGGGGTGATCGATCCCTACCACGGCATAGATGCCCTGGAGCGCATCCTTGATATAGCGCTCGCAAACACGGATCTTAGCTTTCTCATAATAGCCAAGGGACCGGGTTACAGTCGCCTGCAAGCCAAGTACAACTCATCGCGGGTTAAGCTGCTCGACTTCGTCCCCTACGAACAGATCCCGCTTTATATCGCAGCCTCGGATGTCGGCTTCATCCCCTACAAGCCGAACTACAATCTCAATGTGGTGCTGACCCTGAAGCTCCTTGAGTACCTGGCAATGGGGCTTCCGGTTGTAACCTTGCCACTGAAGAGCGTACAGGAGATCTTCGCTGGATACCGCTTCGTCTCCATTGCCCAAAACGAGGAGCAGTTCGTAGATGAACTTGCACAAAGAGCCGGCGAGGGTAAAATGATTGAGGCGACCGAACTGATGCGCCAGCGATTCTCATGGGAACGAATGACCGACCTTATGGTTACCGAGATTGAAAATTATGTCGCCAAGGCTGATCCTGTTTGACATAGACGGTACGCTGATGAAGCTAACCGGACCTATCGATCGCGCCATACGCCGAGTAACCAGGGAGCTATTCGGAATGGAGCTTAGCGTGCGTGATGTACCCTGCGCGGGGAGAACGGACCCGGTTATCTTTCGGATGTTGGCAAAGAAGGCTGGTTTGGATGAGGGGCGGATAGAGGAGCTGATGGGCAAGTTTCATGATATATACCCTCGATACTTCAGCGAGGAGATGCTCAATGGCTTCGAGCTTCGCATCATGCCTGGCATCAGCGCCCTGATGCGAAGGCTCTC
This sequence comes from uncultured bacterium, assembly GCA_964448115.1. Taxonomy (GTDB): domain Bacteria; phylum CAYUVA01; class CAYUVA01; order CAYUVA01; family CAYUVA01; genus CAYUVA01. The sequence goes on from CAYUVA010000009.1 coordinate 84,618, forward strand.
CGCTGATGAGGGCACGATCATCGGTGTTGCCACCGGCAATATGGAGACAATCGCTGCCCAGAAACTTCAAGCATCCGGATTGGCGCAGTTCATCAAGGTCGGTGGATACGGCAGCGATGCGGAACAACGCAGCGAATTGTTGCGCATCGCGATAGACAGGGCATCGAAGATAACAAGCTGCCGGATAGGAACCGAGGAGGTCTATTACTTTGGAGACACCAGGCATGACATTACAGCAGGTAAGGATGTCGGGGTAGTTACGGTAGCAGTCGGCACCGGGTACGAGGATCAAGATGTCCTAAAAAAAACTGAACCTGACTATTACTTTAAGGACCTTTCTGGTACCAATAATGTGATGATGATCATATAACTTTTAATGAGATTCCCCGACTCGCTCGCCAAAGCCCTTCGACTTTGCTCAGGGCAGGCTTTGCTCGCTCCTCATGACAGGTAAGTTTATGTCGTGCCGCCTGGTCAAGGACCGGATATCCGCTCCCCGCTTTCGTGGGGACAAGTTTCACGGGCATGACAAGCTTCGCGGGTATGACAGATCCGGGGCGGACAGGACATAAATATCATTATTTGTGAGCCTGGCACAAGCGGTGGAAAACTCAGAATGACAGTTATAGTAGTTTAACTTACTTTTTGCTATAAGAGCCTTATCGTTTTCGCTTATCAAGCAGAATATCGAAAAGGTCATCCCAGGTCTCACAATCAGCGAGTAATGGTGCAATGAATTGAAGAAACTCCTTTCTTCGCTCGCTTGTCCTTAGCTTGTCGATATCGATCTTCCCTAGACGCTCCTTTAACTCATCAAAGGGATACTTGATTAAGATATAATAAATCGCTATCGCATTGTGCCAGTATCTCGTTTTGAAAAGGATATAGGTTTTTCTCAAAGAATTCTTTTTCCTTTTTTGTTGCTATCTTTATTTTTTTGCTAAACACTTCGTTTCAATAGTTCGATTATCTATTTGCTTTGAATTCCTTACGATATAATGATATTCTTAATTATTCTTGAGCCTTGTCTTTTGGAGTTTTTATATGACTATTAAAACGATATAAATCAAAGCACTTAAAAATACACTCACAAAATTTTATCATTCTATCATCCTTTTCGGCAACAGCTTTTTCATAGATTTTAATAAAATATCTTTTCCCAGCCTCAATTTGTGAATATTTCTTCTTTAAAATGTTGTGCTCTGAGCAAAGGGTTTGACCATTATCAACAGAGTTATCACCGCCGAGTTCTTTGGGTTTTATGTGATCCGCGTGTATCTCGACTCCATCTTTGCGTCCTCTGCCGCAAACCACACAAGTATATTTATCCCTTTTGAAGATTTCTTCTTTGGTGGCTGGACTAAAATTTTGCAGCTCGACAAAACCATTCTTTTCAGGATCATATCGATAAATCCCTTTTTCAACCTTTATCAATCTGCCTTCCTGGTAAAGCCCACGAATTGTTCTCCACGTGTCTCTCGGTTTTCTATTATTTTCTTTTTTGTATTGTTCTTCCACCCAATCAACTACCGGTCCATGTTTAAGATCTTCGTTGGGATGATTTATAAAATATTCCATAACTAACTCTTTAATAGTTTTAGCCATTATTTTTATTCGCTTTTAGCATTAAGCCATTGTTGGTCGATTTTTCCTTCTTTTATAAGCCTATTTTTCGCCAGCTCGCAGTATTTGCTATCGATATCGACCCCGATCCCCCTGCGCCCCAGTACAAGACAAGCAAGCAGAGTGGTTCCGCTTCCGAGAAACGGATCAAGCACAACATCGCCAACAAAGCTAAATAGTTTGATACATCGCTTAGGCAATTCGATGGGAAATGGGGCGGGATGTCCGATCCGTTTTTTGCTTTCTCCACTGAAATTCCAGACTCCGTTTGTCCATTCCATGAATTCTTCTTTGGTGATGTCGGATTTTCTGCTCCCGCTGGTCTTTTTCCAGTCCTTTTTATAAAACACAACGATAACTTCCACGGGAGCAATCACATAAGGTGCTGAAGCCGAAAGCCACGACCCCCAGGCGGTTCTTCTCGAAATGTTCTGTTCATTCCATATTATTGTGGAATGGTACTTGAAACCGATCTGTTTGGCTATTGTTGTTATATCTGCGCAGACGCTTTGTTGACCGCCCTTGTTTTTATCCAGCGGAATATTCAGGCAAAATCTTCCATCATCTTTAAGAAAATCATAACATCTTTCAAGCCATTGCTGAGTAAACGAAAGATATTCCTTGTATGAGAGTGTATCATCATGTGAGTTATATTTTATATCAACATTATATGGAGGCGAGGTAACAATTAAATCAACAGAAGTTTTACATATAACATTTGTTTTCAGGATATCTGTATTATATATTTGTATTGTATCCGTGTGGAAAAAAAGATCATTTCTAACCATAATATCATCCATTAGATAATATTCATTAAATCATGTCCGGGTTTTTTGTAATTTAGTCATCATAAATCCAATATACATTATCCTGTCATCATGATCAAGGAGTCATTTCATATAAGTTACGACTTTATAAATAAGACTACCTTGCATACCAATAAAGCACCTTGCGGACCGCAGCTATCACATCGGCGATATCGTTATCTGATAAATGCGGCGAAAAGGGAATAGATAAAGTACGCTCTGATACCCAGGCTGCGCTGGGGAAGTCATCAGCCACAAAACCATAGCGCTCCTGGTAATATGGATGCAGATGCAGGCTCACATAATGCACTCCACAGCCGATGTTCTCATGGTAAAGCGCCTCCATTATCTGGTCGCGATCGGCCTTGAGCTGCTCCAGGTCGAGAAGCAGTATGAAAAGGTGCATGGCATGTAGATCCCCAGCAGCTTCTCCGGGCGGTAAAATCACCGGCAAATCGGCAAATGCCTCTTTATATAGATCCCAGATTTCCCTTCTTCGGGCATGGAAGCGCTCGATCTTCGCCAGTTGTTGGATGCCCAGCGAGGCTGCAATATCGGTCATGTTATACTTAAAGCCTGGATAGATGACCTGGTAGTGTTTGAAGCCCTCATCGGAGAACCTCCGCCAAGCGCCCTTGGAGAGTCCATGTAATGCATGCAGCTTGATATTCTCTGCCAGCCCATCATCCTGGCATGTAACCATTCCCCCCTCGGCGGTGGTGATGTTCTTGGTTGCATAGAAGCTGAAACAGGTGAGGTCGCCGATGGTGCCGACTTTTTTTCCTTGTGAGACCGCCTCGATGGCGTGGGCTGCATCCTCGATGACATATAGCTTATATTGAGCAGCGATGTCCATTATGGCTGGCATATCGCATGGTCTTCCCGCGAAGTGCACAGGGATTATCGCTTTTGTCTTGTCGGTGATTGCGCTTTCGATGCGGCTTAGATCGATATTGAGCGTCGTTTTATCGCAATCGACAAAGACTGGCTCGGCGCCGACATTGATTATGGTATTGGCTGTGGCAGCGAAGGTCATCGGTGTTGTTATCACCTGATCCCCAGCACCTATCCCGCAGGCTCGCAGTGCCAGGTGCAGCCCGGCAGTGCAAGAGCTTACCGCCATGGCGTGCTCGCAGCCAATATACTCCTTGAAGGCTTGCTCGAAGCGCTCCACCTTGGGACCAGAGCCGATCCAACCCGATTTCAGGGTCTGCACCACCTCCTGGATCTCTTCTTTCGATATATGAGGCTGCCCGAAGACAAGGAACTTCTCCCGTATTGGCTTTCCGCCATCGATAGCCAGTTTCTTTTTATTGGATGAAATTGATCTCATGGTTCAACATCATATCATAAATCTCGCTGCCGCTTTTTTATATAGCTTACTTGGGCTTGGTCTTCCAGCGCTGGTGCATCCAGACCCACTGTTGTGGGTGTTGGCGGATGGCTTGCTCGGCAAAGTCGTTGAAGCACTGAGAAAGCTCGATAACTGCCTGTTGTTGCTCGATATCCTCTGGCAGCTTGATAGGTCCTTTGATGAACGCACGGTGTTTTAGTACATCCTCTCGAAAGGACACGATAAAAAAGATATCCACACCTGTCTTTAGTGCGATCTCAGCAGCCCCGGCTGGCGTATGGGAAGGTTTATCGAAGAATTCTACAAACACACCCTTCACCTTCGTATCCTGGTCGATAAGCATACAAACCACATCTCCATTCTTTAAGGCACGAATTACCTGCTTGGCAGCCATCATTCCCTTGCGTTTTATAACCTTCAAACCGGCACGCCTCCTATTGCGGGTAACCATCCAATCAAAGCCGAAGTTCTTAAGAGCCCTCGCCACTACGGTAAGCTTTAATCCATAAGCGCATAAAGCTGCGCCTAGAAGTTCCCAGTTGCCGATGTGCCCGGTAATCAACAGTAATCCCTTGCCTTTAGCGAAAGACTCCTTGAGCAGGCTGATATCATCGCATTGCAGTATCTCTTGCATTGCAGGTGCATTACTGTAAGGTAGCTTGAGGATCTCCATAATCGATATCGCCAGATGCCGGTAGCACCCCCGAGCCAAAGCTTCTCTTTTATGGAGATCAATATCTTTGCCAAGCGCCATCTCAAGGTTTTCAAGTACAACTTTCTTATGTCTAGGATCAATCTTATATAGGAAATCAGCCAGCAGCCTGGCAGCTAAAACACCAGCCCTTATCGGAAGCAAGCGGAGAACAAGCAATATAGGAAGCGTGGCTGCGAATATTATCAAATTCACCACTGACTTGTATAGATGCCGTGCTTTCTTCTTGAATCTTTCCAAAAGTTGATCCAGATTCGCGATTATAGGTATTGAATCCAGTTAGGAATTCTCCGTATTTATAGGCATATATTCTATTATACTAACATCATTAAGTAAATAAAGTTATTGAGTAAATAAAGAGCCTACTTTCATGAATATTATTAGCTTGTCTTATACAAACACGGGTGAACGAGAATCCAGTCCTTGCAATGACACGGTGCAGGATTTTGAGACAGGCTCCTTTGGGAGAGGGAGGAGGGTTAGGGAGGAAAGATACACCCCTAATTTCCCTCTTGATAGAGGGTTGGCTCGCTTCTGGGCGAGACGGGGTGTCTCGTATATCAACACCCGAATGAATTCAGACGATAATTGTAGGAGTATCCCTTCGGGCGCGATTTTCGGGCGCGATGTCGCACTCGGAAGAGTGCTTCTACATTCTGAGACAGACACTCAAGGGGGAAAATATCCACGAAGTAGCGATACCTACAAAATAGGGATTGGTAACTGGTTCAACATTGAACCAGTTGTGCAATGTGTGCAAGAAGCGATATGCACAACTAGATCACCGGTGATCCAGTTGTTCAGATAAGAATTTATGTGGCCACTATTGTGGGTAAAATTGAGAACAGTGATTATTGGGGCTGGCGTATTTATGCTGATTGAGCCTGACACAAGCAGGTAAGGAACTTGGGAAATGATGCGTCTAATTCTTGAGAGGTTGACCATTTAAACGATGAAGCTAAAATAGGCTTCTGATATTTTTGCTGGCATAATTGCTGACAAGAAGAAAAAGATGCGATACAAGATTGGACTCATCGTCAACCCTCATGCGGGTAAGCGTAGCAACTACTACAAGCTGCGCCCCATCTTCGAGCGTATCCTTGGACAGGATGGAAAGGTATACTATACCAAGGGTATCGATGAGCTTCCGGATGCAGTAGCCGACTGCTTCGACAATGAGTTCAGCATAATCGCTCTCATCGGTGGCGACGGTAGCACTCAGGCGCTGATTACAGAGATGATCTTCCAGGCAAGGGAGAGAAAGCGGCGGCTGCCGATGATATTACCGCTGGGCGGAGGTACGCTCAACAGCTTCCCCAAGGATGTCGGAGTAAAAGGGAAACCACTGGAGGTGCTGCGCAGGACTGTCCACTTCCTGCGCCAGGATAATGAGCCGATCATAGTCTATCGAGACGCACTTAAGGTAAACGATGTCTATGGCTTTGGCTTTGGCAACGGAGTATCGGCGAGAATGGCAGAGTACTACTATCAGCATGGAGAAAGGGGGCTGCTTCCCGCCCTGATCGTAACCGTAAAGATAATCGGGACTATCGCAGTAAACGGAAAGATTGCCAGGTGGCTATTCGAAAAGACCAAGATGCGCATCACTGTGGATGATGGCGAGGTGATGGATGATTACTTCACCGGCTCCTACTGCGCCACGATACCTAGTACCGCATTTGGAGTGCAGATCTGCTATAATGCGCTCAGCAAGGAGGGCTACTTCCATGCGATAATAACTAAGCTGGGGCTGTATCAAGTGCTGCGCAATGTGCACAATGTTTATCTTGGACGAAAACTCAAAGGTGAAGGGCACTACGACATGATGGTAAAAAAGCTGCTCTTTGAGACCGAGGAGCCGAATATATTCATCATCGATGGCGATATGTATCCGCCGATGAAAAAGGTTACCGTTGAGATCGGTCCTACCCTGGATCTTGTCGTGATACCCAAGGCTAGGATGTTGGAGCGATTGCAGTACCGCACTGATGAATTCAGAAAGATGATGAGGGAATGGGAAAGATAAAGAATATCTGTATCTGCACGGTAAAGATCCCCTTTGTTTACGGTGGCGCTGAGATGCTCGCCGAGAAACTAAAGCAAGCCCTCGTAAAACAGGGCTTCGAGGTGGAGTTGATTGCCATCCCATTCAAATACTTTCCCAAAGAACGCCTTCTGAAGGAGATGCTGTTGTGGAACCTAATCGATTTGAGTGAAAGCCCGAATGATAGTATTGATATGGTTATCCCGCTGAAGTTCCCTGCTTATCTTATTGAACATCCCTGCAAGGTTACATGGTTGCTTCATCAACACCGTGAGCTTTACGAGTTCTGCGGAACCGAGTTCTCTAACTTCAAGGGTAGTTGCATCGATGATGCGATAAGGAAAGCAATCCATCATGCGGATACGAAGAGTCTCGGCAGCTCAAAGAAGATCTACGCCCTGTCCAGGCGCGTCTGCCAGAGATTGAAGCACTTTAATGCCTTGGATAGCCAGCCACTACATAGCCCACCACCACTTATCGGGCAATATTATCACAAAGAATATGGAGACTACATACTGTTTGTCAGCCGACTAGAGGGGAACAAGAGACCAGGGCTTGCCATAGAGGCAGCATCGCATCTCAAATCGCCGATCAAGATTAAGATAGCTGGCAGGGGTCCTCTGCAGGAGAAGCTCAAGAAAAAAGCTAAGGAGCTGGGAGTTAGCGATAGAGTGCAATTCTTGGGATATGTGGAGCCAAGGGAACTTTTGTCCTTATATGCTAATGCGTTGGGTGTGCTGTTTGTTCCTGTGGACGAGGATTATGGCTACATAACCCTGGAGGCATTCCACTCTCTCAAGCCGGTCATATCCTGCAGGGACTCCGGCGCAGTTCTAGAGCTGGTAAAGGATAAACAAAGCGGCTTCATCGTGGAACCTCAAGCCAGTCAGCTTGCCGAGTGCATGGAGAGGTTATATGCCGACAAGTCGAGGGCATCTGAACTGGGAGCAGCCGGCTATGAGTCTGTGAGGCACTTCACCTGGGAACATGTAGTGGAGAAGCTGCTCGAGGGAGCGGGAGCATAGGATTTCTCGTCAGGGAGAGACTCTCTCTAGCCTTATTAGACATCAATGGAGGGCTCGCCGCCTTCCGGAAATCCGGTCTCCCAAGCCCCGCGGCCGGCCGTGAATTTTTTTTTGCCCTTGACAAGACCATGGCCGTCTCGTATCATGTGAATAGTGATTCACAATTCACATAGGAGATTGGAATTGTGAGAGCGCAAAAAGTGGATACGGGAGTTCGACAAGAACAGATCGCTCAAGCGGCCTTAGACTTGATTGGAAGCCGCGGGATTCAGGCCCTAAGCATTGCAAGCGTAGCCGAACGCGTCGGTCTCGTGCCGTCGGGAATCTATCGTCATTTCAAGAGTAAAGACGACTTGCTGAACGCAACCCTCGACCTGATAGGAAAAAGGCTGCTGCACAACGTAGCCTTGGCCCGCCGAGAATCGTCAGATGCCTTGGAGCGACTTCGAGTGCTTTTGATGCGTGAGATCCGATTGCTCCTTGAAAACCAAGCAATTCCCCATATCATCTTCTTTGAAAGCATCTTCACCGGCTCCGATTACCGAAGAGCCAAGGTGCGGGCCATTATGACCGGCTATTTCCAAGAAGTTGAAAAGATCATTCGAGAAGGACAACAGGAAGGACGGTTAAGGACGGACATCGACCCCTTGACCGTCGTACTGATGTTCAAGGGAATGGTTCTGCCTGCAGTCGTTCTATGGAAGGGTACTGGCAGGAAAGTGGATCTTGTCGGGCACGCCGAAGCCGCATGGGAGCTGTTTCGTACGGCAGTTTCAAGTCGCGGTGAAGGTTCCGAAGAACTCGTCGACGGTTAAGGAAGAGCATCAAAACCCATTGGAGAAAAGGAGACGATAAATAGTGACAACGGCAACCGACAAGCAGAATGGGAAAAAGATGAGTATATGGCGTAAGCTGGTAGCCGGGATACTGCTGCTGGCTCTTGTAGGGTTGGTGGTGTTTTTCGGCGTACACCGGATTCGCGAACGGCTGAAACCAACACCGCCAGCGCCTCGCCGTCCTCTCGCGGTGGAGACCGTGAGGGTGGAACCCGGTCCTTTCACTATATCTCGCCGCTATACGGGAAGTGTTGTATCCGCCAAGCGGGCCTTGATCTCGGCCCGGGTAAGCACCCGAGTGAAGGCGGTTCACCACCGTGAAGGAGAAACCGTCAAAAAGGGAGATCTGTTGATCACCTTGGACGACAGGGAACTGCGCGCGGAAGTCGGGCGGCTTGAGGCGACTGCAAGACGTATCCGGGCCGATCTGGATTACTGGAGACTCCAGGCCGACCGTGACGAGAAGCTGCTTCAAGCCGAGGCCATCCCGCCTCAAAAACGAGACGAGAGCAAGCGTATGGTGGCGTCTTTGGAGGCTTCTTTGACTGCGAACGAATATGCCCTTTCCGCGGCACGCACCAAGCTGGGCTACGCGCTGATTCATGCCCCTTTTTCCGGTGCGATCCAGCGGCTTAACACCGAAGTCGGTGAACTGGCCGCGCCCGGCAAAGTCCTTCTGGAGTTGGTGGCAACACGACCTCTGAAGGCCGTTTTCTCTGTGCCGCAAAAAGACATTGCCGAGATTCTTCCTCATCCAAGCGGATGTTCCTCTGATACGCGGAGAGCCAGTGCGCCAGAAGCTCGGGTTCCCAAGGAACGTGGCGTGGAACTCCCGGCACGAAAGGATGTCGAGGTCCGATTGGTCGTGCCGTCTCTGGGCGAATCAATCGCCGCCCGAGTGGCTCATGTCTATCCAGCCCTCGATACGGCAACTCGCAACGCCACCTTTGATGTCCTTATTACCAGCGACTTGGAGGGGCTCCGCCCCGGTATGACGGTGGATGTGACGGTGATCCTGGCAAAGTTCGAGCGGGCGCTTGTCTTGCCGCGGGCGGCCGTACGAATCCGTGAAGGCACCACGGGCGTTTATGTCGTTGAGAACGATATCGCTCGCTGGCGGTCTGTTGGCGTTGGTCAAACTCAAGGCGGGCAAGTAAGAATTGTGTCCGGTCTCAAAGGTGGAGAAACGGTGGTCGTCACTCCAGATCCACGTCTTAAGGATGGCAGCCGAGTGCAACCTCGCGACAATTGGAGGACTGCTCCATGAGTTGGCCGCGTTTCTCCATCCGGCACCGTTATACCGTCTTTGCGGCCCTTATCGCTGTAATTGTATTGGGGGTGGCTGCTCGCTTTGCCATTCCGGTACGCCTCTTCCCTGATACCGATCCACCGGTCGTCACGGTGGTCACGCCCTATCCCGGCGTCGCCGCGGTGGATGTGGCCAAGAACCTGAGCAAGCCCATGGAAGAGGAGTTTGGCGGGATTGACGGCGTAGTGCGCGTGAGTTCAATCAGCCACATGGGCCTGTCGGTAGTGAAGGTCGAGTTCGGTTATGAGCGCAGGGTGGAAGAAGCGGCCGTGGACGTACAGAACGCCGTCAGCCGCATCCGCGACAGGTTGCCCGAGGGTATCCGAGAACCCCAGATAATGCAGTTTTCCTCAGCGGATAAACCTATTCTTACCATTGCCGCCACCAGTTCGTCCCTCCCGCTCGAAAAAGTACGGGAGTTGGCCGACAACCCCGTTCGTGACCGCATACAGTTGGTTCCCGGGGTGGCGGCGGTCGATGTCTTCGGAGGTCACCAGCGGCAGCTCGAGGTGGCGGTCTACGCGGACAGACTGCGCGCCTTCGGGATCACGATGGGCCAGGTGGCGAAGGCACTGGAGAACTGGAATCTCATGGAATCGGGTGGCCGGGTGAACGTCGGTGTCATGGAAACGGTTGTCCGGTTCGATGCACCGTTGTCCTCCCCTGGCGAGGTCGCCAAGATAGTGCTCCTGCGGCGTGGCGATCACGTTATTCGCCTTTCGGATGTTGCAGATGTCTCCGAAACGGTAAAGGAGCAACGGTCTGCCTATCATTTCAACGGCAAGCCGGCTGTCGCCGTGCAAGTGCTGAAGCGGGATGACGCCAACACCGTGAGAGTGGCTTCCGCCGTCCGTGAAACGCTGGGCGAGATCGAGCGGGAGTTGCCTCAACTCCGATTTGCCATCGCTGACGATGATTCTCAATTTACCGAACTCGTCATCGACAACATGACCAGTTCGGTGCTTGTCGCGATCATTCTTACCATTATCGTGGTTTTTCTGTTCATGGCCCACTTGCGCCAGGCGGCCATAATCGCCATTTCCATACCCGTGTCTTTCCTTATGACTTTCATGTTGATGTGGGTTTTTGCGGTCGATCTCAACATGATCACCATGTCCGCCATCATTCTTTCAATCGGGCTGCTGGT